>CAYLYE010000001.1:0-83622 GCA_964387325.1 uncultured Planctomycetaceae bacterium
GAGGCAGCGGTGTGACGAAGGGATGCGATGCGCGCGACGCGAGTCAGGCGTGGTGAGGTTCGCTGCTGCGCGAATGATGAATGCTGAATGCTGAATGATGAATGGGGGAAGGCACGCACACGCGACAGCGCTCCGTTTTCATCCTTCATCCTTCATCCCTCATCCCTCATCCCTCATCCTTGCCTTCCCCCCCTCGCCCGATCGAGTATATTGAACACCGTACTTCGTGCTCCTGCCTCGTTCCTGTGTGGAATCTCGGATCATGTCGCTGCTGCCGATCGTGGCCGTCTCGGCCGTCGTGTTGACGATTGCTTACTTCACCTATGGGCGATTGCTCGCGCGGCTGCTCAAGCTCGACGACCGCACGGTCACCCCGGCGGTCGAGCTGCGCGACGATCTCGACTACGAGCCGATCGAACCCAAGTTTCTGATGAGTCAGCACTTCTCGGCGATCGCGGCGGCCGGGCCGATCGTCGGACCCATCGCAGCCGGACTGGCCTTTGGTTGGGCCCCGGCGATCATTTGGATTCTGCTGGGGTCCATCTTCATCGGCGGCGTACATGACATGTCCGCGTTGACCGCCTCGGTGCGGCACAAAGCCGGTTCGATCGCCGAGGTGGTTCGCGATCACATGAGCCGGCGAGCGTTCGTGTTGTTTCTCTCGTTCGTCTGGATCGCACTCGTCTACATCGTAGTCGCGTTCACCGACGTAACTGCCGCGTCGTTCGTGGGTGTGCAAACGCTCGACGACGGCACGCAAGTCAGTGGCGGCGGCATCGCCACCAGTTCGCTGCTGTACTTGGCCCTGCCGATCATCATGGGCCTGCTGCTGCGTTATACGAAGCTCTCGCTCAACTGGGCCACGATCATCTTCCTGCCGCTCGTGGGCCTCGCGATCTATGTCGGCCAGCACATCCCTTTCGATCTCGAACAGCTCCTCGGCCTCCAGCAGACACAGGCCCATCGGCTGTGGGACGTGATCCTGCTGGTGTATTGCGTCGTGGCAGCCGTCGTGCCAGTGTGGATGTTATTGCAGCCGCGCGGTCACCTCGGCGGCTATTTTCTCTATGTGGCTTTGGCCGGTGGAGCCATCGGCCTGATCGTCAGCAGCCTCACCGGCCATCACTCGATCGAGTATCCGGCATTCGTCGGTTGGGTGTCCGCCAAAGGACAGCCGCTGTTCCCCATTCTGTTCATCACGATCGCCTGCGGTGCCTGCTCAGGCTTTCATGCTCTGATCGCCTCGGGCACGACCAGCAAGCAACTGCGGCTCGAAACCGACGCCCGCATCATCGGCTACGGCTCGATGCTCCTCGAGGCGATGGTCGCCATCGTGTCGCTATCGTGTGTGATGATTTGGGCTCACGGCTCGCCGGTGCTCAATGGCACCCCGAACGCCATTTACGCTCGTGGGTTGGGGTCATTTCTGGCCGTCCTTGGTGTCTCGGAACAACTGGCTGTTTCGTTCGCCTTGATGGCGTTTGCCACCTTCGTGTTCGACACCTTGGATGTCTGCACGCGGCTGGGTCGCTACATCATTCAAGAACTCACGGGCTGGAACGATGCCAAGGGGCGCTGGCTGGGTACGATCCTGACGGCTGGCGCGCCGCTCTACTTTCTCTTGCAGCCTCCGCAAGTCGACCCCACGGGCAAACCCATCCCGTTGTACCAACTGTTTTGGACCTTGTTCGGCGCGAGCAACCAACTCCTCGCCGCGTTGACCCTGCTGGGCGTGACGGTCTGGCTGTGGCGCACTCGGCGCGAGCGGTGGGTCTGGTTCGTCACCGGTATCCCGACCGTGTTCATGTACACGATGAGCACCTGGGCCCTGACGCGGATGACCATCCCCAAGTTTTATGTTGACGGCGTTTTGGCGGCTCCGGGCGATCCGGTCCCCTGGGTCGGCTTGGTGCTGCTGGCGCTCGCGGCCTTGATGCTCGTCGAGGCCGTGCGGGTCATTTGGCCGCGCGGTAGCGAGCCGCCGTCGGCCAAGGTGTCGCCCAAGTTGGCGCGAGCGTAACGAGCACTCGAGTGTGGCCGCTCGACGAGCGGAGCGAGCATGAAACCTTTGGCGTGGACACAGGCTCGACGATCGCTCGACGCAGCGCGTGACGACAACGGAGTCGTACATATCCATGCCCCCACGTGGCTCGATGCTCTCTACGGGCTCGGCTACGCCCATGCCACCGATCGCCCGACACAATTGCTCTTCGGACGATGCGTGGCCGCCGGACGCACGGCCGAAAAGATCGCCGACAAGCCGGAGCTGATCGAGACCGACCGCTTCTTTCGTCGCGCGGGCCTGTATCGCAACCTGCCTGCCGAGGCCCGACGACTCGCGAGTGATTTGGGCAATCAGCTCTCGGCTTATTGCGACGGCGTGAACGATGGGGTGCGGCAGATCGGTCGCACGCTGCCCATGTGGGCCACCGGCTACCAGCCCGAGCCCTGGGATATCGAAGCGGTGATGCTCATTGGCAACTTGCTGAGCTACGGCGGGCTGGTCGTCACGCAGCAGAGCAACGAGCGGATCATCGTCGAGTTGATTCAGGCCGGCGTGCGGCCGGAGCTATTACAGGAGTTGCTCGACCCGCTGCTCGACGACTGCGACTTCGAGCTCCTCAAGCGGATCAAGATTGCCAATCGGCTCTCGGACAACGCGTTGGAGTTGATCGCCGATCTGCCGCGGCTCGCGGGTAGCAACGCCTGGGCGGTCGCGCCGTGGCGTAGTGCGACGGGTCACGCGCTCTTGGCTGGCGACCCGCACTTGGAAGTGAACCGGCTGCCGGCGATTTGGTACGAGGCGGTGCTCACGTGGCCCGGTCATTCGGTATTGGGGGCCACGCTCCCCGGCTGCCCGCTGTTCGCCGTGGCGCGCACGAAACAGCTCGCTTGGAGCGTTACTTATTTCAAGGCCGACACGAGCGACTCGTTTATCGAGGACGTGCGACAAAACGATCAGCAAGCGTGGCAATATCGCCGCGGTGAGGAGTGGCACGACTTTGCGACGCACGACGAGGTTATCCTTCGCAAGGACGCTCCCGCCGAGACCGTGCGTGTGTATCAGAGCGACGTCGGCACGCTCGAAACCGATCCGCAAGTGATTGGCAAGGGCTTGCACCTGGCCTCGGCCTGGAGCGGCTCGGCCGAGGGCGCGGGTCGTTCGTTGCACACGTTCCTGGGGCTGATCGAGTGTCGCTCGGCCCGCGCGGCGATGGACTGGGTGCGTCACTGCCCGCAGCCGAGCTTGTCGTGGGTATTCGCCGATCGAGAGGGTCACATCGGCTGGCAGACCAACGGCTGGATACCGCGCCGCCGCGAGGGAATCAGCGGCCTGTTGCCGATCCCGGCTTGGGACACAGCCAATCACTGGCAAGGATGGCTCGACACTCAATCGCTGCCGAGTGAGTATGATCCGCCGCGTGGTTACGTGGCGACGGCCAACGAGACGCCGCAGGTCGACAACCATGCCAAGCTCGTGAGTCAGCCGCTGTCGAGCTATCGCCGCCGTCGCATCGACGAGCGGCTCGACGCCCTGCCGCAGGCCACCCTCGCCGACATGCAAACCTTGCAATACGACGTTGTCAGCACGCAGGCCCGCGATCTGCTCGGGCTCTGGCTGCCCATGCTCGACGACAGTCCGCTCAAACAAACGCTGCTCGACTGGGATTTTAGTTACGCACCCGAACGGGTCGAGCCCACGCTGTTCGCGTATCTGTATCGCAATGTGCTGCTGAGCGTCTTTGGTCAAGACACGGGCATGCACGGCGGGCTCGGCTGGCGGCGATTGGTCTACCTGACGTCGCGCGTCGGGTTCTCGACGATGATCGTGTCGTGCGTTGACCGCACGTTGCAGCGCGAACGTTCGTTGTGGTGGCAGGGACGCGATCTGCGCGAACTCGTCCGCGCGGCGGCAGCGCAGGTGAACATGCAAGACATTCCCAGCTGGGCCGAGTTCAACAAGTTTCGCTTCACCAATCGCTTCATCGAGAGCCGCTGGTTTGGGTCGGCGCTCGGAATACAGACGCGCTGGATGCCCATGCGCGGCTGCCATGCCACGCCCTTTCAGGGGCACGTGATCACGGCCGGTCGACGCGAGACGACCTTTGCGCCGTCGTACCACTTTGTGACCGACCTGGGCACCGTCGAGGCCTGGACCAACTTGCCTGGCGGCTCGTGCGAGAGCTGGCTGTCACGCTGGTACAAGAACGAAATCGCGCTGTGGACCCACGGGCAGTACAAGTCACTGTCGCCGGATCGGCCTGGCTGATCGACGGCCTGCGCGTCGTCGCGTGGGACTCACGAGCCGCGCTGACACCAAGCGTGCCATGATCGACGGACGGCCTGCGCCCACTCACGCGCGAAACGCTCGCCTTGAATAAAGCCCGTGTTGCGCAGCGCCTCGCGTCGCGCCCGGCGAGCGGCGGTCCCGCCGGCTAAAGCTTGCTGCGCCACCGCAGCGGCTTGCGCGACGTACTCGTCGGCGCTGTGAGCCACGCCGTCGAGCGTGCCCATCCGAGTGAGCATGCTCAGCGTCTGTCGACTGGCGATCGTGTCACGCGGCCAAGTGACGACCGGCACTCCCATCCACATCGCCAGGATGCTGGTCACACCTCCTCCGAAAGGAAACGGATCGAGCGCCACGTCGACACCGCGATACTGATCGAGCATCTCCAGGAGCGGTGACGATCCGGCGAACGTGACTCGGCCGGGCGAGATGCCCTGTCGGGCAAATTCACGCTGATAATAGTCAACCATCGACGGCTCATCGAGCCCCCGATACTTGAGGATCAGCCGCGCGGTGGGCAACTGTTGCAAGATACGCGACCAGACGGCGACCACCTCGCTCGACAACTTCGTCGGGTTGTTGAAACTCGCAAATGTCAAATTGCTCAACGAGCGTGGTTCGTGGGGCTCGATGTCGGGAGCATTCTCCGGCACCTCGCAACACCAGGCGGCCTCGCTGAGGCGAATCAACTGCTCGCGGTAATACTGCTCGGCGCCGTACGGCACCATGACGTCGTCGGAGATCAAGTAATCGATCGCGCTCAGGCCGGTCGTGGCCTGATAGCCGGCCCAAGTGATTTGCACCGGCGCAGGCTTGTAAGCGAACACCCTAAGATGGTTGTAGGCCGTGTGACCCGCCAGGTCGATGAGCACGTCGATCTTGTCGCGGCGAATCTGATCGGCGATCCGATCGTCGGCGAGCATGCCGACCTCGCACCAGGAACCGGCGAGCTGCCGCAACACGCCTTCGAGCGTGTCGCGCATCGGCCGCGTCGAATAGAGGTGGCACGAGAAGTTGTTCGCGGCCGCATGGCGGGCGATGGGGACCATGATGCAGCCGATCGGATGCTGTCCGAAGTCACCCGAGACGAAAGCGATCCGCAAGGGGCGATCGCGATTTCGATCGAGGTCAAACGTCCGCCACGTGCTCCGCAAGGGGGCCGTGTGTTGCGCCTCCCATCGGGCCGACATATCGGCGAGTGTCGCTAGGTTCACGCTCGAACGATACAGCTGACACATGAGCCAATTGCTGTGAATGGCCGCGTTGCTGGGGTCGAGCGCGACGGCTTGCGCGATCGCGGCGTGCGAGTCGTCGGCGCGGCCTTGCGAGCCCACCGAGGTACCAATGTTGTTGTAGGCGGCGACCAGCGTGGGATCGAATTCGACGGCGCGACGGAAACACGCCTCGGCCTCGACGTTCCGCCCAAGGATTTTCATCGCCGAGCCGCGATTGTTCATCGCCTTGGCATAGCGGGGTTCGAGTGCGAGCGCCTGATCGAGATGCACGAGCGCATCGATCGCGTTGTTCCGCTCGAGCAGCAAACTGGCGAGATTATTGTGTGATCGGGCATCGTTAGGTCGCAGCTTCAAGAGCGCGCGGTAGGCCTCGATGGCGGCGTCGGCATGCCCCAGCTCGTGCAAAGTGGCCGCGAGATTGGCATGTGCGTCGACAAAGTCGGCTTGCAGTTCGATGGCCCGGCGCAGGGCGCTGATCGCCGTGGGAAAATCGCCCCGCTGCTTGAGGATCAGGGCTCGACTGACGAGCGCCTCGGGAAAATTGGGCTGCTTGAGAATCGCCATCTCGTAGGCCTGCAATGCCTGATCGAGCTGATTGAGCGACTGATAGGCGACCGCCAGATGGTTGTAGACCAGGGCATGAGTGCACCCCAGCGCGATGGCGCGCGACAGATACTCGACGGCGACGCTATAGTTTTGCTGTTGCAGCGACATGGCCCCCAGCAGTTGCCAAGCGTTGCTATGGCGCGGATCGGCGGCGAGAATTTGTCGGTACAGCGACTCGGCCTGCGCGAGCTGGCCCGAGCGATGCAAGTTCACGGCCTGATTAAGCCAATCATCGAGCTGCGCCATCGTTGCCTTTCAGTTGCTCGTGACACCAGCGACGCCACATGTCGCGGAGCGCCACTTCGAGCGTGGGAACAAACAAGGCCGGATCGCTGAAGGCGGTCTGGCGGAATCGTTCGCGCAACTCGCCTCGCCACGCGTGGCGCTGCGACACATTCTGAGCGACCGCCACGGTGCGCTCGATGGTCTCGTCGATCGAGTGGGTGGCCAGCTCGTCGAGCCCCAGCGCGTGCAGCAGGCTGAACGACTGACGAGCCGCGAGCGACTCGCCGACGAGCGTGACGACCGGCACCCCCATCCAGAGCGCGAGCATCGTCGAGGTGCCGCCTGTGTAGGGAAACGGATCGAGCGCCACGTCGATCTGATTGTACAAGTCGAGCAGCACGGGCAAGGGGGAGAAGTCTTGAAACTCGATTCGTTCAGGCTCGACGCCCGCTGCCAACAACGGGCGTCGCAGTTGCTCGCACAACCGCGGATCGCCGAGCCCTTGGAACTTAAAGATCAGCCGGCTATTGGGCGTGCGGCGGAGAATCTCGCCCCAGGCGTGCCGTGCCGCGGGGGAGATCTTCGTCGGATTATTGAACGATGCGAACGTGATGCGACCCGAGTGGAGCGAGGGCGGAGGGCCGATCGGAGGCGCGTCGCTGGGCAACTCGAAGCACGCGCCCCCCAACGGTAGCCGCACCACCTGCTCACGGTAAAAGGAATCGTATCTCGGCGGCACGAGTTGCTCGTCGGTCAACAGATAGTCGATCGTCGACATGCCCGTGCTGCCAGCAAAACCCATCCAGGTCACCTGCACCGGGGCGGGCTTGCGCGCCAAGGCCCTTAAGCGGTTGCCGGCCGTGTGTCCCGACAGGTCGATGAGAATGTCGATCGCATCGGCGCGAATCTGCTCGACGAGCGCCACGTCGTCGAGCGGCTCGATGTCACGCCACAACTGGCTCGACTGCTTAAGCCGCCAGGTCCAGTCGTCCTGTTTCTCGCGGTTCGAGTAACAGACCGTGTGGATCTTCGAGCGAGTCAGACCTTCGAGCACGTGCGTCATCAATCGGCCAATCGGATGGTTGCCCAAATCGGCTGAGACGAACGCGACGCGCAAGACGCGCTCTGGATCAACAACATTTGCATGCTCGACCTTAGCCGGGAGCAAGGGGCGCGCGATCGTCTCGTCGTAGAGCTTCCACAGCTTCGCCACCTCGGCAAGCGAGTCGCTGCGATACGACTCGTTCATGATCAGGTTGTCGAGCGCCAGGCTTTCGCCTGGATGGATCTCCAAGGCGCGGCGATAACAGCGATCGGCATCATCGAGTCGCCCTTCGTCTTGATAGACCTTGCCGAGGTTGATCCAGGCGTCGGCGAGCTGGGGATCGCATTCGATCGCGCGGAGAAAACGCTCCTCGGCCTCGGCGCGGCGGAAGTTGACACGGTAGAAATTGCCAAGATTGTAATGAAACTTGGCATATCGCGGCTGCAACGCGATCGCGTGCAAGTAAGACTGCTCGGCCTCGCTGGGGCGCCCCAACTCGCTGAGCAGCGTGCCTCGGTTGCTCAGTGCGGTCGCATACTTGGGGTTATGTTGCAAGGCTTGATCATAAGCGCGCAGGGCGTCGAGCGGCTGGCGCGTTTCACGCAGCAGCGTGCCGAGGTTCAGATAGGCGATGGCATAATCGCTCTTGAGCCGGATCGCCTCATGATAGGCAGCCAGGGCTTCGGCGAAGCGGCGCAGTCTCTGCAACGCGATGCCTCGATTCACCCACCCCTCGGCAAAGGAGCGTTTCGCCGCAATCGAGCGATCGAAACACTCCAAGGCCTCGATATGCTCGTCGAGGTCCTGGCAGATAATCCCCAGGTTGTTCCACCCCTCGGCGTAGTCGCTGCGTAGCCGGAGCGCCTCGCGGAAACAGGCTTGAGCCTCGGCGAGGCGACCCTGCGACCGACAGGTGAGCCCCAGATTATTATGAAACGCCGCGGCATTGGGTTGCAATGCGATCGCTTGTCGAATGAACGACTCGGCTTCGGTGTATCGAGCTTGATGCAAGGCCGAGACGCCGAGCAAGTGCAGGGCGTCGACATTGCGTGGATCGGCCGAGAGCACCAGCCGAAACAGGTAGTCGGCCTGCACGAATTGCCCCTGCTGTTGCTGGGCGAGCCCTTGTCGCAGGACTTCGATCACGGTCGACATGGGACGCGCGTTGCTTCCATCGTTCGAGTAGGGGGCCCACACACATGCAGGGCAAATATCGGCTAGAGCGACTATTCTAGCATGGGGGGATCATTCAGGCGGAGAGGGATCACTCGGCGAGCACCTGCTAGCAGAGACTCGATTTTGTCATCCGAGATTCGCATGGTGTCAAAGCGTTGGAGCCGTCATAATAATGGCCTGGATACAAGCTTGGACCAGGATGGTCCCGTCAATGGCTCAGTCAGGGAGGAAACAACGATGATCCGATCGCCACTTGGGCGCTTTGCATTATTAGCCTGTTTGTTCGTGGCGTCGCCGCTATGGGCTGCCAAGCCCGGCAAGGCCGAGCTCGAACAGGCCATCGATCGTAAGCTCACGGCCGAAGGGGTCGATTCGTTGGGCGAGGTGATCAACCTCTGTCAGCATGCGCTGGATAAAGGGCTCGACACGGAAGATGAAGAGTTTGCCAAGAAACTGCTGGCTTCGACGCTGTCGCAGCGTGGCGAGGCGCTCTCCGATGCGATCTTCAAGCCCGAGCAGCCCGACCCACGTTGGCCACAGTTGCGCAAGCTTGCGCTGGCCGATCTGGAACGGTCGCTGCGGCACGAAACCGAACAACCGAAGGTGTACATCACGGTCGCACGGTTGCAGGCCCTTCCGGGCGGCGACGACGACAAGGCCATTGCCGCGCTCGACGAGGCGATCAAACGGAGCGGCAAAGACGTCGAGACCCGTTTCCAAGCGATCATCATGCGTTCCTCGTTGCATGATAATATCGACGACAAACTCGGCGACTTGGGCGAAGCCATTCAGTTGAAGCCCACCGAGGCGATGCCGCTGCGCGCTCGTGGGGCGCTTTACATGGCGGCACAAAAAGCCGAGAAGGCGCTCGAGGATTTCGAGGCGGCGCTCAAGCTCGAACCCGACCACGCGATCACGCTCGAAGCCAAGGGGGCGGCGCTCGCGCTGCTCGACCGGCTCGAAGAGTCGCAGGCCGCGTATGCCAAGTCGGTCGCGTTGGCCCCCGAGTCCGTGTCGGCCCGGATGCAACGCGCTCAGGTGTCGCTCATGCAGAAAAAATACGATGACGCGGTGGCCGACTTGAGCAAGGTGCTCGAGATCGATGGCAAGAACATCGCGGCGCGGATGCTCAGGGCGCAGGTGCAATTGCGTCGCGAGCGCTTCGACGACGCACTTGTCGACGTGAATCAGGTCCTCAAGGCTCAGCCGAATTTGCCACCGGCGCTTCGCGCTCGAGCGCAGATTCAATTGGCGGCGGGCAAACCGCTCGAAGCGATCGCCGACTTGGAGCAGATCGCCACGGAGCAGCCCCAGGACCTCGAAACGCTCTTCCAGTTGGCCGTGCTCTATCGAGCCCAGCACAGCTACGCCAAGGCCTTTGCCCTGTTCGACCGTGTGTTGAAGGTCAAGCCCGACGCTTGGTTCGTAGTCTACGGCCGGGCCGACACGTATCTGAGCGTGGGTCGGCACCGCGAGGCGTTCGCCGATTACGAGTCGGCCTACCACCTGGAAAAGGAAGATACCGGGTTGCTCAACAACTTTGCGTGGCTACTGGCCACGTCGCCTGACGAGAAGGTGCGTGACGGCAAGCGGGCGATCGAATTGGCCACGAAGGCGGCCGAGTTGACCCAGCACAAGCAGGCTCACATCCTCAGCACACTGGCGGCCGCTTATGCCGAGTCGGGGGATTTCGAGTCGGCCAAGAAATGGTCGCAACAAGCGCTCGAAGTGGCCGACAGCGCCCAGCGCGACGCACTCAAGCAGGAGCTGGCCAGTTACGAGGCTGGCAAGCCGTGGCGCGAGATGCAACAGGAAGACAAGAACGTGACACGTGCTCCAGAAGACAAGAAGTCGCGGTAAGCGAATCTGTTAGCCGCGACGCGGAGCGGAGCGCGTAAATAATGCTCACCGATACGCGATGCATACGCACTCCGCGTCGCGGCTAAATTGTTGCACATCAATGAACGTGCAATTGGCTAGTTCGTCCAGGTGCGCTCGATGAACGTCGTGTCGACGCGGCCCTCGATAAAGGCATTGTGCCGCAAGATGTCTTGCAGACGCGGCACGGTCGTGCGGATGCCCTCGATACGCAACTCGCTCAGAGCACGCTGCATCGCGGCGATCGCTTCGTCGCGCGTGGGACGATGCACCAGCAGCTTGCCGATCATCGAGTCGTAGTTCGGCGGCACGACATAGCCCGCGTGGGCATGCGAGTCCCAGCGGACACCGTAGCCGCCGGGGATATACATCTTCTCAATCTTGCCGGGGCACGGCTGAAAATTCTTGGCCGGGTCTTCGGCGCAGATGCGACACTCGATCGCGCAGCCGCGATGCACAATGTCGTCCTGGGTGAACGGCAGCTTCTCGCCCGAGGCGACCCGTAGCTGCATCTGAATCAAGTCGATGCCGGTCACCAATTCGGTGACGGGATGCTCGACCTGGATGCGAGCGTTGACTTCAATGAAGTAGAAGTTGCCCTGCTTGTCGACGATGAACTCGACGGTACCGGCGTTGGTGTAACCCGATTCCTTGACGAGCCGGACGGCCGCCTCGCAAATCGAGCGGCGGATATTGGCGTCGAGATTCGGAGCGGGACTTTCCTCGATCACCTTCTGGTGACGACGCTGCATCGAGCAGTCACGCTCCCAGAGGTGGACCGCGTTGCCGTGCTGATCGGCGAGCACCTGCACCTCGACATGGCGCGGATGCTCGACGTATTTCTCGAGGTAGACGCCGGCATTGCCAAACGCGGCTTGAGCCTCGGCCTGCGCTTGCTGCATGCCCGTTTTGAGCGAGAGGTCGTTCTGGGCGACACGCATGCCACGGCCACCACCGCCGGCCGTCGCTTTGATCAACACCGGATAGCCAATCTCATGTGCGATGCGGAGCGCGTCGCGCTCGTCGGCCAGCAGGCCCTCGCTGCCGGGTACGCACGGTACCTTGGCGCGGCGGGCAATCGATTTGGCCGTGTTCTTGTCCCCCAAGGCGCGCATCGCCTCGGGCGAAGGCCCAATGAAGTCGATCTTGCAGGCTCGACAGACCTCGTTGAAGTGAGCGTTCTCGCTCAAAAAGCCATAGCCGGGATGAATCGCCTGAACGTTGCCCACCTCGGCGGCGCTGATGACGCGATCGATTTTCAGGTAGCTGTCGGAGCTTTTGCCTGGGCCGACACAGAAGGCCTCGTCGGCCAGGTCGAGGTACTGCGCGCCGCGGTCAGCTTCGCTGAAGATGGCGACGGTTTCGATGCCGAGCTCTTTGCAGGCGCGAATGACGCGCAGGGCAATCTCGCCCCGGTTGGCCACCAGAATGCGTTGGAACATGGTACTTATTAGCTGTCGAGCGGGTAGAGGGCAGAGGTTGCTTGCAACAGTGTCTCGCGCGGCGTTACTTCGAGGGGGTAACGCGGAACAACGGCTGTCCGTATTCGACGGCCTCGCCATTTTGGGCCAGCACGGCCGTAATCTGGCCCGAGCACTCGGCCGGAATCTCGTTAAAGACCTTCATGGCCTCGATGATGCACACGACCGATTCAGGGCCGACATGATCGCCAACCTTGACGAACGGCGCCGCCTCGGGGCTCGATGAGGTGAAAAACGTACCGACCATCGGGCTTTTGACCACGATCGATTTGTCGTCGACCGCCGGCTTCGCGGCCGGGGTCGAAGCGGCTCCGCCAGCAGGAGCCGCGGGGGCCATGGCGACCGGAGGCGCAACGTGCGTGACGACCGAGAGGCCTTCCTTACGCAATCGGACCCGCAAATTGCCATCGCGGAGATCGACCTCGCCGAGGCCGTGTTTGTTCATCAACTCGACCAAGCGACGCAGTTTTTGCAGGTCAAAAATATCGCCCGAAGTGGATCCTGAGTCTGACATATCGTTACAACCCACGAGCTAGAGAATGTTGACGTAGTTGAAGTTAGAACGATCACGGGGCCCTGCTCGGCGCACACCATCGTACCCGTGCGAAACCCTTGGGGTGTCACGGGACATGGTTGAGTCGTGGCTGAATAAGCACAACTCGGTACGGGCATTTAAGTTTGGGCGAAATCTTAACCGTCGCCAGGGGGGGTCGTCAAGGTAGGGGAGCTACGATGTAACAAAGCTCTGCCGGGGTCATCGAGAGTCGACTTTTGTGATTGGATGCCACGAAAAGACTTGCGATCGCGCGAGGGGGGCGGCTGTTTCGCCCCCTCAATGAAATACCGAGAGCCCGGCAAAACGGCCGGGCTCTCGTGGCGGAAGCACAAACGCGACGGCAGGCTTAACTTAGCGGCCGTTGTACTGATACGCCGGGTTGTCGGCGCTGAAGTCATGGTCGCTCAGCGGGACCCCCAGTTGCAAATTGGCAAAGACGTACGACTCTTCGAGCGGGAGGTCACGGTCGCCGCGGCGCGGGAAGCCAAAGTTCTGCAACCCGATCGGCACCATGTGCTCTTTGTCAAAGTAAACATTGACCTTATGGAAATCGAGGCCCGGGTAAGGCTTCTCGTAGATGAACGTGTAGCAAATGCAGTCGCGACCGGCGAGCTTGGCATTCTCGTTCAGACTGGGATGAATCCCCTCGGCTTTCCGCTGATGCCCCGCCTCGGCGTATTCCAGCAGTCGGCGGGTCACATTCCACAGACCAATCTCGGTGATCGGGCGACGATTGTTTTCCATCGCCCGCTCCGAGAGCGGCTCGAGCTTGATGAGCGGAACGATCTTTCGCTTCCAACCAGCCGGATGCGCCAGCACGAGGTTGTCGTTCGCGCCACGTTGCCAGATGGCCTCTTGACCGGCCGAAGGGGTCTCCCAACGCATATAAGCACTGAGCGGTTCCTTGCGAACCTTCAGGTTAATGATGTTCAGATCTTGCAACTGCCCGTCGACGCGCTCTTGCTTGTGGAACACACACTGCATGGTCGATATGGTCGCCAATTTCTCGTGCGATTGGCGAAGCGTTTGCATAAAACGGACAAAGACCTTCTGCTCTTCCGTGAGCGAGGACATGTCGATCACGCCATCGAACTTGGGCGATGACGCGGTCGCGACGTTCGCAACCCGTTCGGGCTCGCGGGGCTTCTCGGGTTCGGCAGCGATCAGACCGCCCGTGACAAAACCCAAGGCCGCGGCGGCAATCGCCGAGCGCTGCCAGCATCGAGACCAAAACGAGCGATTCGAACCAGAAAGGCTAACAGGCAAACAATTCGACATAGCGCTGTCCTTGCGGCTGATTGGATGCGAACGAGCGGACGCTTATGCAGGTCACCTCGACGCAACTCCAGCCGATTAGTGAGATATTTGTCATGGGGTAGCGCGGATGCTACCGCCCGCAAGGTTTGTTGCCATCAGGGGCTACGGCGGTCACAATCAAATCCAAACGTGTCCCTAGGCGGTCTGACAACCAGTTCATTTCTGGCCACCAAAAAGATCCGTAAGTTATTTAACGGCAAAGGATTAAATCCACATGGCAGATAAGCTCGTCATCGGATGCGGTTATCTGGGCCGGCGCGTCGCCGAAGCCTGGCAACGTGACGGCCACCGCGTGTGGGTCACGACCCGAAGTGAACCGCGGGCAAAAATATTTTCAGAAAGTCAATTTTTGCCGCTGTTGCTCGATGTGACCGAGCCCGACCGCTTTCCGGCGCTGCCCGAGGTGGCGACCGTGCTGTTCGCCGTGGGCTTTGACCGAGAGGCCCAAAAACCCCAACACGCGGTCTATGTCGAGGGGCTCAAGCACATCCTCAGCGCGTTGCCCACGACGGTCTCGCGGTTCATCTACATCTCGTCGACCGGAGTGTACGGTTCAACCGCCGGTGACAGCGTCGACGAAGACACACCCGCCGTTCCACTGCGCGAGGGGGGCCGCGCTTGCCTGGCCGCCGAACAACTCTTAGCAGCCTCGCCGCTCGGCGCGCGAAGCATCATCCTCCGACTGGCAGGCATCTACGGACCGCTGCGCGTACCGCGTGCCGAGTCCATTCGTCGCGGCGATCCGATCGACGCACCGGCTGACGGCTATTTGAATCTCATTCACGTCGACGACGCGGTGCAGATCGTTCAAGCGGTCGAACGGCTCACCCCGCCCCGACGCTACGTAGTCTCGGATGGGCAACCGTGTTTGCGCGGTGAATATTACACCGAGATCGCACGATTGCTCGACGCGCCGCCGCCAACGTTTGTGGACCCGGCCCCACAGAGTCCGGCCGCTCAACGTGCCGCGAGCGACAAGCGTATCGATCCGCGTCGGTTATTTGCCGACATCGATGTGACGTTGCGTTATCCGTCGTATCGTGAAGGGCTGGCGAGCGAAGTGCGAAAGGGTTGATGGGCAAGAGTCGCGGCTGTCGAAGGGGGCAAGCTCAAGTCGCGGCTGGTTGAGCGCGCGCGGCAACTCGAGCCGACAGGGCTTGGCATTCACGATGTGGGGAGCGGGATAAAACGAATCGCTGCGACAACGTAGGCTCGCTTGAGCCTGTTCGAGCCGTGCGACTAGCCCTTGCGATGGCGGATGCGAGCGCGCATACGACGCTTCTTGCGACCCACCTTACGACGTCCCTTACCAGTCTTCTTCACACCCACGTCGTCACTCCCGCACGAAATGAATTCTCTGAAACGATCCCACAGGGCTCGACAGCGATCTGCCGAGGCGATTTTTTTGGCGGACAACGCAGTTACTGAGCTAGGGCAACCAACGGAAGCCCGGTGATTCCCGGCCTCACGATGCTCGCCGGGGCTCAATTAGCCACGCATGCTTAAATCGTCCGCAAACGTAACCCGCGAATCTACTACACTCTTCGACCGGGGGCAAGGGTGCAATGCTCGATTCCGCGGCCTTGAGTCCCACCGCCCGCTCACCTATCCTGCCAACATGACTGCCGTTTCTGTCTCAACCGTGCCGATCGACGACCGGAGCGCTCGGTGGCTGATTGTCGGCGCGGGCTCGTCGGGGCTCGTCGCGGCCAAAACCTTTGGCCAGCTCGGTCTCCCTTACGATTGTATCGAACGCGAGGACGACGTCGGCGGCAATTGGTACTACGGCAAGCCCCGGAGCAGCGTCTACGCCTCGACGCATCTGATCAGCTCGAAGCGGCTCACCGAGTACACCGATTTTCCGATGCCGCGCGAGTACCCAGAGTACCCCAGCCATCGCCAGGCCTGGGAGTATCTCCGCGCCTTTGCCCGACACTTCCAACTCTACGACTCGATCGAATTCAATCAGTCGCTCGTGAACGCGGCTCCAAGCGACAACGGTTGGCTGATGACGTTCGCCGACGGCTCGCGGCGACGATATCGTGGCTTAATCATTGCCAACGGCCACAACTGGGACCCGCAATGGCCCAACTATCCGGGCACATTTGCCGGCACGGTGCTGCACTCGTGCCAGTATAAAACCCCCGACGTGCTCGTGGGCCGACGTGTGCTCGTCGTCGGTGGCGGGAACTCAGGCTGTGACATCGCCGTCGAGAGCGCACAACATGCCGCCGCGACGTATCACAGTCTGCGCCGCGGCTACCATTATCTGCCGAAACTCGTGTTCGGTCGACCCATCGATCAAGCGGGCGAACGCTATCTGCGCTGGCGCGTCCCGCTGTTCATACGGCGCATGATTTCGAGCCTAGTATCGCGATTAGTGCTCGGTCGCCCCGAGCGATTTCACCTGCCTCGACCCGATCATCGGCTGTTCGAGACGCACCCGATCATCAACTCGCAGATGATGTACTACGCGGCCCACGGACGGTTACAGCCCAAGCCCGACATTGCCGAGTTAGCACCGCAGCGCGTGCGGTTTGTGGATGGCAGCGAGGCCGAGGTGGATGTGATTGTCTACGCCACCGGCTTCAAGATCACGATTCCGTTTGTCGACCCGGGACTGTTCGACTGGCGCGACGATCGGCCCGAGTTGTACCTGAACGTGTTTCATCCGCAGCGCGACGACCTGTTTGTGCTTGGCCTGATTCAGCCCGATAGTGGCCAATGGGGTTTGGTCGACTATCAGTCGCAACTTGTCGCCCGGTATGTGCAAGCGTGCGTCGAACGTCCCGCTCAGGCCGAGCGATTTCGTCGCCAAAAGGCCTTAGAGAAACCCGACTTGGGGCACGGCATCCGGTATATTCGCTCCCCTCGGCATCGACTCGAGGTCGAGCACTTCAGCTATCGGCAGCGGCTCCAGAAGGGCCTGCGGCAGCTGAGCCCGTGAGTAACTCGACTCCCCCCCCACGTTTGATCTCCGATCCGGGGGCGTGCGCCCCCGGATCATTCAGCTCTGTCAGCCATGTTGAGTCAAACATAACGAGATTCGGGGGCTCACGCCGATCGGCTCGCTGCCTTCATGGCGAAACTCTCTTGCAAACACCACCTATAACTCTGCTGCGGGGGTGGTTAGAATAAGACGGCACCACGTCCCCCCTCGCGATCAACCTCGTTTGATAATACTGCGGTTATGGACTCACGTCGTTGGCACGATTTTCTTGAGCACGCCGCCCTGAGCGATATCGGTTTGCGTCGTGGGAACAACCAAGATTCCTACGGGCTGCAAATGGCCGGTAACGAAGAACAGTGGCAGCGGCGCGGCCACTTGTTTCTCGTGGCCGACGGGATGGGCGCTCACGCCGCCGGCGAACTGGCCAGCAAACTGGCCGTCGACACCGTGACCCTCTCGTATTTCAAAGTCCCCGACAGCAATGCTCCCGACGCACTGCGGCAGTCGGTCGTGGCCGCGAATCACAAGATCCACACGACCGGCGAAGAGAATATCGACTTCAAAGGGATGGGGACTACGTGCAGCGCGTTGCTCGTGTTGCCCCAAGGAGCCGTCGCGGCACAGGTCGGCGACAGCCGTGTGTATCGCCTGCGCGGCAACCGACTCGAACAACTCTCGCGCGATCACAGCCTCGTCTGGGAGATGATGGTCAACTCGCGGCTCGCCGAACATGAGTTGCCCGCCTATGTCCCGAAAAACATCATCACCCGCTCGCTGGGTCCCTCGGCCGATGTGCAGGTCGACCTCGAAGGCCCCTTCCCGTTGGCGGTCGGCGATAAGTTTCTCGTCTGCAGCGACGGGCTGAGCGGTCAAGTCACCGACGATGAGCTGGGCGTGGTGATGGGCGTGTTGCCACCGCAAGAAGCCGGTCGCGCTCTCATCGATCTGGCCAATCTGCGCGGTGGGCCCGACAACATCACGCTGATCATCGTGCAAATCAATGCCGACAGCGGCAGCGGCGGCGACGATGCATCCGCCGCCGGACTCGGAACCGGCGGCTTTTTGACCCTCGCGGGCTCGGCGCTCCTGGCCCTCGCTGGCGGCATCGTCGGATTCATGTTCCATCAGGCCGGCTATGCTCTGGCCGTACTGGGTGTCGTTGGCGTCGTGCTCTCGCTCATCCATTCGAGCCGCAAGAACGCCCGCTCCGCCGCAAACAGCCTGTCGCAAACACCGCTCGGCGGCGGACCGTATCGCGCGATGGTCTGTCCCGCCAACCCCGAGATCTTCGAGCGCTTTAGCAAGCTCATCGATCCCGTCTGCAAAACCGCTCGCGACAATAAATGGGACATCCGCTGGAGTGAGTTCGACACGTTGCTCTCAGCCGCCAAGAGCGCGCTCGGCCAGCAACAGTTCGCCGCCGCCATTCGCGATCAGCTTCGGGCCATCACCTTCCTGATGCAAGAGATCCGCGACCAGCAAAACCGGTCGTAGCCGTCGACCGCTTCCGACTACCGTTTCCCTTGCTGCAAGCGGCGCTGCGACTCTTCGACGTCGCGGTAGTACTCACGCCGCTCCAGCAGACTCGCGGCCGCCTCGTCCAGCACGCAGATGGCGTTGCGATGAAATTGCAGCGCCGAGGCCGTGATCTGCGCCGTCACCGGTCCCTCGACCGTCGCGCGAATCGCCGACGCCTTGTTCTGCCCGCAGGCGAGCACGATGCACTGTCGCGATTCGAGGATCGTGCCCACCCCCATCGTCACAGCCAGCCAGGGCACATCTTCGTCGCGGGCAAAAAACCGCGCGTTGTCACGCACGGTCTCGGCCGTCAGCGTCTTGAGCCGCGTGCGGCTCCCCAGCGAAGAGCCCGGCTCGTTGAAGGCAATGTGTCCGTCGCTACCGATGCCCAGCACTTGGAGGTCGATCCCCCCTTCCTCGCGTATCATCCGCTCGTACTGCTCGCAGTGGGCCTCGAAGTCGAGCGCTCGACCGTCGGGGATATGCGTGTTACGCGGGTCGATATTGATGTGCTTCAGCAAATTCTCGTGCATGAAGTGATGGTAGCTGTTCGGGTCGTTCGGACTGAGCCCGACATACTCGTCGAGATTGAACGACACGACGCGCGAGAAGTCGAGTCCCTCGTCGCGATGCAGTCGAATCAGCTCTGCGTACAACCCCAAGGGTGTGCTGCCGGTGGCCAAACCCAGCACGCACTTGGGTCGGCGCCGGACCAAGTCGGCCACGAACTGAGCCGCCGTCCGGCTCACCGCATTGATATCCGCCTCGACAATCACCCGCATGTCTCGATGCTCCGCTAGCACAGTACGTTGAGATCGGTTGAGCCCTGTTTGTAAGCCAAATTGCCCTACTTTCCAAGTTGTTGCTCAAATTGTTCGTAGAGAATTTGTTGGCGCCGCGCGATATCGAGTATTGGCCAGTCGATCTCGTCTAGGAGCGAGACGCCCATCGAGCCTATAATCGCCCCCCGCTTGCTCGTGTCTCTCTCTCGTGGCAAGTCGTCTTAGCGAGGTAAAGGAATACCGATGCGATCGATCGCCGTCATCAATCAAAAAGGGGGCGTGGGCAAGACGACCACGGCTGTCAATCTGGCCGCCGCGCTGGCCGACACTGGCGCGCGAGTCTGTCTGATCGACCTCGATCCCCAGGCTCATGCCACGCTGCACCTGGGTCTCGCGCCGCAACGCGACGATCAGAGCATGTACGACGTGCTGGTTGGCGAGTTGCCCCTGTCGGCCGTGCGCAAGCAGGTCAGCGAGCGGCTCTGGATCGTGGGATCGCACATCAATTTGGCCGCCGCCGAGGTCGAGTTGGCCGGCGTCGTCGGCCGCGAACTGATCTTGCGCGATCGGCTCAGCGAGGACGACAGCGAATTCGATTTCGTGCTGATCGACTGCCCACCGTCGCTCGGCGTGCTGACGATCAACGCCCTGACCGCGGTCGACGAGGTGTTCATCCCCTTGCAACCGCATTTTCTCGCCCTGCACGGGCTCAGCAAGCTGCTCGAGACCATCGATCTGGTGGCGCGACGCTTGAACCCCAAGCTCCGTCTGAGCGGGGTCGTGATGTGCATGTACGACGGCGGTACGCGACTCGCGGCCGAGGTGTGTCGCGACGTCGAGCAGTTCTTCGAGCAATCGCGCTCGTCGCGTCCCACGTGGTCCAACGCCCAGGCGTTCCACACCCGCATCCGCCGCAACATTCGCTTGGCCGAGGCGCCGAGCTTCGGACAGTCGATCTTCCAGTACGCGCCCGACTCGAACGGGGCGGAAGACTACCGCCGCTTGGCCAGCGAGATCAGCGCGCTACCTCAGGGCGAGGTTACGACCGGGGCGCGAGCAGCTTCTTGAGCCCCGCAGTGAATTCGCTTTCGATCTTGCCCTTGGCCATCAACGCGGCGAAGGGCAGGTCGAGGTCGATGCGCACTTCACTCTCGGCCACGTGCATGACCCCCTTGATGCTCATGCCTAGCGTGCGAAACGAGAAGTTCAAATCGTCGCCGGCCCACGATTGCTCGACGTCCTTGATCATGTCCTTGAACTTCTCTTGGACATGCGGCATGAACGTGTCGAGCAGTTGCTTGGCTTGCTGCTGACCGAGCGGATTGGGGACCGCGAACGACGACTTGGGCATGGCATGGTTCCTTCAATGGGTCAATATTTAGCCCCCGGCGATAGGACCGCAGGGCCGTACGCCGAGGGGAGAATAATCAACGATGGGGCAACTGCTGAATGATCTCGTTGACAATATCATCGACATTTCGGTCATCGGTGTCGACGGCGAAATGCGACACCGAGCGATAAAAGGGCTCGCGGAGGGCCAATAGCTGGCGCACCTCGTCTTCGCCCCCTTGGCGGGTCAGGTTGGGGCGTCGCTCGGCGGTCGACGCATCGCCGGCCAGACGTGAAAGAATCGTCTCGACGCGCGCGCGGAGCCACACGATCTGCCCAGCCTGTTTGAGTGCCTGCCGATTTTGCTCGCGCATCACGACCCCGCCGCCGGCCGCGATCACAAGTCGCTCTCGCTGCACCAGATCGGCGATCACCGCCGACTCCAGGTCCCGAAAGGTCGGCTCGCCACTGTCGCGAAAAATATCGGCGATCGATTGACCCGCCCGTGACTCGAGTTCGACATCGGCGTCGATCCACGACCAGCCCAAACGCTCCGCGAGCACCCGTGCCACGGTCGTCTTGCCTGTTCCGCGATAGCCGATGAGAACGATCATGGGGAGTGATGAATGCGGGATGATGAATGATGAATGTATAGCATGGCGGTGTCTTTCTTCAATTCATCATTCATCATCCCGCATTCATCATTTGCCCAGAGATTTTCTCATGCGATCGGCTGAAATGTCGAAACCGGTGAACAGCCTGAACTGAGCGAGAGCCTGACGGATGAACATCTCGATGCCGGTCACGGTGACGCAGCTCGCGTCGCGCGCATCGGCGAGCAAGCGTGTGATCTCGGGCGTGTAGACGGTGTCGAACACAACGGTGCCCGAGGTCAAGGCCGCGGCGTCATAGGGCGTGGCGTCGATGTGCGGCTCCATGCCGAGCGGCGTGCAGTTGACGATCACCTGCGGGCGGATCGTGTGTCGCGCGTCCCAATCGAGCACCGCCGCGCCGAACTGCGTGGCCACTTCAGCGGCCCGATCGTGTGTCCGGCTGGCGATGTGGACTTCGGCCCCACAACGTCGCAGTCCGTACACGATCGCTTTGGCCGCGCCTCCGGCCCCCAACACAAGGGCCCGGCAATCATTGAGCACGGGGAGCGTGTTGGCCGTGCGTCCCAAGCCGATCGCGATGGCGTCGATGGCCGCGCGCCAGTCGGTGTTGTAGCCGAGCGTTTGTTCGCCGTTGAACACCAGCGTGTTGCACGCGCCAATCTGTCGCACATCGTCGTCGACGTGCGTGAGCGCCGAGAGCACGCCCTCTTTGTGTGGAATCGTGACACTCAGGCCGCGCAAACCGATCTCTCGGGCGTCGTCGAGAAAGGTTGGCAAATCGCTCGGGGGAACGCGGAACGGGACGTACACACCTGACCATCCGCCCTCACGCAGCGCGGTATTATGCACCAGCGGACTCTTGCTGTGTCCGATCGGATCGCCGATCACTCCGTACACCGGTGTCTCACGGGTCATCTGTTCGTAGCGATACACATCGAGCATCGCGCGGAAGCTGATCTGCCCGGGGGCGAGCGGCGCACCGGTCTCGAGTGCCGCGTAGGTGAATGGCGCGCCGCAGCGTGCGCTCAGAATGCGCGACGGTGTGCCGAGTTCGCCCATGCACAGACCGACGGTCGGAACCTGCGACTGACGCATGACCCGCAGCATCCGCGTGACATCGTGCGTCGAGCGGGCCATCGTGGCGAGCTTGACCGCTTCAGCTCCGAGTGAGGCGAGCTGAGCGTGTCGCTGTTCGAGATCGACCGGCGTCTGTTGAAAATCGTGGATGCTGACGATCCGTCGCGTGGAACTGGTCCGGGGCACATCGGCGATCACGTCAGGCTCGACATCCACGTACTCGACCCCGGCGGCAATAGCCGCGCGGAGCATCTCGCGCCGCGTGCTCTCCTCGCCACGCCACACGCCTCCGTCGGGCTCGCGTCGCACGGTGAACACGACCGGTCCCGGCCGCTGGGCGAGCAGCGTCGGAACATCGACCGACTCTTGCAAATGATCTATCCGCCACTCGACGAGCGAAACGCCAGCCTCGACCAACCGGCGATGCTCGGCCAGCAGCGAGGCCGCCTGAGCGAATCCGAGCGTTACACAAACCTGAGCCATGCGAGGGGGACCTGATCGAAAAACTAAATGCGCTTAAATTGTCGATCGAGCTCTTCACGCGTGAAGACCAAAGCCGTCGGGCGACCGTGAGGGCAGTGATGCGTGTCTTGCGCCAAGTGCCGTTGTTCGAGCAGGGCGTCGATCTCGTCGCTCGTGAGCGGATCGCCCGCCTTGATCGCCGCCTTGCATGAGATCATGTGCAGCAATTCATCGAGCAGGTCGCGTCGGTCGGGCTGTTTACCCCCGGCACTCATCTGATCGACCAAGGCTCGCAAGATATCGCCGGGTCGTTGCTTGTGCAGCATCGCAGGGTAGCCGCGAATGAGCACCGTGTCGCCCCCGAACGGTTCGACCTTGAGCCCGAGGCGTTCGAGTACCTCGCGCTGTTCGACGACCAGCGCGACCTCGGCCGCGGCCAGATCGACTGGCTCGGGCACGAGCAGCGCCTGCGACTCGAGCGCCCCGGCGAGCACCTTCTCGCGAATCTGTTCGTACAAGACCCGTTCGTGCAGTGCGTGCTGATCGATGACCACGAGCCCCTCGGCGCTCTCGGCAATCAAATACCGCTGGTGGAATTGCAGGGCGCGGGCCGGTGTGCTCGCCGACGACAGGGCCTCGGTCGGGCTCATGGGACGCGCCGGTGGTTCGATCCGATTCACGGTCAGCGGCGCGCGCGTCGTCACCGGTGGCGCGAAGCTCAAGGGGGCCGGCCGAGCAGCGCTCGCCTCGACCGTCACGTTCTCGCGCGCACTCACCTCGCCCGGCTGAGACCAAGTCGCCATCTGTGATTGGGCCCACTGCACCAATTCCTGCCGCCGCTGCTGGGCCAACTGGGGGTCGACCGTCGGCGCGGCCTCACCGCGCGGCGCGACGGGTTCCAACCGATGCGTTAAATCGGTCGAAAGAAATTTTGTCCGCAGCGTGCCTAGTAGCTGACTGTAGAGCCGCGAGCCGTCTTGAAATCGGACCTCCAGTTTGGTCGGGTGGACATTCACGTCGACCATGTCGGCCGGCATTTCAAAGTGCAAAAACCCAATCGGATACCGGCCGGTCAACAGCAGCCCGCGATACGCTTCTTGCAGCGCGTGTTGCAACGAACGATCGCGTATGAACCGGCCGTTGAGGAACAGGTACTGCATGCGTGGATGCGAACGGCTTTGGTTCGGTCGGGCCACATAGCCATAGAGCCGCACCTGATCGTCGCGGCTCTCAACCTCGATCAGATCGTCGAGCAGATCTTGGCCAAAGAACAGCCCGATGCGCTCCAGCGACGAGTTGTTCGGCGGCAGTTCATAGACCGACCGCTCGTTGTGCCGAAGCGTGAAATGGACGTGCGGATAGGCAAGCGCGAGCCGCGTGAAAGCCTCGCTGATGTGTCCCATCTCGGTCTGCGTGGCCTTGAGGAACTTGCGTCTCACTGGCGTATTGAAGAACAGGTTGCGAACCTCGATCGTCGTACCGACCGGTCCGCTACACGGCATGACGGGCCCCATCGAGCCAGCGACCATTTCGAACTCGGCGCCCGCGTCGTGCTCGGCGGTCCGGCTCCGCAAGGTGAACCGGCTCACCTCGGAGATCGACGCCAGGGCTTCGCCGCGAAAGCCCATCGTGTGGACGCGGAACAAATCGTCGGCGGTGCTCAACTTGCTCGTGGCATGGCTGGCCACGGCGAGCGGCAGTTGGTCGGCCTCGATGCCGCAACCGTTGTCGACGATCCGGATCAGCTCGATCCCCCCTTGCTCGATCGAGACGTCGACGCGGGTCGCGCCGGCGTCGAGCGAGTTCTCGACAAGCTCCTTGACCACGCTCGCGGGCCGCTCGATCACCTCGCCGGCGGCGATTTTGTTGATCACGCTCGGCGATAGTTGGACGATACGCGGCATGAGGGAAACATGTTCTCGGTTTTCAGTTTTCGGCTTTCAGTTGAAAAATTTGACCCCATTCTCAACTGAAAACGGAGAACCGAAAACCGAAAACTAATTTTACAACTCGTACTCTTTAATCTTGCGATACAACGTTCGCTCGCCGATGCCGAGCATCGTGGCGGCCTCTTCGCGATTGCCGCCACACATGCGAAGCGTCTCGGCAATGACCTGCTTCTCGATTTCCGTGAGCGACTTGCCAACCAGCGCGCCGAGCGTCCCCTCGCCCGTGCCACTCTCGCTGGCCGAGGGAGTAGCCAGCTCCATCGGCAAATCGTCCAGGTCGAGCACGCCGTCGTAATCGACGACCACCATGCTCTCGACGACGTTGCGCAACTGCCGTACGTTGCCCGGCCAGTCGAACGCCAACAATCGCCGTCGCGCCGCGGCCGACATGCTCCGCACCTGCTTGTCGTGCCGCTTGGCCGAGAGCTTGATGAAGTAATCGATCAGCAGCGGGATATCCTGCGACCGCTCGACCAACCGCGGTAGCGCGATCGTGACGACCTTGAGTCGATGGTACAAATCGCTGCGAAAGGTCCCCCCGGCGATCTGCTGCTCTAAGTTGCGGTTAGTTGCCGAGACGATCCGGACATTCACGCGGATCGGTTCGTTCGAGCCGACGCGGGTGATCTCGCCGCTCTCGAGCACGCGCAGCAACTTGATCTGTGTGGGCATGGGCATATCGCCCACCTCGTCGAGGAACAGCGTGCCGCCGTGGGCATACTCGAACTTGCCGATACGGTCGTTGCGGGCGTCGGTGAATGCGCCGGCGACATGCCCGAAGAGTTCGCTCTCTAAGATGTTCTCGCTCAACGCCGCGCAGTTGAGCGCGACAAACGGCTTGGCTTTGCGCGGGCTGTTTTGGTGGATGGCCTGGGCAACAAGCTCTTTGCCGGTGCCGGTCTCCCCTTGAATGAGCACCGTGGCGTTCGTAGGAGCGATCCGCTTGAGGAGCGAGATCAACTCGATCATCTTGGAGCTGGTACCGACGACCCCCTCGAAGCCGAAGCGTTCATCGAGTCGTCGGTTCAACTCGGCGTTTTGCAAGCGTAACTGCACATTCAGGGCGGCTTTCTCGACCACCGCGCGGAGCTGCTTCAGATCGAGTGGCTTGAGCAGGTAGTTGAACGCCCCTTGCTGCATGGCCTGCACGGCCGAGGGGACCGAGCCGTGACCGGTGACCAGAATCACCTCGGCCTCGGGAAGTTCTTGCTTGGCGCGGGCGAGGATCTGCAGGCCGTCGACATCGTTCATCATCAGGTCGCTGATGATGACGTCGAACTCGTCCTGCTCGATCCGTTTGGCCCCTTCGCTGCCGCTCGTGGCGACGGTGCAACGATAGCCGACCCGTTCGAGGGTTTCCGACACGGCTTGGGCGTGAGGCGCGTCGTTATCGACGATCAGCACGCGCGTATGGGGCGCGGGGGACTCGGCGGCGGGTGACTTGGTGTCCGACATGAGGTCGATGATATCGCTCGGGGCACCGTCAGAACAGGGGTTGAGGCCTCGACCTATGATCCGAATCGCCTCAACTACGGTTGCGGTTCGGGAGCGGGTTTCTCGGTCGACTTGCGGAACCGATCGAGCAATTTGCCCAGCGGCTTCTGGGGCGTCTCGGCCGAGTTACCGGCTGCGTCGCGGGCGGCCTGCCGCTGTCTGCGTAGTTCGACGAGGGCCTTGGCCGCGTCGCCGATAATTGCCCCGACGTCGACTTGCGGCGCGTTGGGTTCAACGGGATTAGCGACAGGCAGGGTCGGCTGAGTCAACTTCTGCAGCAGGTTCTGTAGCAACTGTGGCGCGACTGCCTCGGGTTTGTCCTGTGTCCAATTTTGCAAAACCGACTGCACGAGATTGATCGCGTCGGTTCCGAGGGCCTTGTCGTCAATCAGGGGCTTCTCAAATGTGCCGGTGATCGGCAAGCGAATCCCCTGCTCGCTGAGGGCCTGCAACACCGGTCGACCGGCCAGTTGGTTGGCGTCGGCACGAATAAAAATCCGGGCGATCAGATCGAGCGTGTCGTCAAAGCCGATATTGCCACTGGTCTCCATGCGGACCGGTCCGAGCCCAAACTGAAAGTTCTGGTGATAGATTCGTTGCTGATGCATCTGAAACGGAATGACCGTCTCATGGGCCAACTCGGCTCGCCAATCACCGTTGAGATTAAATCGCTGCACAACGGATTTAATCGTGGGCCCAGCCGCAAACTGCACGGTGTGCAGTGTCAGCACGCCGCTGAGGTCCCCCAGCTGCATTGCGCCGAGCGGCAGCTTGGCGTCTGCGATCGAAAGTGAGAACGTACCTTGAGGGCGGGTGACATCGACCATCGGCCAAGCGATATAACGCAACACATCGTGACAAATCGCTTCGGTCAGTTCGAGTCGATCGAAGAGCACCGTCGGCGGCAGTTGCAACTCGGGGCGACCGTGCGTGGTCTGGTGAGCGGGGACAATCCGGGCATGGATATCGATCGGGTTCAATCGCCAGCGTTCGCCGTTCGACCCCAGTTGCCAGATGATATGTGCGGCGTTGATGTTCAATCGAGCCCCGGCGGTCACGAACAGTCCTTTGGGTTGCTCGGGCTTGCCGGAGCGATCGGTCGACGGTGGCGGCGGGGGGAAGGATTGGCTGAGGTTGGTTCGTCCCCGATCGGCGATGATGAACAGCTCAAGCCCGTCGACGTCGATCGCGCCGAGATCTTCGCTCGGAAACAGAATTTGCTTGAGCGAGGCGTCAAAGTGCAAACGGGCGATGTTCAGCACCGGCTCGCCGGCCGGGTTGATGATTTTCAGCCCCGTGATTTCGGTGGGGGTCGTCCAGCCAAAGTTACCGCTCTCGACGAGCACGGTCCCCTCGACCTTGCCGAGGATACGTCGCATGAGCCAGCCGAGCAGCGGTTGGTGCGAGAAGAGGGTCGGCGCGGCAACGATCAGCCCGACGGCCAGCAGCCCCGCCATGAGCAGGTAGCCCGCCCAGGAGCGTCGTCGCGGAGTCCGTATCGTTTCGGTCATCACTCTGTCCTCGGTGTGTTGTCTGCTTCAAGTGTCGAGAGCGCCCCCGGCCGGGTCAAGCGTGGCGGGGTCCAATCAGGAGGAATTCGGCATGTTTCTGGAGCATGATAGCACTCACCGCGCTACGGTGTTGCTTCCAACAATAGCTTGGCGGTAAGCTACGGCATCTTAAATGGACAGCAAACCGCGAATCACAGGATGAGTCGCGGTGGTGAGCATCCGCGAGTTGGTGTTGGCAGTCAACGCTGGCAGTGGTTCGTGGTCCGCTCGGTTCAAGGCCCTTAGCGCTGGAGTCAACGGAGTGTTTGTCGCCGCCTCGACGGATTGTTTTCCTCAACTGTCTCTGACCGAAGCTTTGCAGCGGATGGTCGACCTGGAGTACTCCCGAGCCGAGATCGGGCTGCACGAAGGGAGCTCTCAGCTCAAACCTTCGCAGGTACACGCTGACGTGGAAGAGGCGGTGAAGCTCTGCAAAGGGACCCATCGCCTGACGATCGTCTCGTTCAACATCGAGCTGGACGGTCCTGAGCCAGAAACGTATGCCCAGTTCGCCAGCTGTTGCAAGCTGGCCAAGGCGCTCAAGGTGGTGCAGATCACGGTCCGTGCCAGCGAGTTGGGCACACCGTTCAACGGCGAGATCGAACGCCTCCGCGAGCTGGTGCGCATCGCCACGCTCGAAGGAGTTGTGGTGGGCGTTAAGACCGAGGCCGGCCGCATGACCCAGGACCCGTCGACCGCGGCGGTCTTTTGTGACAACGTCAAGGGGCTGGCCATCACGCTCGACCCGAGCCATTACACGTTCGGTCCCATGGCCGGCGTAAACTATGACAACTTGTTTCGCTATACCTCGCATGTGCAACTGCGCGACTCGAACCGTCACAAGCTGCAAACCAAGGTGGGCCAAGGCGAAATCGAATACGGTCGCATCGTCAGCCAGTTGACCAAGTTCAAGTACAAGAACGCGCTGTGCGTCAACATCATCGATCAGAACGATCCTGATATCGACCACCAAGGCGAGATGCGCAAAATTCGTTTGTTGCTCGAGAGTCTACTGTGAACCCGAACGTTTCGTTGCAAGGCAAAGTCGCGCTCGTCACCGGATCGGGACGCGGCATCGGACGAGGGTGCGCTATTGAGTTGGCGCGGGCCGGCGCCGATGTCGTGATCAACGATCGCCCAGACAGCCCGGACTTGGCCGAGACGCGCCAGGAAATTGTCGCCCTAGGGCGCAAGTGTACCGCGATCGGCGGCGACATTTTTTCGCGGGCGGGTTGCGAACGGCTGCTGCACGAGACGCTCGCGGCCCACGGACAACTGAACATCTTGGTGAGCAACCCGGCCTACAGCCAGCGAGGCGAGTTTCTCACGTATGACCCGATCGCGTTCGAGAAGACCCTGCAAGGGACGTTGATCGCCGGGTTCCACATGAGCCAACTGGCGGCGCAGCAGATGGTCAAGCAAGGCGTCGGCGGCAAAATGGTATTCATTTCGAGCGTGCATGCCGAAATGCCCTACGCACGCAGCTGCGCCTACAATGCGGCCAAGGCGGGTCTCAATCATCTCATGCGAACGATCGCGACCGAGTTGACCGCGCATCGCATCAACGTGAACGCCATCGAGCCCGGCTGGATCGACACTCCTGGCGAGCGGATCACGTTTGGCGAAGCGAAGATGAAAGAGATCAGTCCAACGTTGCCTTGGGGCCGCCTGGGAACGATTCACGACATTGGTCACGCGGCTGCGTTTCTGTGCAGCGACGCGGCCGACTACGTGACCGGCAGCATCCTGCGTGTCGACGGCGGCTTTGTGCTGAAAGACTGTCGTGCGTCGAGCAATTGCTAGCCGCGGTTTGTCCTTGATTCGGCGAGGAATCGTGATTTTCTTGCCCGCAGTTGGTTCAGTCGCTCTAATGGATTGCGTCAAAGTGTCGCACCGCGGTGGGGCGTAGTGCCCCCGACTGCTTATTTCACCGGAACCGTTCGGAGCATCGCATTATGTCTTGGCGTCTAGGCCCTTTTGTGGTCGCGTCGCTTGTCGGCGTTTTTGTGGTTAGCACTCTGTGGGCTCAAGTGCCCCAGCAAGGGCAAGGGAACCGAACGACCAGCAACGGCAAAGGGGGCAAGGGAAAGCCCAAGGATGAGGTCAAGCTGGACGACCCCCGCTTGATCGAAGTTCATAAGCAATTTGTCACTTCGGTGGAAAAGCTGGCCGGCGAATACGAGAAGACCAATCAATTAGAGAAAGCGCGGCAATGCTACGAGCAGGTGCTGCGACTGATTCCGCAATACAAGCCGGCCGAGGACAAGCTCGGGCAGATCCGTGAACGTGAAGCGACCGCCGAGACGCGACGCGTCGAAGTTTTCGCCAACAAAGACTGGCAAGACTCGGGGGTCACCGTTGGCGAAGGAAAGCCGTGCAGCATCAAGGCCGCCGGCAAATGGAAGTTCCAGATGCAATATGAGTTGACGCCCGATGGGATCGAAATCCCCAAGGAGCTGCGCGACTTTAATATCGGCGCGCTCGTGGGTCGGATCGTCACCGGCAGCGGCGATGACCGTGACGGCAAGGTCTTTTTTGTCGGTTCCGGCACGTCGTTCAATGCCCGCGAAGATGGCCGGCTGCAATTGCGGATCTATGATAGCGACGTGACCGACAACAGCGGCAAGATCCAGGTCGAGATCACCGGCTCGTTCGAGAAAAAGAGCGGAGTCGCTCCCTAACGATCGCGCGGAGTCGCACGTCATGACGAAGTTACGTGTCGTGCAATGGTTGCTGTTAGGCGCGCTCTGTTGCCCGGCGAGCGCGCAGACTCCCAGCGTTGATCGACTGCTCGACGCCGCTCAATCGACCGCCGTGAGCGGTCCCGCGCCGATGATGACGGCCACGCTCAAGCTGTCGGGCTCGACTTTGCGCGCTGCGGTGCAAGAGGCCTTGCGCAAGGTCGATCAACGGCTCGCTAAACCGGGCAAGCTCGACGAACCGATCGTGCTCACGCTCGTCGAGTTACACGATTTGCTCAAGCGAGATACGTCGTTGGCGATTGCTGACCGGCAACAGCTACGGCAGACGATTCGCGGCCAATTGACCCGGGTGCTCGCTCGACTGCAAATGTCCGGGGGTCCGGTCGCGCTCGGGCAGGTGCTGGGAGGCGTGGCCCCGCAGGCGAGTCCCTCGAACGCTCCGGCCAGCAACGCCCCTCAGCTGATCGAGCTGCTGCAAGACACGATCGCTCCCGACAGCTGGGACGTTCGCGGCGGACAAGGGGTAGTCCGCTATTGGAGCATGTCGCACGCGCTGGTGGTGCGTCAGTCGTCGAACGTACATGAGTCGCTCGAGCGGCTGCTCGACGATCTGCGGTAGTCGAGTTGTTCACGAGACTCGCGCGGACGCCATGTTCACGGTTCGACGTGGACATGTTCGCGCAAGGCCACTCTGCGCGTGGCCATGACACCCCACCGAGGAGCGAAGGTGCGGCAACGACAGCAGAGCCGCCGGCTTGGGAGTGCTCCTGGGTCATTTGACCAGTAGCAATTCGTTTCCGTCGGGAAACGTGATGAGCAGCTTGCGCATGAGCCACGCGTCCTTGAAGAACTGCGACTGAGTGACGACCTGGGCCGAGCCGCGCGGCCCGGTGACCTTGAAGCTGATGTTGGCTTGTCCGCCGCCTTGGTCAAGGTAGTAGCGCAGTTCACCCAGCGGCAGCGTGCTGGCCGTGATCGGCTCGCCGAGCTGTTCGATGACGGTAGGGTTGTTCGTGACTCGTTCGACGGCCTGACGATAGGGCTCCGAATCTCGCACCGAGCGGTAGGCGCTAAAGATGCCGCCGCAGCAAAAGACCCCGATGATCGTGGCGAGTGTGCCGAGCGCGATGAGCAGCGCGAGCCACGGGTGCCGGGCGATCCATGATCGTCGAGGGTCGGCATCGAAATGGGGCTCGGTCATGGGCATAGGAACGTTTCCGGCGACGGAGTTGCTGCATGTTGAGTCTAACTCGGTTATATCAAGCTACATGGCCGTTCGTGATCGGTGTGTCGAAAAAGGTCGATCATCACGCAGCAGGGGGTTGAGGCAAGACAAGTTGATTACGGATTCGCTGTGAGAAATCGGCGGTCACATCGCCGGCCCCTTCCGCTTCGTGAATCAAGCTCTGGGCGTGTAGCTTGGCGAAAGGGAGCTGATCGGCGAGAAACCCGAGTCGATACAGCGTGAAGGCCGACAAGCCGTTGAGAAAGATTCCCGGTTTGAGCCACCCGCGGGTTTGTCGATGGCGGTGATAGAAGAGATTGGTTGTGCAATTGCTGGTCACCGAATTGTACCACTGGGGCACGCTTGCGAGCGACTCGGCTTGCTGCACATAGTCGACCAAGAGTAGGCGAATGCGTTCCGCCGTTAGTTTAAGTCGATACATGTAGACACGTTCGTGACGGACGCTGGTTCGCAGCCGAACGATATCCCGTTCATCGCCGAGCACGTAGATCAACTCATAGGCGCGAAACAGTCCCCACAGCGGCGAGTATATTTGCCAGCGTTGACGACGGGCTTCGACCGAGAGCGCTAAATACGACCCATCGTCGAAGCCGAAACTCACGAGCGTATGAGCCATGATCGGCCCCGACCAGTGCGAGAGAAAATAGTCGAGCGAACGCAGTCGAGTCAGGTCGAAGGTTCGCGTTTCATAACCGGTTGTCGCTTGGCCGGCGGCGTAGTTGAAATTACGAAAATCGTGAATCGTCAACCGATCGCCGTCGAGTTGCACGCTTGGCATGCGATCCAACCCTGGGGCCCAATCACGGTCGGATCGAGGTTTTCGTGTGGTCCACCAGATCAGCGTCAACAGCAAACTGCTCGACCAGATGACCAGTGCCCAAGGGTACCGCGGCAACCAAGTGAAACTCCCCAGCACGACGAGCACACTCAGCAAGGACCAAGTCCAGCGGAGCCAGCGTTGCGGGGCGTGATAGTGGACCGCCAGCGCCATCCAAGCGGTCGAGATCAGTACAAGCCCGTCGAGTAGTCGAGAGTTGACCCATTCCATGTGTTGACGAGCTTACTTGTGCGTAGGGAGTTGGAGCAACCGCTGCTGCATGTCGGCCAGACGCTGTTTAAGTTCAGCCACCTTGCCTTGTGCCGCGGACTCCCCCTCGGCGGCAATCTCCCGTGTCCGATGGAACTCGGCGAGACCGAACCGGGACGTGTCCGGAGTGATCCAGAAATCGACGGCGCGATTGCGGAGGTTGCCGATATTGTGGGCCTGCGCCTCAAAGATCCGAAACAGCGTATCGAGTGCGCCGACCGGTTTCATTTTATCGGTCGGTACGTCCGGGCGATTACCGCCGAACTCGTGGCGCACACGGCTCGAGACATCGACGCCCACGACAAAATCCATTTTCTGATCGGCTAACACGTCGGCTGGCAGATTGTTGAGCACGCCCCCATCGACGAGCACCATGCCGTTGCGCAGGATCGGGCGCGAGACGACCGGCAAGTTAATGCTCTCCAAAATCGCATGAACAGCGTCCCCTTCATTGCGTACGACGGGGCGGACCTGCACCAAGTCAACGGTGACCGACGAAAACGGGATCAGCAATTGTTCGAGCCGCCAGTCATGCAAATAGCGCCGCAACATTCGCTCCCAAGCTAGGCGGCGAAATTGCGACACCAAGTAAAAGTTAGGCCACTTGGGGAGCGAGCGAACCCACCGCGACGGCGTCAGGTCGCGCTGAAAGTTCTCCACGGCCGAGACCGGCGACATGCCCGAGGCATACATGATCCCGGCCATCGCACCGGCGCTCGTGCCCGACATGGCGTCGAACGACAACCCGGCCTCTTCGAGCACACGGAGCACGCCGAGATGGGCCATCCCTTTGGCTCCGCCCCCGGCGAGTGCAATGCCGATCGAATACCCACGCAAGGCGCGCACGAGTCGGTCCAGTCCTTGGCTTTCCAGACGAGTGATGCCAGCGCCGCTGGACTCAACGGGCGCTTTGAGCGACGGAAGCTTCCCATTACCGATGGGAAACAGCGGCGAAATGGGAGACTGTCCGTCGACCAGCCACACGATCCGCACCTTGTCGATCAGTTCAGACGTGGCATTCAGTAGGCGACGCAATTGCTGGCTGGCGAAGGCGACGTCGGCGGGTTCGATCAGCCAAAGGATTTGTTCGCAGCTCAAGAGTCCTTCGTGATCGTGTTCAAGATTCGGTTCCGCGGTCCAGATCATGACACGTCGGTCAATCTCGGCGCGCGGCGGCTCCAAGAGTGGTTGTTGATCGGCTGCGAGCGACTCGAGTGGCGCCGCTGGGGGCCACTCGCCCGTGTCGCGCAGCGGCGCGGTGTTCTGAGCCCAAGCCAGCACGCGCTCGCCGGCCGAGAGCAATCGTCCCATGAGTCGGGCGGCCAAGCGCTGGCCATGTGGAGTCTGGGCGACGACACCCAGTCGCCGCCCAGGCATGCTGCGCGGCGCAACACCGACGACGGTTTTGAACCGCAGGCTAAGCAGTCGGAACAAATTACGCATCAGCGCCGGATAAGCGTCGAGCCAGCCGCGAAACACAGCCGCCGACGCGACCAGCAAGGTCCCTCGAGTGGAGGCGACAAAGCGAAGCGGGCGAGGTGAGTTCTCCATGATGGCTACTTCGCCCACCGATTCTTCGGCCCGAATGACTCCTAAGCGACTTTCCCGACCGCGCGAGTCGGTCAAAAAGGCTTCGATTTCTCCTTCTTGGACAATCCAAAACTCGGTGACGGGCTCGTTGGCGTCGCCGAGTAGCTCGGCGGCGTCGAACGGCCGGGCCGTCAATTGCCGAGCCATCTCGTGGAGTTGCTCTTTGTGCATTCCCTCGCACAACGCGATCGAACCCAGAAAAGCTGCGACGCTGTCGATGTTTTGGTTCTCATTCACCATGTCGGCTCAGGCTGCCTTTTGATCGATGACTCCTGCGCCGCAGCCCAAAAAATGTCTTGCGCTACAGCGTCGATGCAGGGCTGGATAGGTCCATCATAATCGCATCCTGACGAAATGGGGCGATCGTGATCCAGGTAATAAAGTCAAGAGGATGCCCCCCGAGATGTGATTTTCGCTCGCGGGGGCTTGTCGGTACCCCCTGCCTTGTGCCATATTTCACAATCTTTAGTGGACCCCGCTACCGCGGCGCCGTTGGTCTGTGACTCAGGATGACTTCTGACCGTGGCCCAATACCTTACGCAATTCGTACCTGTCTGGCTCGCTTATCTGCTAGCAGCGGCTGTCCATGCTGCGCTGCTGATGAACGTCGTTGCCGTCGGGGCGCTGTTTTTCATTTGGCTCGAACGCAAAGTGTCGGGCCGAATTCAGGACCGGCTTGGCCCCACGCGGGTCGGCGGTAAGTTTGGCTGGCTGCAAACGCTAGCCGACGGCTTGAAGCTGATCACGAAAGAAGACCTGATGCCCGCCGGGGCCGACGCGGTGCTCTTCCGCCTCGCGCCGTATATTAGTATGGCAGCCTCGTTTACGGCCTATATGGCGTTGCCGTTTGCCGACGGCTGGGTGGCCGTGCCACTCAATGTCGGCGTGTTCTTCATTCTGGCCGTGATGGGCTTGGAAGTGTTCGGCGTTATTCTCGCCGGCTACTCATCCGCCTCGAAGTGGTCGCTCTTTGGCGCGATGCGCGAGAGCGCCCAGGTCGTCAGCTACGAAGTGCCGATGGGCATGTGCGTCGTCGTGCCGGTGCTGATCGCGGGCTCGATGGACCTCGTCGAGATTGGCGAGGCGCAGCGCGGTTGGTTCACCAACTGGCTCGTGCTGCACGATCCGTTCACGTTCATCACCTCCTGGGTCTACTTTACCTGTGCCATGGCCAGCGTGAATCGCGCGCCATTCGATCTGGCCGAGGCCGAGAGCGAACTGGTGGCCGGTTTTCATACCGAGTACAGCGGTCTGCGGTGGAGCTTCTTCTTCATGGCCGAGTACGGCTCGATGTTCGCCGTCAGCGGGCTGATGGCCATTTTGTTCTACGGTGGCTGGAATGGACCGATCCCGATCGCCGACCTGCTGGGGCTCAATAGCTCCAACGGTTTGGTATCTACTTATTTGGGTGTCTCCGTGGCTACGTACCTGGGCAACTGTCTCGGGTTGCTCAACTTCCTGCTCAAGAGCGTGGCGGGTGTGACGGTGATGATGTGGGTGCGCTGGACGCTACCCCGACTGCGTATCGATCAGGTGATGACGACGTGCTTGAAGTACTGCACGCCGATCGCGGCGGTGATGTTCCTGGGGGCCATTGCCTGGACCTACTACGGCCTGCCGGGCAGTGCGTGGTTCGACAAGCCCTACGTGTTCCGCACGCATGTTGAGCCCCTGAAGGCGGTCGAGCCAGCCCCTGTGGTCGCTCCCGCCAAAGTTGCCGCGGCCTCGTCTCAGGGGAGTCACTAAGCCGATGGACGCAATCAACTGGCACACGTTCTTCTTCCTGTTCTTTGCCATCATCGCGAGCGTGTTCGCCGTGGCGCTGGTCGTCTCGGCCAATATCGTGCGGATGGCGCTCTACCTGATCATTTCGCTCGGCGCGACCTCGGGCTTGTTCTTCCTGGCCGGGGCCGACTTCGTCGGGGCCATGCAGTTGATGATCTATGTCGGCGGCACGGTCGTGTTGCTCGTGTTCGGCGTCATGCTCACGGCGCAAGGGCCCTTCGTGTCGCTCAAAACGCGCGGCGGTGATTGGATCGCGGCGCTGCTCTTGAGCGGCTGCTTACTGGCCCTGCTGGTCCCCGCCTCGTTCGCGCTCCCCGAGTGGCGCGCTCCGGACGACGCGCAGTTGTCGTTCGAGCCTGCCGATCCCACCGCGGCCCGGATCGGCTTGGGCGTGCTGGGCGTGCGCGTCGATCAGCTCGACAAGCGGACGCCGGCCAATTTGCGCGACGGCATGTCGAGCTACCTGCTGCCGTTCGAAATCGTCTCGATTCACTTGCTGGTCGTGTTGATCGGTGCCGCCTACTTGGCCCGATCGAAGAAGCGTCGTACTTCCGCGAGTTAACCTGCCATGAACTTGTTAAGTCAACCGATTGGCGCTTCGCACATGATGGTCGTCGGCGCGATCCTGTTCGCCGCTGGTGTCGTCTGCATGGCCACCAAACGAAACGCCCTGGGCGTGCTCATGGGGGTCGAACTGGTCCTGAACGGTGCCAACGTCAACTTCGTGGCCCTGAGCAGCGATCTGCTGCGGGGCGATGCGGCGTTCCGGCTCGGTCTCGACGGGCAGTTCGCGGCTCTATTTGTAATTGTGCTGGCGGCGGCCGAAGCAGCCGTCGCCCTGGCCATTACGCTGAACTTTTATAACAACCACGCCACGGTCGACATCGATCGGGCCGATGAACTCAAGGGATAACGCACTCCCCACGGAGCGAGTTAGCACCACACATGGATCTTGGTCAAACCCTATCGCAGTTGCTCGGCGCGGCATGGCTGGTGCCACTGGCCTCGTTCGTGCTCATTTTGTTCCTGGGGCCCAAGATGGGCAAAGGGGGCAAATACGCCGCCGGTGTCGCCACGGCCGCCATCTTGACCTCGGCCGCATTGTCGTTCACCGCCATGTTCTTCTGGCTGCAAGCGCATGGCGCCTCGGCCCCAGGCGGTCACGACGCTCATGCTCAGGTCGCACCGGCCTCAAACGGCGCGTTCTCGTTGGTCAGTGCCAAGGAAGCCGACGGTCACGGCAAAGCCGACCCGCATGCGAAAGAGAAACACGACAAGCACGATGCCCATGCCGCGCACGACGATCACGCCCACCATGCCGTCACGCCTCCCAAGGCCTACAGCGGTGATTGGTACTCGCTGGGCAAATTCGGCAAACTCAACGTCACGATCGGCTACTACATCGATGCCCTGACGGTGAGCATGTTCTGCATGGTCACCTTCATCGCCTCGTGCATCCATTTCTACGCCAGCGGCTACATGCACGACGAGCTGCATGACATCACCGATCACGAAGTCACGCTCAGCAAGCCGCAGCACGGTCACGGTGGCCACGGCCACGACGATCACGCTCACGGCGCACACAGCCACGCTGCGAAACATGACGATCACGGTCACGATGCGCACGGTCATGACAGTCATGGTCACGCGGATGGCAACTACCTGACTCGACCGGGCCGTTACTCGCGGTTCTTCCAGTATCTGTCGCTGTTCTGCTTCAGCATGCTGGGCATCGTCATCGCCGGCAACATCGCGATGGTGTTCGTGTTTTGGGAGTTGGTCGGCGTCTGCTCGTACTTCCTGATCGGTTTCTACGTTGAACGCAAGAGCGCCTCGACCGCCGCGAACAAGGCGTTTATTGTCAATCGCGTCGGCGACTTTGGGATGATCATTGGCCTGATGGCCCTCTGGGGCGCGCTCGGCACCTTTAGCTTCGGCGACTACCAAGACGACAGCGGTAAATCACAGAGCGGCATCTTTAGCCAGGTGCGGACACCCGAGAACGACTACGCGATTATCACGCCGGATGGCATGGTTCGCGCCGGCCTCGGTCCGATCGTGGCCGAAGAGATTGGCCGATCGGTCGATCCCGTCACGCGATTGAGCGTGAGCACCGAATATGTCAAGTTTATCGTCGATCAACGCATGAATGACGCCCGCAGCGACGGGGTCGGCTACTGGCTGCTCGTCATCGCCGGGCTGGGCATCTTCTGTGGCTGCGTTGGCAAGAGCGCGCAGTTCCCGTTGCATGTTTGGTTACCCGACGCGATGGAAGGCCCCACGCCCGTCTCGGCCTTGGTTCACTCGGCGACGATGGTCGCGGCCGGTGTGTATCTCGTCGGCCGGTTCTTCCCCGTGTTCACGCCCGAAGTGTTGCTCGTGATCGCTTACATTGGCGCGATCACGTTGTTCATCGCCGCGACGATCGCCATCACCGCAACCGACATCAAGCGCGTGTTGGCCTACTCGACCGTCAGCCAGCTCGGCTACATGATGCTCGCGCTGGGCGTTGGCGGTTGGGTCGCCGGTCTGTTCCACCTCATCACCCATGCGTTCTTCAAGAGCTTGCTGTTCATGTGCTCGGGCTCGGTCATTCACGCCTGTCACACGAACGAAATGCCCAAGATGGGCGGCTTGCGTCATAAGATGCCCTACACCGCCTACACGATGCTCGTTGGCTGCTTGGCGATCATTGGGGCGGGCGTGCCCTTTGTTCTCGGCTTCAGCGGTTACTACAGCAAAGATGCGATCATCGCTCAGGCGTTGTCGTTCTGGAATCACAACCCCACGCACGGCGCTGTGTTCTTCGTCGCCGCGGCGGGCGGGGCGTCGATCACGGCGTTCTACATGTTCCGGCTGTGGTACCTGACCTTCGCCGGCGAGCCCCGCGATCAACACATCTTCGATCACGCGCACGAGTCGCCGAAGGTCATGTATGTGCCGCTCATCGTGTTGTCGGTGATGGCCATCGGCGTGGGTTGGACAGTCCCGTTCGTCGACCTGAGCGTGACCAACCTGCTGGAGCAGGCCCGACCGGCGGTCGGCGCTAGTAGCGGTGTCCTGCTCACCTCGCTGGTTTATCCCAACGAGCATGACAGTCACGCCTCGGCGATCCACATTACCGCAACCATCGTTGCTTTCTCGACTGCCTTTGCCGGCTTCATGCTTGCCACGGTGTTCTACGGCTGGCGCAAGCTCAATGCGGCCGACGTCCGACAGCAGTACGAGCCGCTGTACCGGCTGCTGGTCAACAAGTGGTACTTCGACGAGTTGTATGAAGTCGTATTCATCCGCCCCTGTCATGTGATTGGCGGCATCATCTCGCGGTTCGACAAGCAAGTGATCGACGTGTTCATCGAGCGGCTGGCGCAAGGTGTCAAGCGCGTCGCCTCGTTCGACGACATGCTCGACCGCTATTTCATTGACGGTTTGGTGAACCTCGTCGCGCACTGGACCCGCTCGATCGGCTACGCGTTGCACAACGTGCAGACGGGTCGCTTGCGGCAGTACGTGATGTTGATCGTGATTGGTACCGTGGCGTTGACGGTGATCGTGCGTTGGAGCGCGGCCGGCACCCCTTAACATACAGATTTGTGGACCCTGAATCGCCTGGAACGTTTCGCAGCCAGCGAAAGTGAATTGAGAAGCACACACTATGGAATCGAGCTACGCACTCCTGCTCAGCGTTGTGGTCTTTCTGCCGGCGCTCGCCGCGTTGCTGCTGGCCTTTTTGCCAAAAGACCAGCCCGAGGCGATCAAGGGCGTGAGCTTGGCCGCTACCGTAATCGTGTTTCTCATCACGGCCTGGATGGCGATACCGGCCAATAGTGCGACGGGTCAGTTTCAGCTCGGCACGCACGAACTGCAAAACGCCTTCTCGATCTCGTGGGTGCCGTCGTTCAATATCTACTACTTCCTCGGCCTCGACGGGATCAGCTTTCCGCTGCTCGTACTGACCTCGTTCTCCTGCATGTTCGCGATGGGGGCCAGCTGGAACATCCAGAAGCACATCAAAGCCTACTGCATTCTGTTCCTGCTTCTCGAGACCGGCATGCTCGGCGTCTTTATGGCGCTCGACTTCTTCCTGTTCTACGTGTTCTGGGAAGTCATGTTGCTGCCGATGTATTTTCTCATCGGCGTCTGGGGTGGCCCGCGCCGCGAGTACGCCGCGATCAAGTTCTTTCTGTACACGTTGCTCGGCAGCGTGTTCATGCTCATCGCCATTTTGATGATCTATTTCAAGAGCGATCTCGTCACACTCGCCACGACCGAAGGCTTCGGCGTCGACGCCCCGGCCTGGAAGCAATTGCACCTGCACGACGACGTGACCAAGCAGGTGAAGACAGCGCTCGAGAAGGGGGACAAGACCCCGGTCCATACGTTCAACATCATGGCGCTGGCCAAGATGGGACAAAAGACCGCCCTGTTCACTCAGCCTCTGTTCGCCAAGGAATATGCCGAATGGCCCCTGGGTGATAAGAACATCCAATGGTGGGCGTTCCTGCTACTCTTCATGGGCTTTTTGATCAAGGTGCCCGGCGTGCCGGTGCATACCTGGTTGCCCGACGCGCACGTCGAGGCCCCGACCCCCATCTCGATGCTGCTGGCTGGTGTGCTTCTGAAGATGGGTGGCTACGGCATCTTGCGTATCTGCTATCCGATCTGTCCTGACGGAGCTTACGATCTGTCGTACTTCGTTTGTTTTATCGGCGTGTTGAGCATGGTCTACGGCGCCTTCGCCGCCTTGGCTCAAAAAGACTTCAAGCGGCTGGTCGCCTACAGCTCGGTCAGTCACATGGGCTACGTCGTGCTGGGTATCGGCGTGTGGAGCGCGACCGAAGGCAATCTGTACAACCCCGACTACTGGTCGATGGGCATGAACGGCGCGATGTTCCAAATGCTGGCTCACGGCATCAGTTCGCCCGGCATGTTCTTTATGGTCGGCGTGATTTACGACCGCGTGCATCATCGCAACCTCGACGAGTTCGGCGGCCTGTTCGGTCGCATGCCGGTCTATACCGCCTTGGCCTGGGGTATTTTCTTCGCCGGCTTGGGTCTCCCGGGCCTGTGCGGGTTCATCGGTGAAGTGTTTGTCACGCTCAGCGTGTGGAACTTCAGCAAGACGCTCGCCGTCATCTCAGCCGCCACGGTGATCCTCACCGCCGGCTACATCCTCTGGATGTTGCAGCGTGTCTACCTGGGCCCCGAATACAAGGGCCCGCACGGCGAGCACATCACCCCGATGACGGTGCGCGAGTTTTCGATCGCCGCGCCGTTGCTGGCGTTTGCCATTTTGTTTGGCGTGGCGCCGAATCTGCTCTTCAAGTACATCACGCCAACCGTGAACCAACTGGCGGTTGACTTGCGCGACTGGACCGAGAACGTCAAGCCGACCATCAACTTGCAGCGGCACTCGGCCAGCAGCGCCGTGGCCAGCAAGCAACCCTAGACTGAGCCCCCGCACAGACGATCGCAACAGTTAAATAGGACGCGAGCCCCGAAAGATCGACACCGTGGATCAACTCACCTTTCATCAACTGCTCAGCAACTTCCAGAGCGACACGCTCCGTTCGCTCTGTGGAGCCGATGGGCACAATGGCTTTTTGCCCGAGTTGATTATCGCGGCCACCATCGTGCTGATGCTCTTGGTGCGGATTCCGTCCTGGGGACGTCGGGTCAACGCCTTTTACGTCGCTTTGCCCGGCTCGCTCGTGGCCCTGTATCTGGCCGCCCCTTGGTTCTATCTCGCCGCTGATGGCCACCTCACCAGCACGTCGCTCTTCGGCGGCATGCTCGTGCTCGATCCGCTCACGGTCTACTTTCGCGGTGTGCTGCTGGTCTTCTTGTCGTTGTTCCTGGTCTTCACGCGGCTCTCAGGCATCCCCGACCGTGAAGACGGCCCCGACATTTACACGCTGGTGCTTGGCGCGACGCTGGGCATGCTCGTGATGGCCAGCGCCAATCATCTGTTCATGATCTTCATGGGGGTCGAGATGGCCAGCGTGCCGTCTTATGCTCTGGCCGGCATCCTCAAGGGGCGCCGCACCAGCAGCGAAGCGGCGCTCAAGTACTCGGTCTACGGCGCTGGTGCCTCGGGTGTCATGCTCTACGGCATCAGCTTGCTTGCCGGCGCGCTGGGTACGTTCCACCTCCCCACGATCGTGCAACAACTCGCCACCCTCTCGCCCGAACTGCTCGCCGAGCGGCAAACGCTGCTCGTCTCCGGCGGCTTGATGCTCACCGTGGGCTTGGCGTTCAAGCTCTCGGCCGTGCCGTTCCACTTCTGGTGCCCCGACGTGTTCGAAGGGGCCTCGGCCGAAGTGGACGCGTTCCTTTCGGTGGCCTCGAAGGCAGCCGCCTTGGCGCTGCTCGTGCGCGTCGCGGTCGGTTTCGGCTCGCTCCCGCATCCGCCCGGTGGTGCTCACATCACCGCGCAAAACGCCTCGTCCGTGGTCCGTGTTTCCTACGCGGCCGACAAACCTGGGGCGGATAAATCGACGCCCGACAAACCGGCGGCCAAAACGCCAACCGTCGCAGCACTCGAAACTCCCCCGGGCTTAGCCAAGGCGCGGCATTTCATGGTCGGGGTCATTAGTCTGCTGGCCGCGATCACCACCACCTTTGGCAACCTCGCCGCCTATGGTCAGAAAAACATCAAGCGCCTGCTCGCCTATTCGACCATCGCCCATGCGGGCTACATGATGATGCCCGTCGCGGCCGCCTTGACGGTCGCCGGCACAGATCCGGCCTTGGCCGAGCAGTGTATCTCGGCCGTCTGTTTCTACATCGGCGTCTATCTGTTCATGAATCTGGGCGTGTTTGCCATCGTGGCCTTTATACGTAATGAGACCCGCAGCGAAACGCTCGACTCGTATGCCGGTCTGATCCACCGCGCCCCGGGCGTGGTCATCTGCCTGGGCACCATCATGATCAGCCTGTTGGGCCTCCCGCCGCTCAGCGGATTCATCGCCAAGCTGCAAGTGTTCAACGCGCTGAACTCGGCCGGCTTGTATCTACTGCTCGTCATCGGCGGCTTGAACACGGTCGTCAGCCTGTTCTACTACTTGGGCGTCGTGAAGGTGATGACGATCGACCCCGAGCCGCAAGACCCGCTGCCGGTCAATATCTCGATGTGGTCCCCCGCCGGCGTGTTTATGGTCCTGGTTACGCTTCCATCGTTGCTGTTGGGTATTTGGTGGGATCAACTCAATCGCTGGGCGCTCGCCGCGACCGGTCATTTATTCTGGTAATGGGCCGCGTGGAGAAACCTCAATGAGCGACACGCGGACGATCGACGTGCTGAACCGGTTGCTGGCGATTCTCTATCGCTCGTTGCCCATGTACCTGACGGACGCGGTTCCCTGGGTGCATCACGGTGACGAAAAAGCCGCCACCACGCTCAAGCATGTCGTCTCCGATCAGCGACAGTTCGTGGCTCGTATCATCGCCACGATCCAGGATCGCGGTGGTGGTTTTGATCTCGGCGGCTACCCGATGGACTTCACCGACACGCACGGCCTGTCACTCGACTTTATGCTCCGCGACTTGATCCGCTGGCAACGCTTCGACATTCACCGCATCGAGCCGCTGGTCGACGAGCTGGGGGCCGATCGCTCGGCCCGCGAACTCGTGCAAGAAGCTCTCGGCTCGGCCCGGGCTCATCTCGAAGCGTTCCAAGAGCTGGCCGCTCAGCCGTCGCTGTAAAAATAATCGTTTTCGGTTCAGGGTCGATCGCGCTCACCAAGCGCATGCACCTCATGTCCTCTCCCAACCGAGAACTGAAAACCGAAAACCGAGAACCTCTCATCCTTCGCCCCTCGTCCCTCGCTCCACTCTTCGACACCCATTGCCATCTCGACCAAGACGGCTTCGACACCGATCGCGACGAGGTGATCGCTCGTGCCGCAGAGGCGGGGGTCGTCGCGGCGGTCACGATCGGCGTCACGGCCGCGAGCAGCGCTCGCAACGTGGAACTGGCCGCGCAGTACGAACTATTGTACGCCGCGGTCGGTATTCAACCGAACTACACGGCTCAAGTCGAGCCCGGCGACTGGGAGCGGATCGTCGCATTGGCTCGCTCACCGCGTGTCGTCGCGATCGGTGAGACCGGCTTGGACCGCTACTGGAACGACAGTCCACTCGCGGTGCAGCAAGATTACTTCGATCGCCATTTGCGGCTCTCCCAACAAATGCAGTTGCCGTTCATCGTTCATACCCGTCAAAGCGATACCGAAGTGCTCGACATGCTCCGTGAAGCACGGCGCCGCGGACCGCTCTGCGGCGTGATGCACTCGTTCACCGGCTCGCTCGACACGGCGGCCGAGTGCGTCGAGCTGGGAATGCACATCAGCTTTGCCGGGATGGTGTCGTACAAAAAGAACGACGAACTGCGGCAGGTCGCCGCGGCGGTGCGTGCTGATCGCCTACTCATCGAGACCGACAGCCCTTATCTATCTCCCCAGGCTGTGCGTGGCCGGCGAAACGAGCCCGCCCATGTTGTCTATACCGCCGAGTGCTTGGCCCAGGTGCGCGGCGTCTCGCTCGCTGAACTCGCCGCTCAAACCACGCTCAACGCCCGGCTACTCTTCGGCCTCGCCGCGTCGGTCTGAATGTTCCGATTGGACTCGCTCCGGTACACTAAATAGCGGAGCGAGACATGGCACAGCCGGTTGGATCGTTATCGTGATGGAATTCTTGAATCCGAGTTTGCTACTAGGGGCGGGCTTCGTCAGCGTCCCGGTGGTGCTGCACCTGATCATGCGACAGCGCCCACGGCAGCTCGAGTTTCCGGCGCTCCGATTTGTCCGCCAAGCACAAGAACTCAACCGCCGCACGATGCGGTTGCGACACTGGCTGCTGCTGCTGTTACGCATGGCGGCCATCGGCCTGCTGGCGCTCGCGCTGGCGCGACCGAGTATGCAGACCGGCCCGGGCGCGTCGTTGGCGTTCTTCGCCGATCGTGAATCGCCTGTCGCGGCCGCCCTGATCATCGACACCATGCCGCACATGCTCTACCGGCACGACAACCTCACGCGGCTCGAAGCGGCTCAGGAGATGTCGGCCTGGCTGCTAGGTCAGCTCCCCTCCGACAGTCAGGTGAGCATCGTCGACGGCGACACGAGCGAGGCCGTGTTCCAGGTCGACCTCGGTGCGGCGCGGCAACGTATCTCGCGGCTCGAGAGCAGCGCCACGGCACGGAGCGTCGCCCAGCTGCTGAGCGCCGCGGTCGAGTTGCTCCGCTCGAGCGCCTTGCGACGCGAGCTGTACGTGTTCACCGATCTGAGCCGAGCCAGTTGGCCCGCCGACACGCAGTCCGTCGTCGAGCGGCTCCGCGCCGATTTGTCGAGCATCGGTGTCTACGTGATCGACGTGGGGGTGACTGAGCCGCAGAATTTTTCGCTCGGCGAGTTGCGGCTCTCCGGTCAGGTGCTCTCCCGCAACAGTCCGTTGAGCGTCACGGTCGATGTGTCGAGCGTTGGAGTGGCGGGGCGCAAAACGATCGAGTCGTTCATCCTGGGACGTGCCACGGACCAGGGCGCGGATCTGCCGCCGCTCGAAAAACGGGCCGTCGAAACGGTCGACGTGGGACCCAACAGCGCGCAGCTCGTCGAACTCAAGATCGGCGCCTTGGAGCCAGGCACGCGACAAGGGGTCGTCCGTATCGCCGGCGGAGATGGCCTGCCGACCGATAATGAGCGGTACTTCACCATCGAGGTGCGGCAGGCTTGGCGCATCTTGGTCGCCGCGCCCCCGCCTGCTGATCGGCAAGCGTATTTTTACACGCAGGCCGTGGCTCCGGCGCTGTTCCGCCAGAACGGCCAGGCCCGGTTCGATTGTCACCTCGTCGAGTTCGCCGCGCTCGCCGCGCAGCCGCTCGACGAGTTCGCCGCCGTCGTACTGCTCAACCCACCGCCACTGGCGAATGATGTGTGGAACAAACTCACGACCTTCGCGCTCGGTGGCGGTGGCGTAGCCGTGTGTCTGGGAGAGAACGCCACACAGCGCGAGAGCTTCAATCAAAGTGCGGCACAAGAGCTGCTGCCCGGCCCTCTCGACGCGATCGCCCGCTTCCCGCTGGGTGATGTGCATCTACAGACCGACGATCGCCCACACCCGTTGTTGAGCAAGTTCCGACCTCTGCGTGACGCCATTCCTTGGGAAGACTTTCCCGTGTATCGCTATTGGCGTTTTGCCGAGTTGACCCCTGGCAGCGACGTGGCCTGCGCGTACAGCAACGATAAGCCGGCGATCATCGAGCGGACCGTAGGACAAGGTCGCTCGCTGGTCGTGACGACGCCGCTCAGCGAGCCGCCGCAACTACGCGATCGGGACCGGTGGAATTTGCTCCCCAGCGGACTCGAGCCTTGGCCGTTTGTGATGTTGGCCAACGAGTTGACCTTGTACCTGGTGGGGAGCCGCGACGAGCAGTTGAACTATCTGCCCGCCCAGACCGCCGTGTTACGTTTAGAGCCGGGGGAGCGTCTCAGCACGTACAATCTTTTCACGCCCCGGGGCGATAGCCTGCGCCGTAATTTGCCGCCGCAGCAGACGAGTATCATCGAGTCGACCACCACGCAGGTGGGCAACTATCGCCTCGAAGCCGGCGGCGCGCAGGGGGGCGTGCGCCGCGGGTTCTCGGTGAATCTGCCGACCGACGCGACCCGGCTCGATCGTGTCTCTCGGGATGATTTGAAGGCTTACTTTGGTTCGTTGAGCGTGCGCGTCGCCACGACCCGTGAGCAAATCGAGCGCGATGTGAGCACGCAGCGAGTGGGACACGAGTTGTTCGGGCTGCTCATCGGCGTCGTGGCCATCGTGCTGGGCTGCGAACATGTGCTCGCCAACCGTTTTTATCGACAGGGGTGATCGGTGACGAACCTGTCGTGGAATCCGGTCGGGAGTTACTCGCTGGTCGCGATCATGACCGGCATTTTACTTGTATTGCTGTGGCTGGGACCGCTGCGCGACAAGGTCACTCGAGCGCGTCGTGCGACTCTGGTCGCGCTGCGATTGGCGATCATCGCGCTCGTGGCTCTGGCGATGCTCCGCCCAGCGTTGGTTTATTCTCGCATCATGAAACAGCCCTCGACGCTGATCATGTTGCTCGACGGCTCGCGGAGCATGCAAGTAGCCGACACGGCGGGCAACCGGTCGCGCTACGAAGCCATGCAGCAAGCGGTACAAGACGCCTGGCCGCGGCTCCGGTCGTTGTCGCAAGACATGCAAGTCAAGCTGTTCACCTTCGCCGACGAAGCGACTCCGCTCGCGCTCGACGAACAGCCACAGTGGGACGATCCGCCGCGCGGCGAGCAAACGGCCATCGGCGCGGTGCTCGAAGATCTGCTTCGCCGCGAGGCCGGTCAACGCCTGGCAGGTATCGTGCTGGTGGGGGACGGTGCGCAGCAAGCTCGACCTCCGCGCGACATTGCCCCGCAGATCGCGGCCCGACGCTTGGCCGACATGGGCTATCGGTTTTTTGCCGTCCCGTTGGGACAAGATCGTTCGTTGGGCCAAACGCGCGATGTGGCCATCGAGCAACTGCGGAGCGACACCGAAGTGTTCGTCAAAAATCGTCTGGCGATCGACGCCCAAGGACGATTCGATGGCTTTACGAACCAAAAAGTCGGCGTGCAACTGCTCTTCGAGAAGACCCCGGGCAAGATGGAGGTCGTCGACGCGCAGCAGCTTCAACCCACGGTCGAGGGACAGCGTGTGCCGCTGCATTTTGAGCTGACGCCTGACACGCCCGGCGAGTTCAAGGTCACGTTGCTCGCGGTGCCGCTAGAGGGCGAGCTGGTCACGACCAACAATCAGATGAGCACATTCATCACGGTGCGGGCCGGCGGCCTGAACGTGCTCTATCTGGAAGGGGTTGCTCGCGTGGAGCAAAAATTTCTCCGCCGAGCGCTCGATTATTCGCCCGACATTCGCGTCGACTATGTGCGTATCGATCCGCGTAATAAGTCGACGCGCCCCAGCGATTTGCTCGAACGATTTCAGCCAGGCAAATACAACGTGATCCTGCTCGGCGACCTGGATGCGCGTGCGTTCACCAGCGAGGAAATGCAGGCGCTCGCCGTCATGGTCGAACGGGGCGCGGGTCTGATGCTGCTCGGCGGCTTGCACAGCTATGGTCCTGGCGGCTACGCGCCCACGCCGCTCGCGCCACTCGTGCCGATCATTATGGATCCGCTCGAGCGGCAGAACTTCGACGAGCCGATTCGTCGCGACGTGCATCTGACCGTGCCGACGCGCTTGACGCCGACCCGCGTGGGAGCGTCGCAAGGATTTCTCCGTCTGGAGAGCAAAGCCGATCCGGCCACCATGTGGTCGCGGCTCCCGCCGCTCGACGGCGCGAATCGGTTCAAGTCATTGAAGCCCAGGGCGCTCGCGTTGCTGGAGAGCGAGCAGGGGGACCCGTTGTTGGTGGCCAAAGATTATGGCTTGGGGCGTGTATTGGCCTTCGCCGGAGACTCGACTTGGCATTGGCCGATGGCCGGCTACGCTGACCCTCACCGGCGATTTTGGCGGCAGGTGGTCTTGTGGCTGGCGCGGAAAGACCAGACCCACGAGGGACGGGTGTGGATCTCGCTCGATCAGCGACGATTCTCGCCGGGCGCGCGGGTCGAGTTCGATCTGGGCGCGCAGGCTCCCGAGGGGGACCCGATCACCGATGCCACCTTCACCATCGAGGTCGTCACTCCCGACGGTCGCAAGCTCAGCGGTCGCGTGCAACGACAGAATGATCAGCAGCGAGGCGTGTTCCTCGAATCGCTCACGAGCGGCGACTACACGATCCGCGTGGCAGCGACGCGCGGCAACTCCCCCTTGGGCGTGGCGCAGGCTCGGTTTTTGGTTTACGACCAAGATTTGGAACTCGAAAACCCGGCCGCCGATCGCGGCACACTCGACGCCCTAGCCAAAATGACCGGCGGTAAACTGGTCGCCCCTGAACAACTGGGAGAACTGCTCGATGAAATTCGCGATTCGCTCCGCCAATGGGAGGTGACCATCGAGGACAAGCGGACCCTCTGGGACACCTGGCCTTTTTTCAGCGCGCTGATCGCGCTACTGAGCGGCGAATGGTTCTTGCGCAAGCGTTGGGGACTCGTGTAGAGCACTTCGCAGGGCTCATTAACCGGCACGGAAGTTATTTACCTAAGTTTATTCGTATAAATCATTTGCGAACAAACACTGCCTCCTGATGACGGCATTTGATTCAGTAAAATTCGCTCGACATGGCTAATGAGCCGATGTATAAGGTAGTTCTGATACCTCGCCTGCCATCCCACCCTCAGCTAGCATCCCTCCCGAGTGACTCGCTAGGAGCGCCCCTGCCATGGAACAGAAGTACGAAGGCACCCCGCACGCCGAAATTCGTCTCGAAGGTCGTCGCATGGTGCGCGGTGATGTGACCAACGATTGGGGCTTGCGTCTGCAATGGGTCGTCAGCCGCGACGGCAAAGTCGTGGGGACGGCCAATGCTCGCCCCGACTCGAGTTACGAACACGCCGACACAACCCCCGGCCAGTACGAAGTTGTGTTGCAGATGTGGAAGTACGTCGACTATCGCAAGACGCCCGACGGTCAGTTCGTGAACAGCAAGTACGTCGACGTGTCGAACAAGGTCAGCTACACGATTTAAGTTGTGTGAGTTCTCGGTCTTCCGTTTTCGGTTTTCGGTTGAACGGAATACCACGAGCAACTCGGTCACCCAAATCAATTGTCATTCCATCGAGCCAATCGAGGCCCCCTATCATGTTGCACGTCGGAGACGAGCGAGTTCCGGTTTGCGGCGGTCACGGACTGTCGCGACGCAGCTTTATTCAGGCGGGCTCAGCCGGCTTGGTCGGTCTGTCGCTCCCGGCGACGATGAGTCTCGACGCCGCCGGCGCGATCGACGAGAGCCGCGCCAAGATTCGCAACTGCATCACCATCTTCCTCGTCGGCTCGCCCGGCCAAGTCGACACCTGGGACATGAAACCCGATGCGCCGGCCGAAGTGCGGGGCAAGTTCAACCCGATCGATACGAACGTGAGCGGCATTCAGATCTGCGAGCATTTTCCGCTCATGTCGCGGATGATGGACAAGGTCGCGCTGATTCGCTCGCTGCACCACAAGACCGGCGCCACGCACGAGAATGGCCAGCGCTGGATGATGACCGGCCACGACTTCAATGCCGACAGCATGAAGCCCTACACGGGTTCGGTCGTGTCGCGCGTCTTTGGCCAAAAGAGCGAAATGCCCTCGAGCGTCATTCTGCCCGGCCCGATCGGAAACACCGGCGCGGGCAACCTGCACGGCCAGACCGCGGCCTACCTGGGTAGCGCTCACGAGCCGTTCTTCCTCAACTCGGATCCTGCTCGAAGCGACTTCAAAGTTTCGGACCTCGAAGCTCCGGCCGGGCTCAGCGAGTTCCGCGTCGACGCACGCAAGAAACTGCTCTCGCAGATCGATCAACTCCAGCGTCGCAGCGAATCGCGCAGCACGCAAATGCACGACAACTCCTACGAACGCGCCTTCCGACTGCTCACCTCGCCGCGTGCGAAAGAAACCTTCGACCTGGGCAAAGAGCCCGACAGCGTCCGCGATCGGTACGGTCGCAACACGTTCGGATCGAGTTGCTTGCTGGCCCGTCGCATGATCGAAGGGGGCGTCCGTTACGTGACGGTCAATCACTTCGATACGGTCTTTAATCAGACCTGCTGGGACATGCACGCCGACGGTGGCGGTCTCAACAACACCTACGCCGACTACGAGAACCACCTGTGCCCGCAGTTCGATTGGGCCTTCACGGCATTGATTAGCGACCTGGAGCAGCGTGGCCTGCTCGAAAGTACCGTCGTGGCGGTACTCAGCGAGTTCGGCCGCACACCGCGACTGAACGCCAAGGGTGGCCGCGACCACTATCCGGCCGCGTGGACCAATTTCCTCTGCGGCGGGAATATCCGCGGCGGACAAGTCATCGGCTCGACCGACAAGATCGGTTCGCGACCGGCGAGCAACCCGATCGAGCCGCCGCAAGTGCTGGCGTCGATCTATCACGGCATGGGGATCAACCTCGAGACGACGATGATGCCCGGCCCGGGCGAGCGTCCGGTTCGACTGATCGAAGCCGAACCGATTCGTCAGCTGTTCTCTTAAATCATGCGGTGAGGCGGAAACCATGCGACACACAACTTGGGCATGCATTCCGCTCCGCTGTGCGACGGTCCTCGCGATCGCCTGCGCCCTTTCCGTGCAACTATTGGCCGCCGAACCCACGCTCACGAACGTCAATCTCCGCGGCCTGCAAAGCGGCGGCACGACGACACTGGTCATCGATGGCACCGAGCTCGGCCCGGATACTCAAGCGCTGCTCCCTTGGAAGGTCGAACAGACCTTAGAGAAGGGAGCAACCGCCACCCGCGCGACGATCACGATCAAAACGCCGGCCAATACACCCAGCGGAGTTTATCCGTTGCGTGTCAGTACGCCCGGCGGGGTCAGCTTGCCCGTGCTCGTTGCGGTCGAACCGATCGTTCAACTGCCGATCGTCGGCAGCAAGATCGAGCAGCTCCCCGTCGCGTTGCACGGCGTGGTCGCTGGTAGCGCCGTGCTCGAGACGCAACTGACACTTAAGGCGAACGAGACGTTGCACCTCGACGTCGAAGCGGCCCGCTTGGGCAGCAAGCTGCGGCCGGTCGTGCATGTTTATGATGAGCATCGCCGACAATTGGCTTGGGCCTGGTCGACGCCGACCCTCTGGGGTGACGTGCAGTTGAGTGTGCAGGCCCCGAAAGATGGTCCCTACACGATCGCCATTCACGATCTGGAATATGCGGCCGCGGCGCCGAGTTATTTTCGTCTCAAGCTCGGCAACTGGTCGAGTGTTGCTCAAGTCTTTCCGCCGGTCGTGTCCATGGGTCAATCGACGAATGTCGAGTTGATCACGAGCGCGGGGGTGAAAAAGGTCGACGTGAAGCCTGACGCCGCGACCCCGTTTGTCACGTTGAACTGGCCGGGCTCGGCCAGCTGGAGCGGCTTGCGTCCGTGGGTGCAGGTGAGTTCCTATCCGGAGTTGATCGCGCGTGGAGCCGAGAGCGCCCCGCAGGATTTGCCCGCTGGGCCGGTGGCCGTGAGTGGTCGCTTGAAGAGTCCGCAACAAGAAGACCGCTTTCGCCTACCGGTCGAGCCGCTCAGCAAGCTCCGCTTGGAAGTGTTCGCCGAGCGTTATGCTTCGCCGCTCGATGTGGCGCTCGTGGTTCGCAACGACAAGGGAGATCAACTGGTCCGTGGCGAAGATAGTCCCGGCACGCTTGACCCTGTGTTGGAATATACCGTACCCTCCGGTGTGCAAAGCGTGATCGTCGGCGTCGTCGATGCCCAAGGTCGCGGCGGTCCGTTAGGCATTTATCGACTCGTGATCGAACCGCAGACCAGCACGCTGTCGACGGCCGACTATCGGCTCTCGACGACCGCGGCGCGGCTCACTCTGTTACCCGATGGCCGCGCGGTGTTACCCATTCTGGCCGAGCGACGCGGTTATGCGGGTCCCATTGAACTCACGGCCGATGGTTTACCGGCGCACATCAAGCTGAGCCATGCCACGATCCCTGCCGGAGCCGATGGCGCGCTGGTCACCTTGCAACGGACAACAAAAGACTCGGCCGCGCTCATCAGCGCGTGGCGTGGCGGGTCGGCCGTGGGTGCGCGCCCCGTGCTGCTTAAAAATCATCCGCTGGAAACCATTCAGCCGTGGCTCGCCACGGAGGTGTCGGTCGCGCTCTCTAGCGAGGTCAAGTCGACGCTGCAAGTTGACTGGCGAAATCTGTCGGACGACGTCGCGCTGGTGTTGGGCGAGAAACTCAATCTGCCGCTGAAACTAACTCGCAACGACGAAAATACCGCCGTGCGGCTCACGTTGCTGACCAGTCAAGTTGTGTCACTCGTGAACAATCAGCCCGACCCGCTCAAAACACTGCGTGCCGAAAAGGCCGTCGAGGTGGGTGCCAAGACTGCCGAGGGGGAACAACCGCTGATCGTGCCGGTCGAACTCACGAGCAGCGTTTATGACCTGACCATTCAAGGCGAGTTGCTCACGGCCGACAAAAAGACTGTGCTCGCCACAGCGTTCGCGCCCGTGCGACGGATGAAGGTCGTCAACCCGCTCGCGATCGAGTTGGCCGAGGGACCGACCTATACGGCGACCACGGACGGCAAGACGGCAGTGACTCTGAAAGTGACTGGCAAGGTATCGCGACGCGCTCCGCTGGCCGGCGATGTCTCGCTGGCGATTACGGGTCTGCCCACGGGAGCAACCAGTCCGGCCGTCACGATCAAAGCCGATCAAAGCGACTTCACGGCGAACATTGCGATACCCGCGACACTCGCTCCCAGCGAGTATAAGGGGTTGAAACTGCAAGCCTCGATTGTGCCGGACAGTAAGTTGCCCAATCAACGAATCAAGAGTGAGCGCGACTTGACGCTCGTCGTCAAGCGCACCGAGAACGAGAAGAAGTAAGGTGAACGCAATGCAAAGCATGAATAAATGGTGGTGGTTGGCGGTGGCCCTGATCGTGACAGGCATCTGCGGCGGAGCCGTGAGCCACGCGGCCGACGCGCCGCCGACCGGGTACAAGAGTCTGAGCGTGTCGCCGAGCGAAATCGTGTTGCGTCATGCTCGTCAGCCGCAGAGCATTCAGGTGCTGGCGACCACGGCCGACGATTTCTCGGCCGATTTAAGGAGCAGCACGAAGTTCACGGTCGCCGACAGCAAAATCGTTCGCATCGACTCTCAAGGCTGGGCCTGGCCGCTGAGCAACGGTCAAACGACCATCACCGCGGCCGTGATGGGCCAGTCGCTCACGTTGAACGTCCGCGTCGAATTGAGCCCCACCGAGCCGCCGTACAGTTTCCGTCACGAGGTCATGCCGGTGTTGACCAAGGCCGGCTGCAATATGGGCGCGTGTCATGGTTACTCGTTGGGCAAAAACGGTTTCAAGTTGTCGCTCCGCGGGCAGGATGCCGACGCCGACTACATGTCCATCACCAAAGAAGTATTTGGCCGACGGCTCGACTATCAACGGCCGATCGCGAGCATTTTCGTCTCGAAGCCGCGCGGCGACGTCGCTCACGAAGGCGGTGTGCGCTACCAGCGCGACAGTCTCTGCGATCAGATTTTGCAGCGATGGGTCGAGCAAGGCGCGCCAAGCGACCTGACCGACACGGCTCAAGTGACCGGCGTGCGGATGATTCCTGACAAGCTCGTGTTGCGGCCAGGTATCAAACACCGCGTGCAATTGCTGGCCGACTACAGCAATGGCGCCTCGCGCGACGTGACCCGGCTCGGTGTGTTTGTCGCCAACAACACTCAATTCGCCACGGTCGATGAAGAAGGGCTGGTCGAGTCGGGCGATCCGGGTGAGACCGTGATCGTTGGCCGCTTTGAGCGCAAGTTCGCTTCGACCGGCGTGATCGTGTTGAAGCCCACGAGCAACTTTCAAAGCACGCCTGTGCCGACCGATCATCTCGTCGATCAGCACGTGATCGAAAAGCTCAATCGGCTCAAGATCGAGCCGTCACCCATCTCGGGCGACGAAGAGTTTCTCCGCCGCGTGTATCTCGACCTGATCGGCGTACAGCCGAAGCCTGAAGAGATTCGTGCCTTTGTGGCCAGCAGCGACGTCAACAAGCGCCAGCAAGTCATTGATGGGCTGTTCGACCGCAGCGAGTTTGTCGACCACTGGTCGCTCAAATGGGGCGATCTGCTACAAAACTCGCGCAACTCGGTGAGTTCGCCGAGCGTGTATCTGTTCCGCGAGTTCATTCGCTCGGCGGTGGCGTCGAACATGCCGCTCGATGAGTTCGCCCGGCGGCTCGTGACCGCGCGCGGTGGTTCGGTCGACGACCCGGCCAGTGTGTACTTCGCGATCAGCAAGGACACGAACGACTCGGTCGAGCGCGTCACGCAGGTGTTTTGTGGCGTGCGGATGCTCTGTGCCCGCTGCCATGCTCACCCGCTCGAAAACTGGACGCAGGCCGACTACTACGGGCTGGCCAGCTTCTTCAATCAGGTGAGCACCCGGCCCGACACTCGATTCAACGCGCAGCGCACGCCGAATGCGAAATATGTGCAAGTGAATTTGCAAGCGGGCCTCTCGACCAACCCGCGCACGAATCAACAGCAACCGCCCCGGTTCTTAGGCGGGGACGAACCCAAGCTCGCCCCGGGCGTTGATCGCCGCGAGGCCTATGCCCAATGGCTGACCGATGCGAAGAATCCGTTGTTTGCTCGTGGATTGGTCAACCGGCTGTGGAGCTATTTCTTTCATCGTGGGATTGTCGAGCCGGTCGATGACGTGCGGAGCACGAACCCGCCGATCAACCCCGCCTTGCTCGACGCGCTGACGGCCGACTTCGTGCAGCACAAATTTGACACGCGGCATTTGATGCGGCAGATCGTCACCTCGCGGACCTATCAACGAACTAGCGTGGAAAATGCCTCGAACGCGCACGATGAGCAGAACTTCTCACATGCCGTGCCGCGACGCATCCCGGCCGAGGCACTGCTCGATTCGCTCGTGCAGGGGACCGGGGTACCGGAGAACATCGGTGGCGCTCCGGCTGGGTTCCGCGCCGCGCAGCTGCCCGACGCCAACGTGACGAGCCCGTTTCTGAGCCTGTTTGGTAAGCCGCAGCGGATGGAAGCCTGCGAGTGCGAACGAGATAACGGCTCGAACATGCTCCAGGCGCTGCACATGATCAACGGCAATAGCATCCTCGCACGGGTCAGTAACCCCAACGGCCGACCGGCTCAGTTGCTGAAACAAAAGCTGACCGATGAAGAGCGGATCAACGAACTCTATCTGTGGACGCTCGCTCGCAGTGCATCGACCGATGAGCGAAGCGTGGGGGTCGGCTTCCTCGCCAGCTACGGTGACAAGCAACTCGAAGCGCTGCAAGACATGATGTGGGCGTTGCTCAACAGCAAAGACTTCCTGCTGGTGCATTAAGCTGCATTGCGAGCGGCCATCAGGACGTGGCTCTGTTCAGTAAGCATGGCACCCTTACGCAACGCGGCAGAGCCACCGGCTTGGGTGATGGCAACGTTCGCGCTAGCGGTCGAACAGCTTCTTGATCGCGTAGACGGTCGCGGCACGCCCGGCACGGGCAATCGAGGTCGTGAGCGGAATCCGCTTGGGGCAGACCGCCACGCAGTTCTGGGCATTGCCGCACATCTGCAAGCCCCCCTCGGCCGTGAGTGCTTCGAGCCGCTCCTCGGCTTGCAGCTTGCCTGTCGGATGCGTATTGAACAACATCGCTTGGCTGATCGCGTGCGGGCCAATGAAATTTTCGTCGTAGGCAGCTTGCTTACGGGCAGCGAACTGCGCGTCGCTCTCGTCATCGCGCTTGGCCAACTCGACCTTGTTGTACTGCGGACACGCCTCGACACAGCATCCGCAGCTCATGCACTCGGAGAGCGGGTAGGCAACGCCCTGTTCGGCCGGCGCGACGCGCGGGCCAGCACCCATGTCGTAGTAGCCATCGACCGGAATCCAAGCTTTGACCTTCTGCAAGGCGCGAAACAATCGGGAGCGATCGACCATCAGATCGCGGACGACGGGGAACTTGCCCATCGGCCGAAGCTCAATTTCGTCCGGTTGCTCGGCGAGCAGACGATCGACGAGCGCGGAACAAGCTTGTCGCACCCGGCCATTGACGACCATCGTGCAGGCGCCACACACCTCTTCGAGGCAGTTACAGTCCCAGGCCACGGGCGCGACGGCTTGACCCTCGGCCGTTTTGGCCTGCGCGGCAATGCGTTGCAAGACGCTAATGACGTTCATGTCGCTCTCGCGTTCGATGACATGCCGTTCCCAGTAGCTTGCTTCGCCGGGGGCGTCTTGCCGCAGCACGCGGACCGTAAAGGTCTTGGCATGACCGTGCTGAGCGTGGTCGTTGTGTTCGTGGTCCATGATGGTTTACCGTTTCCTGATTGAACGCTCGAAACGTGGAACTAGCGGGGGGCGGCAACCGCCGTGCCCGAGGCCTTCGCCCCATGACCCTGATGATTCGCGGCAGCGGCCTTGGCGGCGCTGCGCTGCTTCCAGACTTCCTCGATCACCTCGGCTCCGACCAAGCCATAGAGCCGTGGGCGGGGCGGGATCAACGAGGTGTCGACATCCTCGTAACTCAACTGGACGTCGCCGCTCGCGTCGAGTGTCGTGATCGAACTCTTGAGCCAACGCGCCGTGCTCTCCTCGAATCGATCGCACCATTGTTCGGCTTCGCGAAGACGTTCGGCCGGTTCGGTGGCTTTGAGCCCCGGGAGCGAGAAGTTTGGCTTGTAGTGTGCGCCGCGGCTTTCATCGCGCGCCAGTGCGCCTTTGAGAATCGCCTCGGCGATCGGCAGCATGTCGTTGAGCGCCTTGGTGAACACGACGTTCTGGTTGGTCCAATGACCCGAGTCGCTGAGCGAGCAGCGCTTGACCCGCTCCTTGAGATCGGCCATTTTGCCGACCGCCTCGCTGAGCTGGTCGTTCTGTCGCACGACCGTGGCGACGCGGGTCATCATATTGCCCAGCTCTTGATGCAGCAGGTACGGGTTCTCGCCGCCACCGCTGCGCTTGAGCAGCTTGTCGTGCGTACTCTGGTGCTGCTTGCGAGCTTGCTCGAAGAACGACGAGGGCTGATCGGCTGCCGCGCCGCCGCTCACTCCCTTGAGCCAAGTTTGTAAGCTCGGAGCAACAATCAAGCCGCTGAAGATGCAACTGAGCAGCGAATTAGCTCCCAGTCGATTCGCGCCGTGGTATTGGTAATCGCATTCGCCCAAGGCATAGAGGCCCGGGATATTGGTGGCCTGATTCTTTGGATGGCCGATCTGCAATCCACCCTTGGCGCACTTCTCGTAGTCGACCCAAAGGCCACCCATCGAGTAATGCACGGCGGGGAAAATCTTCATCGGCACTTCGCGCGGGTCGACCCCTTGGAACTTCTCGTAGATTTCCAAGATGCCGCCAAGTTTGCGGTTGAGCATTTCGCGCGGCAGATGCGTGAGGTCGAGGTAGACGGCGAGCCGATCGCTCTCGACGCTCAGCCCCTCGTTCGTGCAGACGTTGAAAATCTCGCGCGTGGCAATGTCGCGGGGGACGAGATTGCCGTACTTCGGGTAACGCTTTTCGAGGAAGTAATACCGCTCGTTCTCGGGAATTTGGCGTGGCTCGCGGGGGTCCTGTGGTTTGACCGGCACCCAGACGCGGCCCCCTTCGCCGCGGGCGCTCTCGCTCATCAGCCGCAGCTTGTCAGCGCCGGGAATGGCGGTGGGATGGACTTGGATGAACTCACCGTTACCGTACTTGGCGCCGGCCTGAAAGGCGCGGCTGACCGCGCTGCCGGTGCAGGCCATCGACATCGTCGAGCGACCGAAGATCAGTCCGCACCCGCCCGTGGCAAGCACGACGGCGTCGGCCGCGAAGGAGCGAATCTCCATCGTGACCATATCCTGAGCGACGCAGCCGCGACACACGCCTTGCTCGTCGAGGATCGGGCCCAGAAAATCCCAGAACTCGTATTTCTTGATATTCCCTTCGCTCTCCCAGCGGCGCACTTGTTCGTCGAGGGCGTAGAGCAACTGCTGGCCGGTAGTCGCGCCGGCGAAGGCGGTCCGTTTGAAGAGCGTGCCGCCGAAGCGACGTTGATCGCGGAATCCTTCGGGCGTGCGGTTGAAAGGGACACCGAGGCGATCCATGAGGTCGATGATCTTAGGTCCCCAGTCGCACATTTCCTTGACCGGGGGCTGATGCTGGAGGAAGTCGCCGCCGTAGACCGTGTCGTCAAAGTGCAGCCCCTCGTTATCGCCTTGTTGGCGTGTGAGGTCGTTGACGCTGTTGATCCCGCCTTGGGCGCAGACGCTGTGCGAGCGCTTGACTGGCGTGAGGCTCATCAGGTCGACGTCGATGCCCAACTCGGCGAGTTTCATGGCGGCGGCCAGACCGGCTAGTCCACCACCAACGATCATCACGCGTTGCTTTGCCATGTTCATGACTTTCTCGGAAAAATTGCTCGCCAACGGCGCGCGGCTTTGAACGATTCGGAGATTAAGGAGCGGTGACCGTGGCCGCTTTGCCGTCGGTCTGCTGGGCCTGCTTGGCCTTGTCAACGTGCGCCTTGACGGAGTGCTGCTGATCGAGGCGAGCCTGTTCGATGAGTTTGGCTTCGTCGACGTTCACACGGCTCATGCCCGTGAGCGCGCCGAGTCCGACGGCGGCCAGTGCCAAGCCGAAGATGGCACACGCCACGGTGGCGCGTCGCTGCGCGGCGGGCGAAGTCCAGATACCCCAGGTAATGCCCATCGTCCACAGGCCGTTGGCCAAGTGATACACGCACGACAGGACACCGATCGCGTAGACGATTTTTGTGAGGGTCGAACTCAGCGCGGCCGCGGCGCTCGACGAGGCATGATGCGGATCAAACTTCCAGCCGCCTAGGTTGTCGGTCACGCTCTTCCACCAGTCGGCATGTATCCAGCCGTGCATGTGAAAGACGTGATAGAAAATGAAGAACAGGGCAATCCAGGCGGTCACGCGTTGCAGCGTGTAGCGGAAATTGCCCTTGTAGGGATAGTTGGCCGTGTTCGAGATACCCGTGCGGATGATCGCCACGCCCACGACGGCATGGAAGATGATCGGCAGGAAGATGCCGCCCCACTCGACCAGCGGCAGGGCGGGGCCCAACGAGTGGATCTGGTCGACCGCGTTCTGAAACACGTCGGGACCGGAGAGCACGCTGGCGTTGGTCACCAAGTGGACGCACATGTACGCCCCCACGGGCAGTAGTCCGCTGAGCGAGTGTAACCTGAGGATGAGAAACTGGTTACGCTTGAAGAACGACGACGTCGAGGGTTGGGTTTCCAAGGCGGCTTTCCTTCGCGCGGCGGAACAATAAGGTCGCAACTCACGGTAGTATAAGGGTGGACCGTCTCCTCGCAAGCGGCCTAAGGCTGAGGAATTGCTCGCTTTCAAGTCGAGCCTGATTCTCTGGCAGGCCGCGCCTCGCTTGGCAGCCAGGACTCTGCGACGGACGCCCTAACTCGGCTTTCTTGTTTTCGATGAATGATCTATAAATTCCACCTGGATATGGTGTTGCGGCAAGATCGTCACCCTCGGCCGCGATTACTTGCCGCGCGGTACCGAACTTGCAGCTATGTTTGTCCAGCGGTGTCCGACTGTCCGTTTTGGCAGTTGGGTGTCGTGGAGCTTGTTCTCACCAACGTCCCAGCGACTTGTGTGGAGAGTGTTGTGGTTCTCGTGACCTCACCCGCCATTTTGATCACCGACGATGATTCGTCGTTGCGTGCCACGCTCAGCAGCGTGTTCGAGCCGCGCGGGTTCCGCACCCTGCAAGCGAGCGATGGGCAAGAGGCACTCGATATTCTGCGCAACGAAGAAGTTCACATCGCGCTGTTCGACATGCACATGCCTCGCCTCACGGGGCTCGAAACCCTGCGGCTGGCCAAGCAGTTCAAAGCCGATTTGCCCTGCATCCTGATGTCGGCCGAGGCCGACGAGCAGATGATCAAAGAGGCCCTATCCTGGAACGCCTTCGCCGTGCTCCGCAAGCCGGTCACACGCAGCCACGTCATGGACCGCGTCCGCGAAGCGCTCATGCGCTGTTATCAGTGGTACGACGCCAGCAAGCTCGTGTAACACGATTGATTCCGTTAGCCGCGACGCACAGCGGAGCGCGGCTAACGAATCGGCTCACTCACTCGTTACTCGCCTTGTCCAACGCGCGGATCAAGGGGCGATAGCGCTGATGATCCAACTCGGCGATCAACCCCCGGTCGCTCGTGTCGCGGGCAGCCTCGCTCAGGGCATTGCCGGCGTTGTACAGCGCCTCGACCGCCTTTTCGAGTTGCTCGATGTGCGCCGCGGCTTGCTTTCCCTCGCGGGCTTCGCCAGCTGCGGCCAGGGCAACGAGCGCGCCCAGGTAATGCAACGAGAACTCGCCCCGCTTGGCATGATACCAGAACAGCGGCCGGGCCTCGCCCGGAGCATTGCCGTGTGCCCGTAGCACCTCATTATACGACTTTGTGAACAGCCCCAGCGCGTTCTTGAGCACGTCGGCCTGCTCGGCCGGATGCTGATACACGAGGTCCGTCGTCAGCGGCTCGACGGCTGAGTAATGTTCTCCCAGCGCGTGATTGGCCTGTTCGAGCAGTTGCAGTGCGAGCAGCATCCGCTCGGCTACGTCGCGTCGACCGGCGATGGGGGTGTAAAGTTGCAGCACGATGTCATCGGCCGACAGCTTGCTGAACGCCGCGCGCCCCAACGCATACAGGGGAACCGTGGCTTCGCCGATCAGCGCGGTCGGTTGCAGCACCAGCCCGCGCCAGCCGTGGCTCTTGGCCAAGTCAATGTCGTGCAGCACGGCAGCTTGGTCGGCCAAGGGCAAAGGGCCGAGTCCCGAAAGGGCTGCGTGCAGTTCGCCGACGATCGGCGAGGCTTTCTTCCGCAACATGGCGAGTGATTCGTGGGGCGGTTCTTCATGCAACATTTCGACCCCCAACGAGAACACAACCGAGCGCGGCAGGCTCTTCGCCAGATCGGCCTCGCGCACGAACGAGCCGTCGACGAACAACGGTGTCGCGTGCTGCTTGAGGTCCTCGGGCAACAGCGTGTGCAGCCCTTCGTAGTCGAGATGATCGCCAAACCAAGCCGACGTTTCAGGATAAGCCTGATGCAGTGCCTGCCACTGGGCATGGGTCGCTTCGCGCACCCCTGACGAATCGCCCGTGTGGGGCGCGCCGGGCAACCAAGTCAACACGGGACCAGCGACGGCGGCGGGCTCGCGAGCCGGCGCGCCCAAAGATTTCCTTAGCTGCTCGATGGCGTCGGGGAGCTTGCCTCGCAGCTCGCGAGGAAAGGCCGTCGGTGCGACACGCAGTGCGCCGCCGATCCCCAGCTGCGCACAACGACGCATGAGCCGATGGACGAGCGTCTGCGCGGCGCTCAACTGCTCGGCCGGGGTCGAGCGGCCCGCGAACTCGGCGGCGGTGAACAACTTATTCTCGCCAAAGGCGCGTCGCCCCGGCGTGTCGGGAGTCACGTCGAACGTTTGACCCAAGTCGAACAAGCGGCTGCCCTGCACGCGCTGACCTTGCACGGAGTACTCGACAAACGGCTGTTCGGTGCCCAGTTCGAAGACAATCAAATTGATTTTATTTTTGACCAACTGGCCGATCAGCGCCTCGAGGTCGGCCGCGCTCCAAGCGAAGGTCGACGAGAGCGCGTTGCCAAACATCCGCCAGCCACGCACGCTCAACTCCGTGTCCAACACCAGATCGAGATCGTCGAGCTTAAATGTGGCGCCGGCCGTGGGGAGCATGTCGCCGTGAGGCAACGAACGGATGCCAAAATGATGACCGAGTTCGTACACGGCCCAGAGCGTGGCCAAGTCGCTGCCGCCGCCGACGATCACGGTCGGCACCTTGCTGCCGGCGAGTGTACGGACAACGTGCCCTTGCTCGCTGAGCTTGGGCCAACGATCGCCGGCGGCTTGAGCCAGCGCGGCGTTGGTCTCAGGCCGACCGAGCAAGACCACGTGCGCGGCGTCGGCGGCGGGGGTGGCGCTCACTCGCACCTCGGCCTCGAACAGCTTGGTGAGTTGCGTCGATAATTCATCTGCCGCAAAGCGCACCAGCGGCGAGGGATTGTCGCCCGTCACCACCGTGACCTTCGGACCGGCAACAACCCACGACGCCATGCACAACCATGCGCAGGCCACAAACATCCGGCAGAACATACGCCACTCCGTGATTATTTTTCTTGCCAACGTTGCCAATTCAAACCCGGTCGATCGACCCGAAACGACACCAGCCGCTGCTGGGTCACTTCGGTCACGTAGACCGTCCGACCGTCGGGACCACCGAAGCACAGATTGCTCGGGCTTTTGCCGAGCACGTCGACCTCGTGCAGGATTTCGCCCTGCGGAGACATTTTGACAACGGTCCCTTTGCCGTAGCGGGTAATATACAAGTTGCCGTCGACATCGCAGCGCATGCCATCGAAGCCGTGATCGGGAAATTGCTTGACGAGCTTGCGCTCGCCGAGACCTTGTGCTGTGATCGGAAATGCCCACACGCCGCGCTGCACACTCTCGTTCGTGTACAGGGTCTTGCCGTCGGGACTGACCTCGATGCCGTTGGTGGTCCCCTGCCCGTCAGCCACGAGCGTCACAGTCCCGCGCGGGTCGATGCGCCAGATTTGTCCTGTGCTTTTGCCCCAATTCGGGTCGCTGGCGTAGAGCGTGCCATCGGGCGCGATCGCCAGATCGTTCGGCTGACTCATCTTCGACTCATGCGCGAAGACGCTCACGGCTTTGGTGCGTGGATCCACTCGCAGCACGTTGTGGTTCACATAGTCGGCGACATAAAAATTCCCGCTCCGATCGAAGACGATGCCGTTACCCACGCTCTTGTTGGCGAACTCGACAAAGACTTCACCTTTGCCCTCGGGGGTCACTTTGCCGACGGTCCCTTGCTTGGCAAAGTTGACCACAAAGACATTGCCGAGCGCGTCGCAGTTGGGGCCTTCAATGCCCGGCGTGAACGAGCCCTTTTCAGTAAACGCCGTGGCGACCCACGGCTTGTCGTCGGCCCCCCAGGTCGGCGCCGTCAAGCAGCACAACATCACAAGACCCCACATCATCCGCTGGTTTAACATCGATACGTTTCCTGTTCAGATTTTTTGTAGACCGGGCTGACCCGACTCGACGGCGAACTTAACGGGCGTTTGCAGCGGCGCCCCCGGCCGGGTCACATAGTCGAGCGTATGATAATGCGAGCGCCAAGTACGCGGCGTCACCTCGCATGAGATGTACCCGCGTTGCGTGCTGTGGTACTTCACAAACGGGTTCTCGCTCAAGACGGGCGAGGGTTTTTCTCCCGGCAGAGTGCCGTTGCCGCCCGAGCTGATCGAGGTACCCACGAATTCGCTGGCCACGACCTTGTCCTGCGGGTCGGCACTGTTCACCTGCAAGTTATTGGCCCAATGGGTGTGAATATCGCCCGTGAGCACGATGGGGTTCAGCTTGGGTCGCGCGGCAAAGTACTTGAGCACGCGCTGCCGGTTGACCTCGTAGCCGGGCCACTGATCCATGCTGTAAGCCACCCCTTCGCCCATCAGTCGATCGGCGCGAGCCATCATCACCTGCTGCGCGAGTACGTTCCACTGTGCGGGTGTGGCGTCGAGCGTCTTGGTAAGCCATTGTTCTTGAGCATCGCCGAGTAAGGTCGCTTGCGGCGAATACGTCTCGTCGCAAGGAGGCTTGTTATTATCGCCACAGGGCTGATCGCTCCGATACTGCCGCGTGTCGAGCACCGCGAAGCGGGCGAGCCGACCGCAGTCGACGTGGCGGTACAATTGCATGTGCGGGCCGCGTGGGATTTGCGCCCTGCGGAGCGGCATGTGCTCATAATACGCCTGATAGGCGCGGGCGCGACGTTCGAGGAACGGACCGGGCTCGACCCCTGTTTGCTCGCTGATGTCGCTGGCACAGTTGTTGTCGAACTCGTGATCGTCCCAGGTGACGATCCAAGGACACGCGGCATGCGCGCCTTGCAAATACTCGTCGGTTTTGTACTGGGCATGTCGGGTGCGGTAGCCTTCGAGTGTTTCGCATTCGAGGCCGACGTGCTTGCGGACCAGATTGTCCTTGGCGGCCCCTTCGTAGATATAATCGCCCAGATGCACGATCAGATCGAGCTCGGATCGCATCATGTGTGCGTAGGCGGTGAAGAGCCCGTGCTCGTAGTGCTGACACGACGCGAAGGCGAAACGGAGCCGGTCGGGGAGCGCGTCGGCGGCGGGCATGGTCCGCGCCCGACCCACGCTGCTCGTCTCTCCCACGGCCTGGAACTGATAAAAGTACCACCGCTGCGGCTCGAGCCCGGCCACCTCGACATGCACCGAGTGGGCCAGCTCGGGCGTGGCGACGCTCGTGCCCGAGGCGACGACCTGGGTCATCTTTTCATCGCGCGCGACCTGCCAACGAACCTCGATGTTCTCGTGCGGCATTCCGCCACCGTCGAGCGGTTCGGGAGCCAGTCGCGTCCAGATCACAAAGCCGTCGGCGGTCGGATCGCCCGAGGCGACTCCTAGCTGAAAGGGGTGCGACTTGAGCGCGACATTTTTACGGACCGTCGCGGAAAGCGGCGGCGAGAGTAACGGCCAAGCGACCAGCGCCGCGGAGCCGAGGAGAAAATCGCGGCGCCCCCAAGAACTGCCGACGTGCTGCTGATGACGGTAGGGCATTGCTGTACGACCTCGGAAGTGCGGAGCGTGGAAAGTGATGCCAGGCGAGTGACAGGGCGAACCACCCTCACCCGGCCTGTCGGCCACCCGCTCCCGACGGGAGAGGGGAACTACTTCGAGTCTTGCTTGGCTTTCTGCTTGGCTGTTTTCTTGGCGTTGTTCTCGCCGGTTTTTTTCTCGCCCGGCGAGACGTTCTCGGTCGGCAGGTGTTTAGCCAACTCGGCTTTGACGGCCGCGTACTGCGTATCGAGCGCGAGATTTTTCCATTCGAGCGGGTCGGCGACTTCGTCATACAACTCTTCATCGCCATTAGCGTAGCGGATGTAACGCCACTTTTCACTCCGCACCGCGTGGTTTTGGTAGCCGTGCGTGGTCAAGGCGGGGCGATCCCAGACCGCAGCCGGATTGGAGAGCAACGACCGGATCGACACTCCTTGCACGTGCGACGGCGTCGTCAGGCCACACAACTCGCAGAGGGTCGGGTAGATGCTCATGAAATCGACAGTGCGCGCACACGTTGAGTTCGGCTTCGTCACGCCCGGCGCGACGAAAAACAACGGCGCCCGGGTCGCTTCCTCCCAGAGGGCAAACTTGCGCCAGTGTTGTTTCTCGCCCAGGTGCCAACCGTGATCCCCCCAGAACACAATGATCGTGTTGTCTTTGTTCGGGCATTGATCGAAACCTCGCATCAGCTTGCCGATCATGGCGTCGCAGTACGCTCCGGCGGCCAGATAACCGCGCACCGCCTCTTTCCAGCGGCCCGACTTGAGCATCGCGGCGTGATCTCCCTGCGGGTTGGCCATCTTCTGGCCAGCGCTCGGCACATCGTCGAGGTCATGCTCGTTGACGATGGGGAGCTGAATTGATTCGAGCGGGAAGAGGTCGTAGTACTTGCGTGGTACGTTCCAGGCCATGTGCGGCTTGTGCAATCCACACGCCAGGAAGAAGGGCCGGTCGTGCTTTTTGTTCAACTGCTCGAGGCAATACTCGACGGTGTGAAAGTCGTGCGTGTCTTCGTCCTGGCCGTCGGCCGGTGCGAAGCGGATGCCACCGACTCCGTCGTTCTCGCCCTTGCCTGGGGGCAAATCTCCACCTCGGATGTTGGCGTACTCGTCCCACTTACCCCATTGGTCACTGTCGCCGTGATAGATCTTGCCCGCGGCGAGGGTCCGATAGCCCTGGTCATGCATCCAGGAGTTGAGCGCCACGACGTCGGCACAACGGGTCGTGCGGCGATTCACATCGTTGCCGTAGACGCCGCTCGACGAGCTGCGCAGGCCGGTCATGAGCGCCGTGCGCGAGGGATTGCAGACCGGCGAGGCACAGTAGGCGCGGGTGAAGTTGACGCCCCGAGCCGCGAGGGCGTCGATGTTGGGTGTCTTGGCCTGGGGGTGCCCGCCGAGGCAGCCGATCCAGTCGTTCAAATCGTCGACAGCGATGAACAGCACGTTGGGTTTCTCGGCCGCCGCGATCGAGCCGGTGACGAACAGCACCGCAGAGGGCGTCATAAGGAGCGCGAGCATTTGGAGCGCAAAACGGGCCAATGACATAACGCGGTTCCTGGAACGAAGGCGTGTGAAGACCGGGGGGAGACAACAACCTCGTGCAACGTCTGACGCGAATCGCCGGTATTTTATTTGATCGGCGGCCATGCGTCGCCTGAATTCTGATGGCTGCCGTACAAATGCTCCTGCGGTGGACAGAACCGCGGCGAGTCGATAGCGTGCTCTCGAATGGAACTCCGTTGGGTCCTCGGTCTTGAGTGGTGTCGTTGTGAGTCGTGCGCGGCAATATCTGACGTATCTCGTGGTGCGTGTGGCGGTCTGCCTATTGCAGATGTTGCGCGGCGAGACCTTTGAGTCGTTCGCACCTGTGTTCGGGTACCTGTGTGACGAGGTGCTGCGTTTGCGCCGCGACGTGGTCGATGAGAGCCTGGCGATCGCTCTGAGCGAGAGCGACGAGCCGACGCGCCGCAAGGTAGCCCGGCAAATGTGGGAGCACCTCTTTTTACTCATCGGCGAAGTGGCTCTGCTCGATCGCAAGGTGCATCCGACCAACTGGCGACGGTACCTGAATCTTTGCAACGGACAGCAGACACTCGGCTATTTTATGAGCGGCCGGCCGATGGTGATCGTGTCCGGGCATTTTGGCAATTTCGAGTTGGGTAACTACGCGCTCGGCTTGTTGGGGGTGCCTACGCTGGCCGTGGCTCGCGAGTTGGACAACGAGTTTCTCGATGCGTGGCTGCGTCGCTTTCGCGGACGCACGGGTCAGCGGATGGTCGACAAGATCGGTGGCTACGATGAGATTGTCGCCACGCTCGAGCGCGGCGAGGCCGTGACGCTGCTGGGAGATCAATACGCGGGAAGCCGTGGTTGTTGGGTCGACTTTTTTAGACGCCCCGCATCAACGCACAAGGCCGTGGCGCTCTTCGCGCTGCAATACGACGCACCGCTGATCGTAGCCTACGCGCGGCGAACGGGCGGCCTATTGCACTACGACGTCGGCATCCACAGCCTCGTCGATCCACGCGATCAGGCCGACGCGACCTCGGGAGTGAAGCCGCTCACGCAGTGGTTCACGAGTCAGTTGGAAGCGATTGTCCGCGCAGCACCCGAGCAGTACTGGTGGGTGCATCGACGTTGGAAAGATCATCGCAACGGAGCGCACACTGCGCGGTAGAGCTTTTCAAATGATTGCAGTTTGTATTGGAGTGCCATGGCCACGCGAAGGGTGGCCATGTGCGCGCATGCCCACGTCGAACCGTGGGCATGGCACCCGCTAGAGACTCATGAACAATGGCTCAACTGCCCGAGTACGGGTTTGCCGCTGGGGCGGGAGCCATGACGGGCGGCGCGATTTGCGAGTTGCCATAGGGAGTCGCCCCCTGGGGGATGCCGTTGCTGAATTGCATCGGTGTGCCCATCGGGCCTGAGTAGGGCGCGGTGGTCGAACCCACCGAAGGTGCCGTGCCGTTGTAGGCCGGCATCGCCGAGTTATAGGTGACGGGTTGTACGCCGCCCGTTTGAGTCGGGGTCGGCGCGGTCTGTGGCGCGGCGGCTTGCGGGCCATTCCAGCTCACGGTGCCGGCCGGGGGTTGCGGATTCGCGGCGACTTTCGTCTCGGACACCGGGAGTTGATTCCAACCGGCTTGCATCGGTTGCGCGGGCGGCAAACTTGCCGCCACCTGTTGCGGTGGTAGCAACGGGTTGCTCGGCGCGGCCGGTTGTCGCGGCTGATAATTGCCCGTCAGATAGAGCAGCCCGTTGGCAGCCGGACGCAGGTTCGGATCATGCGACAGCGCTTGATTGAAGTGAAACTTGGCTTCGTCGATACGGGCAATCTGCGTGAGTACATAACCCAGGCTGCAATGTGCTTGCGCTTCGCTATTGACACGCAGGAAGCATTGCAGCGCTTCGTCGCTGCGACCTTGTTGGCCGAGTACCAAGCCCAGGTTGTTATTGGCCGTCGGGTGCTTGGGCTCGATCGCCAGCGCCTCGCGATACATTTTTTCAGCGTCCGGGAGGCGGTTTTCGAGGAACAGACGGTAGCCCATGTCGCTCAGCAGTTGTGGCGACTTGGGGCCGATCTCGTAGGCTTGAAAAAAGTGTTCGTCAGCCTCGGTGTACTTGCCATTCTTGGCCGCCATGACCCCCAGGCGATGATGGGCCAGCTGATGCTTGGGGTTCTTCTTGATGAGCTCTTCGTAGATGTGCTTGGCGTCGGCGTCTTGGCCGCGTTGTTCAGCGAGCTGCGCCAGCGAGATCGTTTGCTTCTCTTTGCGGGCCAGATTTTCTGCCGTGGGCAGTTCAGGCAGCGTGCTCGTGAGCGCGCAGCCGGAGAGGGCAACGAACAACAAGCAGGCGCAATGTCCCACGCGCAAACTCAAGGGACGGCCGAAGGGAGTGACCAGAGACATGACGTAACCTCGCAGGATAAACAACGACAGACGCCACGCCGCGGAGTGTTCGCTGTTCGAGGAGCGATTCGGCGCCGCGCCGAGGACATCGTGTTTGGATCGTATTTGTGGGTCGGTGCTCGGGCGATGGGTCGTCGTCCGGGCGGGTCGTTGCGGGAAGTTACTCGAGTTGAGATGTGTGTGATGGGTGATTGCTTAGAACATACCTCCGCCGCCCGCACCGCCGCCCATGCCGCCACCGCCGAAGCCTCCCAGCCCGCCACCAAAACCGCCGAAGCCCACTCCCGCGCCGCGGAACATGTTGTAGTAGGCCCGTTCGGATTCGTACTCGTGGAAGCCGCGCGTGATGGCTGACGAAATGACGACGCGCTGCTGGGCGTCAGGCACGCCCATCATGCTCAGGGCTTGTACGACGATCTCGCGGCGGCGGGCGTCAAGTTCGGGGTTGGTGTGAATCGGGTAACGGAACTCGGACGTGTCGCGGACGCTCGAATTGCTACGTTCGATGATGACCGCAAAGTTCTGGCCGGCATTGATGCGAGCCGCGACTTGTTTCAGGTGATCTTCACCATAGGTGTTGAGCCGAGTGGTGTTTTGCAACCACTCGTGCTGGTAGACGACGAACTTGCTGGGCTCGGCGTTGTCTTCCTGGGTTTGCCAGAGCGGATCGGTAAGCGTGCCTTGGGGCGGATAGCCGCTGGGAGCGTTGAAGTAGCCGCCTCCCCAGCGGAGCGAGCAGCCGCTCATGACGTTCATGCCCAGCGCCAAGGCGGCCAAGGCGGTGCGCCATTCTCGCAGGGGTCGTCGCATGATTCGATTTCCTTGACTCACGTCATCCGCTCCAGGGCCCTGTCGCAGGCCGCTGGCTGGTTAGGTGCTGTTAGTTCGAGAAGCCGCTGGCTCCGCCCGTGTAATAGCGCTCCGTGCGCCCGTACCCATTCGCGCCTCGCGCGTCGCGCACCGCACGGTTGCGGGCGTCGTACGTGTCCCAGCGGTACTCGGGGTAGACGGTGCTGCGATGCTGCAAGTTCGGGTTACCCGTGTACGCGCCACGAATAAAGAACCGCGCGTCATCCGGCTCGGTCACTTCCATGCCCGGCAGGATTTGCGGAACCTGATCGGCTTCCATCGGATGGATCAACTCGGGGCTCACCAGGATGATCACCTCGGTCTCGTCGCGGGTCACCTTGCGATGCGAGAACAGGGCACCGACGAACGGGATATCGCCGAGCCACGGGACCCGCGCGCTCTCGCCCACTTGCTGATCTTGAATCAACCCGGCAATCGCCAGCCATTGACCTTCACGCAAGTCGACGTTGGTCGAAGCACTGCGGGTCTGTAGGCCGGGAATACCGTTCACGCCGCTGGTCGAGTCGAGCCGGCTCACGGTCGGCGTGACTTGCAAGCGGATGTGGTCCTTGTCGATCATCGTCGGCGTAAAGAAGATCTGAGTACCAAAGCCTTGGAAGCCCGTGGTCGCCGCGGCGGCTCCACCCACGCCGACCACCGTCGGCACGGGGAATTGACCACCGGCGATGAAGCTGGCCGGGTAACCGTTGAGGGTCACGAGGTTCGGCTCGGCCAGGACCTTGGACATGCGGTTGCTGCTCACGGCGCTCAGGGTCAACTGCACCTGTTGCGAGGTGAGGATGGCCGAGGCCGCGCCGGTGGCATTGAGCACTGAGCTGAAGCTGAAGTCGCCGGCCTGGGCGGCAAAGTTGGCCCCCATCTCGCGGAGCGCGGTGCGAGTCAGTTCGGCGACTCGCACTTTGAGCATGATCTGCTGTTCGCCCGGCACGTCGAGCATGCTGATGACCTGCGTGGCGGGCATGTCACTGGCCGATCGGCCACGACCCAAGCGGTTCGTGCCATAGGCGACGCCGTTGTAACCACCGTTGCCGAAGCCACCGTAACCGGCCCAGCTCACAGGTCCCGCCCCAGGAATGCCGCCGCCCCAACCGGTCATACCCGGTCCGAGCGTGTTGCCGAACTGGTCGGTCATCTGGCCACGCAACACTTGCATGATCTGCGAGGCTTCGCGGGCATCGCGGGCCTGGCCGCGCACAATGAGCTTATCGAGCACCGCGATCAGCTGAATGTGGCTGTTCGGGAACATCTCATTGAGCCGACGCTGCAGCTTGCCGTATTCGACGCCCGGTACATCTTCGGCGTCTTCGGTTGGCAGCACCTTGATGAGATAGCGGATGAACGGTTGTTGGCCTTTGTCGTTTTGGCCGGGGAACCAGAGCGTGAGGGTCGTTTCCCCCACGGCGCGACCGACGAGCTCGAACTCATCGGGTCGATACTGGATGATCTCGACCACCGAAGGGTCGGTGATCGCCACGCGTGCCACATTCGACTTGAGTCGGATGAGCTCGCCTTTGCCGCTACGCAAGTTCATGCGCACTTCGGGGCCAATGATGTCGGCCACGTAGGCGTCGACCTTGTGTTGAATGGGGACCGGCGCGTCTTCCTTGAGTGGGATTTTGTCTCCCTGCGAGGCCGGTGTGACCGGCGCGGGGCCGCCGCTCGACGGGAGCTGGAACTGGCCGCCAGGACCGTTCGGCGCGCCCCCTTGGAATCCTTGCTGCGGCGCGCCACCGTTGGGAGCGACACCCTGATTCGCGGGCATCGGGCCGTTGTAGCCACCCGAGGGCGCGAACTGACCGTACGCTTGCGGGCCATAGACCGGCTGCGGAAACGCGACCTGTTGAGCGTAGCCCGACTGCGGAGCATAACCCTGTTGCGGCGCGTAGCCCTGCGGCGGAGGGTAACCTTGCTGCGGAGCGTAGCCTTGCGAATAGCCGGTTGGTTGCGGGAACGAGGCTTGTTGAGTGTAGTTCGTCGGCCGCACGCTCGAAGGCGGATAACCACCAGGCTGGTTGCCGTAGTTGTTCGGCATGCTGGTCGGAGTCGTATAGGCTGTCGGCTGCACCGACCCGCCATTCCAGCCTCCATAGGGGGCCCCATTGACCTGGGGTGGCACATAGTTCGTGCCAGGTCCGCCTGCACCGTAGGGTACCTGAGCCGACAGTGGGAGCGGTGTGGCAGCGAGGCTCACCGTGGCCACGGCACAAACTCGTCGCACTCGCGCCCACAGAGGGCGTCGCAGGTTGGCTGTGCTAATGGTGGCTCTTGTCATGGTTGTATTCGGCGTCTCAACGTTGGGCGATGGCTCGTCGACCATACCGGGGTCAAGGCGGACGACGGACTGTCCCCTTCTCAAGGGGCCCAACCCGCTATCGCTGCTGCTGCCAGCAAGGAACTCGGTCGAAAACAACCAAGCCCCCCAGGCAGCAACTCTCCAGCGGGTACTCCAATCTTCGGACAAGATCGCTTGGTGAGTTGAATAACAGTTGCGCGGGAGGTGCAGATTATTCGCAATAGTCTGCTACCGCCGCTTGTAGTAGCAATGGTGCATGTAGCGGTGGTTATGAGACCCCAGCCAGCGAACCCAGCAGATGCACACCGGCGAGCGTTACGTTATCCTGATCGCTCCTGGACGCACCCCAACGGATGAGGAGCTGAATGATGCCCCGCGATGGCTTGATGAAATGGATCGGCCTGTTTGTCAGCCTGATCGTCAATACCGCCGGGGCCGACGACTGGCCCCAATGGCAAGGCCCCACGCGCGATAGCGTCTGGCACGAAACACGTATCACCGACTCGCTCGAGGGCAAACTCGATGTCCGCTGGCGGGCCAAAGTCTCCGGCGGCTACTCGGGCCCCGCCGTGGCCGCGGGTCGGGTCTATATAACTGACTACGTCCGCACAGCGGGCGAACCCAAGAACGATCCCAGTGGCCGACCCCAACTCCAGGGGCAGGAGCGCATCCTCTGCCTCGACGCTGCTAGCGGCCAAGTACTCTGGAAGCACGCCTACGATCGTTCCTACGAGATCAGCTATCCGGCCGGCCCACGCGCCACCCCCGCCGTCGATGGTGACCGGGTTTATACCCTCGGCGCCGAAGGGAACCTGCTCTGCCTGCATGCCGTGACCGGCGAAGTCGTCTGGCACGTCGATCTCAAAGAGCGATACCAAGCCCCCACGCCCATCTGGGGCTTCTGTAGTCATCCGCTCATCGAGGGGGATAAACTCTTCGTCCTAGCCGGTGGCGCGGGGAGTGTGGCCGTCGCGCTCGACAAGCGGACCGGCAAGGAATTGTGGCGTGCCCTCAGCGCCCCCGACGCCGGTTACTGCCCACCCACCCTCATCCACACCGCCCAAGGCAAGCAGCTCGTGATCTGGTCGCCGCAGGCCGTCAACGGTCTGCGGAGCGACACGGGCGAGGTCCTGTGGAGCGTCAAGCTCGAACCCAACTACGGCATGTCGATCAACCCGCCCTGCCAGATCGGCGAGCACTTGTTTGTCGCCGGCATCGTCAATCAAGGGGTGCTGCTTAAGCTCGCGCAGGACAAGCCCACGGTGAGCGAGCTGTGGCGCGTCTCATCGAAACTGGGCTTCGCCCCCGTGCATAGCCCGGTCGTCCCGATGAACAACACGCTCTACGGGGTCGATCGCATGGGTGAACTCGCCGCGATCGAAATACCCTCGGGCAAAAAACTGTGGGAAACCTATCAGGCGATCTCCGCCGAGCGGCGTACCAACTCGGGCACCGCCTTCCTCGTCCGCAACGGTGAGCGGTTCTTCATTTTTAACGAACGGGGCGACCTCATCATCGCCAAGCTCTCGCCCAAGGGTTACGAGGAACTCTCCCGTGCTCATCTGCTCGAACCGACCCATGAGGCCTTCGGCCGCAGTGTGGTCTGGAGCCATCCGGCCTACGCGAATCGTTGTATCTTCGCGCGGAACGATCAGGAGTTGATTTGCGTCAGCCTGGAGAGCCAATAGTCGCGATCACAACTGGACCCCAGGTGAACACACTCCCAGCCGGGGACGTAAATCCCCGGATATATTTGCCCTGTTATACGCCACGCTATCCGGGGACTTACGTCCCCGGCTCGGATCTATCGATTCAAGCTGCACAGGACCCCACATGACCATCGATCTCCCGACGTTCGAGAACCGCCGCCACTTTGCCAGCGACAACTATGCAGGTATCTGTCCCGAGGCTTGGGCTGCGCTCGAGCAAGCCAACCGCGGTCATGTGCCCGCCTACGGCGACGATCCCTGGACACAAAAAGCCAGCGACCTGCTTCGCGAGCTGTTCGAGATCGACTGCGAAGTGTTCTTCTGCTTCAACGGTACGGCAGCCAATGCGATGGCCATTGCCCACCTCTGTCAGTCATATCACAGCGTGATCTGTCATCAGCTCGCGCATGTCGAAACCGACGAGTGTGGCGGGCCCGAGTTTTTCTCGAACGGCACCAAGCTGCTCGTGGTCGACGGGCCCGAGGGAAAAATTCTGCCACAGAGCGTGCATGAAATGGTCACGCGCCGTTGCGACATTCATTATCCCAAGCCGCGTGTGTTGTCGCTCACTCAGGCAACCGAGATGGGAACGGTGTACAGCGTGGCCGAGCTGGACGCGCTGGGCGAGATGGCCCGGCGGCATCATTTACGCATTCACATGGACGGTGCCCGGTTCGCCAATGCGATCGCCACGCTCGGTGTGAAGCCGAAGGAAATCACCTGGAAGCTCGGCGTCGACGTGCTCTGCTTCGGCGGCACGAAAAATGGCCTGCCGGTGGGCGAGGCCGTCATCTTCTTTAATCGCGAATTGGCCAAGGAGTTCGATTACCGTTGCAAACAAGCCGGGCAACTTGCCTCGAAAATGCGATTTATCTCGGCCCCCTGGGTTGGCATGCTCCAGAGTAACGCCTGGGTCGAACGCGCACGCTACGCCAATCAGCGTGCTCAGCAACTGGCAGCGGCCCTGGCCTCGATCCCCCAGCTGCGGCTGCTTGCCACACCGCAGGCCAACAGCGTGTTCGTCGAAATGCCCATCCCCTGGGCCAAAGCCCTCCGCGAGCAAGGTTGGCGTTTTTACACGTTTATCGCCGCCGGTGGCGCACGGCTGATGTGCTCTTGGGACACCCGCGACGACGACATCACCGCGCTCTGTACCGCGCTGCGGAAGTTAGCCACCGACTGAATATCAAATTCCCGTTAGCCGCGACGCGCAGCGGAGCGCGTCATGAGGCCGAGGGGCTGGGGAGCAGAGGGGTGGAGGAGTAGCGCTAACGCGACAGCGCCACTCCTCCACTCCTCCACTCCTCCACTCCTGCACTCCTCACCCCACCCGATACGCGAGCGGCTTCCCCTCCAGCCCAAGCAACAAATTCTCGACCGACATCTCGGCCATCTTCCGCCTCGTTTCGTTCGTGGCGCTTCCCAAGTGCGGCGCGATCACGACGTTGTCGAGCTTGAGCAGCGGATGATTTCTCGGCAACGGCTCAGGGTCGGTCACGTCGAGTCCCGCCGCGGCAATGCGTCGCACGGCCAGAGCGTCGGTCAGTGCCTGCGTATCGACCACGCCGCCGCGGGCGATGTTAATCAATGTGCCACTGCGTTTCATCTTGGCGAGCGCCGCGGCATCGATCAGCCCGCGCGTGTCGGCCGTGAGCGGACAGCAGAGCATCACGTAGTCGCTTGTTGCGAGCAGATCATCGAACTCGGCGTAGCGCACGCCCAGGCTGGCTTCCAGGTCCTCGCGGCGACGGCGATTGTGATACAGCACGTTCATATCAAAGCCGCGAGCCCGCTTGGCCACCTGAGCCCCAATGCGTCCCAACCCCACGATGCCGAGCGTACTGCTGTGGACTTCGCTCCCCAGCATGTAGCCCGGATCGTAAACGGTGAACTGCGGCGACCGGGCGTAACGATCCCCTTCGACCAGTCGCCGCGCCGTGGCCAGCAGCAGCGTAAAGCCCATGTCGGCCGTCGCGCCGTCGAGAATGCCCGGCGTATTACCCACCGGCACGCCATGTGTCTTGGCAGCCGCGAGGTCGATATGATCCACGCCGACACCGTAATTGCTAATCACCCGCAACTTGGGCAGCTGCTTGAGCAGCGCGTCGCCGACGTGCGGATGTCCGTAGGTATACAGCGCCACGATCTCCTCGTTAGGCGCGTTCAAGGTCGCTTGCCACGGCCGCCACGCGACCCGGCCGGCCGTGAGTTGTTCGATAATCGGTGCCAGCGGCCCATCGGCCATCACGCAAGGGATTTTAGTCATGGATGGTTAAGTCTTCGTTGAATAATGAATAAACGTGCGATTTAAAGAGTTTCGTCAAAAGTACCTCATTCTCCAAATCTGGCAGTGAGTGCTCAACCTGCGATTTCTAAACGTGACCTTCCATAATTGCCGTCAAGTAAACCTGGGCATATATTAGCCAGATCGGTTCTCGGAATTTGGTTGGAGGGCAATCTCATGAGTCGATTTATTGCACGACTTCGAGCATTGGGGAATCTCATTTTTTCGGGAAAAGGAGTGTCACAAGAAATAAAATCCATTCCAGCTTCCTTCGTTCCACCGAATATTGAACCGCTAACGAAAATTGACGCCGCTGAAATACACTACGAGACGACACCTGTATTAATTCACGGCATAGTTTCGCCAAGCAATCAAGGTGGTTGGCCGGGACAAAACGACGGTTATCAAATACATTGTTTCTCGTTTGCTGCGTGGAAAATAGTGAATGCGCCAATCGTAAATCGAGAGTTGATAGTTATTCGGCCGGTCCCCCCAAACGCAAATTACTTCGATGATTTTCCGGAACTCACCCTCCCGTGCCTCTCTGTATTCCTTTCGACGGACCATACTCGGGCTGTGTTTGAAAACGCTTTGCCAACGGACTCGACGGATGACGAGCTATTGGCTATCGCAAGTGAACTGAGAAAACCGGTGGTCGTCACGACAGAACAATTCGGAGATTTTATTTTAGACCGTCGAATCGGCTGGTTTAGCGGTCATGCTGAATGGAATGGCACTCGAGTCCGCATGCAATTTTTACCCGACGAGAATAAATCGATAGAGGCATCGATACGTACGGCAGAAGCACTGTGGGCTGATTCCTTGGCATGGAAACAGCGAATCGATGCTTACGCCGCCGAAAAGCTTCTCAAAACAAAAAATGAATATTGGCTAAGCGATGGGGAACCGGAACTCAGCGAAAACGACTTCATTTCAAGGATGAAGCTTGTAGATATCGGAGTTTCTTCGGGTGGTCGCTTCGAGTTCTGGCACGACGATGGGGAGATGTTTTGCGGCCATTCCATCCAGATTCGTGGAGATATCGTAAACGGTCCCAGCGATGCAGATATTCCAGGTTAGATGCCGTGGCCTTGGCTCGGCTCGACTCATCTGACATACTTGATGCGTCGAATTGGAACAGATTGCTGGCGGAGTTCAACTCATGCTACGGATCATCGGCGACCGCGCGGACAATTGCCAGGGGGTGACGCGAAGGAGCTTCGTGCAGGCCGGTACGCTCGGGCTCGGTGGCTTCGGTTTGAGCGACTGGTTCCGACTCCGCGAGGTCCAAGGGGCCGTCGACAAGCGGCGCGACACGAGCGTGATCCTGTTTTGGCTCAGCGGCGGCCCTGGGCACATGGAGACCTATGATCCCAAACCGGAAGCAGTCGATCAGTATCGTGGACCGTTCGGTGCCGTAAGTTCGGCCGTCAACGGTCTGCAAATGAGCGAGATGATTCCCGAGCAGGCCAAGATCATGGATCGGCTCGCCGTGTTGCGGACGGTCAATCATGGCAGCGGCGACCATACCAAAGGGAACCACTGGATGCTCACGGGCTTTGAAGGCCCGAGCTTCAACGCGATCGATTTCAATGTGCAACGCCGGCCGTCGATGGGCTCGGTCGTCGCTAAACTCAAGGGGATGCAGTCGAGTGGCATGCCCCCGTATGTCGCGGTTCCTAATCTTCGCGGCGGCACCGATAACTTCTTCCACTACGCGGCCTACCTGGGAGCCGGTGCCAATCCGTTCAACGTCGAGAGCGATCCGAACACCAGCGAGTTCGCCGTCAAAAATCTGACACTGCAACCCGAGCTGTCGTTCGATCGCTTGGCCGACCGCCGTCGTGTGCTCGAAACGCTCGATCAGTTCCGCCGCGACAGCGAACGCTCGTTCGCCGATCGCGAGCAGCAATATCAACGGGCGTTCGACTTGCTCACCAGTCGCCAGGTGGCCGGCGCGTTCGATATCAACGCCGAGAGCGCCGCGACACGCGATCGTTACGGCCGGCACACGTTTGGTCAAAGCGCACTCCTGGCTCGCCGCATGGTCGAGGCCGGCGTCCCGTTTGTCACCGTCAACTGTGTCCCTTGGGATCATCACGGCACGGCGGGGCGACTGCGGACCGAAGAAGGCGCCAAGCTGCTCATTCCGCCGCTTGATCGAGCCATCGCGGCCTTGGTGACCGACCTGATCGATCGCGGGCTCTACGAGAAGACGCTCGTCGTGGCGATGGGGGAATTTGGTCGCACGCCGAAGATGAACGCCGAAGGGGGCCGTGACCACTGGGGACACACGTTCAGCGTGCTGATGGGCTGCGGCAGTATGCGCATGGGTCAGGCCATCGGTCGTAGCGACGAGCGGGGCGAGTATGTGGCCGACCGACCGATCATGCCGCAGGACGTGACCTCGACCGTGTTCCATCACTTGGGCATTCGCGCCGAGCAGGTCTCGTTTGTCGATCGCGTCGGCCGCGCCCTGCCGCTCGTCGACCACGGCGCGCCGATCGCCGAGTTGCTATAGCGCGCGTTTCCAGTTAGCCGCGACGCGCAGCGGAGCGCGTGACCGTCGCGGACCATACCGACTCGCCCTGTGAACGCGCTCCGCTGTGCGTCGCGGCTAACGAACGTGAGTTTAGCGCGTCGTCATACGCCAACGGACGTGTACACCTTCGTCCCGCCGCGTGCCGTTGCCTGTTCGCCACGTCGCTACGCTCTGCCTGTTTACCCTAGGCGGCATGATGCGAAAAGTCACCGCAGTTCGGACTCCCGTGTCGGTTGCTGGCACGCTAAAACTTGAATTTTTTTGATTCGCCGCAAGTGGCCGCTCGGCAATCACTTGAGCCGGTTTCTCGCAAGGTCTCCGCGGATTTTCGTTTGCACAAGGCCCGTTGTTCAGACACATTTGCAGTAGGTGCTGTTGCGCGCATTTTCTGCGCTCAACGTGCCTTTTCAGTGTGGGCTTCCCGAACTGGGTCGGCGAAGCGCGTGGACCCGAGAGCTGTGGAGTCACCTCGATGCGGACAACTTTGCTGGCCACCTTGATTTTGCTTGGCGGAGGCGCGGCCTCGGCCTGGGCTCAAGTCCCCTGCGCCTCGTGCGTGCAGGCTTATCGATTAAAGTGCGAAACCGTTTATGAAGAACGGCAAGTCAACGCCTTCCGCGTCGACTACGAGACCGTCTACGACGAACGGCAGGTCACCACCTACCGACCCGTCTGGGAGACCGAGGTCCGTGAGCGCCGCTATCAAGTTGCTCGGCCGGTCTACGAGACCAGCGAGCGTGAAGAACGCTACACCGTACAAAAGCCGGTCTACGAGACCGTCGTCGAAGATCGCAGCTATAACGTCGTGCGAAACGTCTACGAGACCAGCGAGCGCGAAGAGCGCTACACCGTACAAAAGCCGGTCTACGAGACCTATCAACAAGATCGTTCGTACACGGTTCGCCGCCCGGTCTATGAGACCAGCGAGCGTGAAGAGCACTGCACGGTCATGCAACCGGTGACCAGCTATCGACCCGTCCAGGTCGATCAAGGCAACTACGTCGATCAGGTCGTCTGTCGGCCGGGCGCGGTCCATAACCGGCTCGCTTGGCAGCCCGCGGCTTGTGTGGTCGATCCGGCCACCGGAGTCACCGCGTACAAGCCGGGCGGTTTGGCTTGGATGCCCGTGCAAGCTCCGCCCGTCACGCAGGTTTATCGTGCGTGGCAGCCGAATGTCGTTACGTACAACGTGCCGCAGGTCAGCTATGTGCCTCAGACGCAGGTTCGCAAGGTGCCGGTGCAAACCGTCCGCTGGGTCGATGAGCGCGTCGTGCAACAGGTCCCCGTGACCGTCTGCCGAATGGTTGCCGAAGAGCAGGTCCGCAAGGTGCCCGTGACTGTGTGTCGTCAGGTGGTCGAGCGGGTCGAGAACAAGGTCCCCGTCGAGGTTTGCAAGTACGTGACCGAAGAGCAGGTCCGCAAGGTTCCGGTGACCGTGTGCCGCATGGTCTACGAAGAGAAGGTCGAGCAGACGCCTTATCGCGTCTGCAAGCAGGTGGCCGAGGTGCAGACGGTCAAGACGCCGCGCAGTGTCGAGAAGCGGACCCCCGTGACCTACACTTACAAAGTGCCACGGACGATCGTGTATCGCGTACCGGTCGACCCCTGTGGGAACGAGATTCCGGCGGCCGCAACGAGCCCGGCTCCGGCGGCGAGCACCACAGCCTCGCCCACTCCGGCGACGTCGAGCGCGCCGAGCGTCGGTGCCCCAACGACTCAACCGAGTTTGCCGACAGGTCCGACTGCGACCACCACGCAAAAGCCGGCCGAGTTGCCCGGGCCGGCCGCGCCGACTCCGGCCGCTCCAGTTCCTCCGGCCGCTCCCAAGGACGGCGCCGCCGAGAAGGCCAAGAGCTAGTCCGCTCGTCACGAGTAGGTCAAAGGGGTGCCATGCTCACGTCTGCGTGAGCATGCGGTTGAGCCAGCGCCGCGGGGTTCGGTTCGCACGTCTTGTGAGCCGGACCCCGCTTGGTTTCCTCCCCAAGTCGTCGACTTGGCATTAGAATGGAACGCAAGTACGGCTCGTTCGAGCCGCTTTGCTCTCTCCGGAGTCGGACACGATGCGCGATGGGGACCTGAGCCTGGTCAGCAGCTCGTTGCAGTACGCCTACAAAGTGCTGCGGCAGCGTTGGGACGACACCGAAGAGGTCTGGCGCGACGTGGTCCGCAAGCGGTTCGACGAACAGCACATCGAACCCATCGAGCCCACGGTGCTCAACACACTCAAGGCGATCAACCGACTCTCGTCGGTCTTGGAACGTGCCCGCGAGGAGTGCTCGTGAAAGTCGACGGCCAGAGTGAACATCCGGTCCGCGCGCAAGAAGCGCTGCTGGAGCGGCTGACGCAGGCGGCGCAGACACGTGCGGCGGTGATCGCCAGCATCGACGGCGAACTGCAAGAGGCCAAGGTCGCGGCCCGCGACGCGCTGCAAGCGGCCACCGAGCGTGCCGAGGGGGCGCGACAACACGATCTGGCCGAGGCTCAACAATCGCGGCAACAACGATTGCACCGGCTCCAGCAGCGTTACGAAGGGGACTACCGTGTCATGCAGCAGCGTTGGGGCGAGCGCCGCGACAAGATCAACGCCCGCGTCAATGCGATCCGCGGCAAGGCCAAGCGCGACCTCAAGGAGAGCAGCCTCGACATCCAGAATGTGTTCGACGCCACCAAGCACCGCCCGCGACGCGAGTTTCAGGAGGCGCAGAAGCAAGTCGATCAGCGTGCCGCGCGGCTCGAAGCGATGGCCGAGGAAGCCAAGCATTTTCTGTTCGACTGTCGGCTGTTCCGTCCACCGCACGTCGACCCTGAAGTGCCTCGCCCCGCGAGCGAAGACGAGGCGCTGCAAACCTTTCTCGCCCGGCTCGCCGAGTCGGAAGCGAAGCTGGCCGAGCTGACGGCACTCAAGTTGCCCCGGTTTTTTGCCGGCGGCACGCCCATCTGGGCCTACCTTGCCTTGTGGCTACTGCTCGCCTATCCGGCGGGTCATTTGCACGATTGGGACTACGCCTACTTGGCCAGCAGCGGTGGCGCGGCGGTGGCGCTGGGGACGCTGCTGTGTGTCTGGCTCTACGCGATCGCCCGCCGCCACACGAGCGCGCGCTACGACACGCTCTGCCAGCAGTTGCTCGAAGCCGAACAGGCCAAGGCCCGCTGGCTCGAACTGGCCGTGCAGCGCTGTCAGCGTGAGACGACCGCGATCATGCAGAAGTATCAGGCCGACATGGCCTCGGCCAAGTCACGATACGAGACAACCAAGACCGCCGCGATTGCCGAGCGCGATCAGCAATTGGCTGCGGCCGAGAATGAGTTCGGTCCGCCCGTCTCGCAGTTCGAGATGTACCACTCGCAGGAGTCGGTCGAGTTGGAAGAGGCGTTGCACGCCGCCGAGCGTCAGGCCGACGAGGTCATGCAGCAAGCGTTGAGGTTGGCCCAACGGCAGCACGACGAGGCGCTCGCCGCCGCGAACGAAGCCGCGCGTCACAAGCACGCCGCCGCCGACCAGGTCTGGCAACAAGCGTGGCAAGCCAGCCAGCAGTCGTCGGTCGCGATCGCCGAGCAGTGTCGGCAATGGTTCCCACCGTGGAAAGCCGAGTCCTGGCAGCAGTGGCCTCCGCCCAAGGACATTGCCCCAGTCATTCGCTTTGGTCAATTCGCGATCCGCAGCGAGCACGTAGCCGAGGATCTGCCCAAGCTCGACGACAAGTCGCGGATCGTGCTGCCCGCGCTGCTCGAGTTCCCCGATCGTTGCTCGCTGATGATCCGCGCCGGCGGTGCGGGACGCGTTCACGCCGTCGATTTGCTCCAAGCCGTGATGATGCGGTTCCTCACGTCGATCCCGCCGGGCAAGGTGCGGTACACGATCGTCGATCCCGTCGGACTCGGCCAGAATTTCGCTGGCTTCATGCATCTGGCCGACTACGACGAACTGCTCGTGACGCACAAGATCTGGACCGAGCCGCAGCAAATCGAACAACGGCTCGCCGAGCTGTCGAGCCACATGGCGAACGTGATTCAGAAGTATCTGCGTAATGAGTTCGAGACGATCGACGAGTACAATGTGCACGCAGGCGAGGTGGCCGAACCGTATCGCGTCGTGGTCGTGGCGAACTTCCCTTTTAACTTTACCGAGGCCGCGACGCGCCATCTGGTCAGCATCGCGACGACCGGCGCTCGCTGCGGCGTCTACACGCTGATTAGCATCGACCCCAAGCTCCCTTTGCCGCACGGATTTCGTCCCTCGGACCTGGAACAAAGCTGCATCAAGCTCGTGTGGCGCGAGAACGGCTTTGCCCGCAAGGACGACACGTTCGAGCGTTTTCCGTTGCTCGTCGATGGTCCGCCCGAGGGAGAGCTCTTCTCACAAATCGTGCACCAAGTGGGCGAGGCGGCCAAGGACGCCAACCGAGTCGAAGTGCCGTTCGAGTTCATCGCTCCGGCCGAGGCCCGCTGGTGGACGCACGACAGCCGCGGCGGGGTCGACATTCCGCTCGGCCGCGCCGGCGCCACCAAGCGACAGCACTTACAGCTAGGACGCGGCACCAGCCAGCACGTGCTCATCGCCGGCAAGACGGGCTCGGGCAAGTCGACCTTGCTGCACGCGCTCATCACCAACGCGGCGCTCATGTACAGCCCTGATGAGCTGGAACTGTACCTGATCGACTTCAAAAAGGGTGTCGAGTTCAAAGTCTACGCCGAGCATCATCTGCCCCATGCCCGGGTCATTGCCATCGAGAGCGAACGCGAATTCGGCCTGAGCGTCTTGCAGCGGC
>CAYLYE010000001.1:83632-144094 GCA_964387325.1 uncultured Planctomycetaceae bacterium
TGCAGCGGCTCGACGTCGAGCTGAAAGAGCGCGGCGAGAAGTTTCGCGAACACAACGTACAAGACCTGGGTAGCTACCGCGATGCGACCGGCGTCGCGCTCCCACGCATCCTGCTACTCGTCGACGAGTTTCAGGAGTTCTTTGTCGAGGACGACAAGATCGCGCAGGATGTGTCGCTGCTGATGGATCGACTGGTGCGGCAAGGACGCGCCTTCGGCATCCACGTACACCTCGGCAGCCAGACGCTCGGCGGCACCTACAGTCTCGCCCGCAGCACGCTAGGGCAAATGGCCATTCGCATCGCGCTACAATGCAGCGAGGCCGACTCGACATTGATCTTGAGCGAAGAGAATCCGGCCGCGCGGCTGCTGACTCGCCCGGGCGAAGCGATCTACAACGACGCCAACGGTCGGGCCGAGGGGAACCACTTGTTCCAGGTCGTGTGGCTCAGCGATGAACGCCGCGAGCATTACCTCAAAAGCCTGACTCAGCTTGCGGCCGAGCGGCACATGAGCGATCGCGAACAGATCGTGTTCGAGGGGAATCTGCCGGCCGACGTGCAGGCCAACCGGCTGCTGCGCGCCGCGCTCGCCGCCGAGGCTTGGCCCTCGCGGGCCCTCGCGGCCACGGCCTGGCTCGGCGAGGCGATCGCCATCAAGGACCCCACCGCTTGCGTCTTCCGCGCCCAGAGCGGCAACCATGTCGTGCTCATCGGCCAGCAGAGCGAGGCCGCGCTGGGGCTGATGGCGACGATGATCATTGGCGTCGCCGTGCAACAGCCGCCACTGAGCGACACCGCGCCGCAGGGCGCGCGGTTCGTCGTACTCGACGGCCAGGCCCCCGACGCCACGCACGCCGGTCTCTTCCCGCTGCTGAAAAAATCGTTGCCGCATCCACTCGAGATCGGCTCGCCACGCGATACGGCCCGGCTGCTCGACGAGTTGTCGGCCGAGTTGGAGCGTCGTCAGTCGAGCCGCGAGGCCGACTTGCCGCCGGTCTATTTGTTCATTTACGACATTCAACGCTTCCGCGACCTGCGGAAGGCCGAGGAGGATTTCGGTTTCGGCCGCGAGGCGAAGGCGAGCCCCTCGAAGCAGTTGGTTACGTTGTTGCGCGAGGGACCCGCCCTGGGGATGCATGTGATCCTGTGGGCCGACTCGCTCACGAACTTGCAACGATCGTTCGATCGGGGCACGATTCGCGAGTTCGAGACGCGCGTGTTGTTCCAGATGAGCGTCTCCGACAGCAGCACGCTCATCGACTCGCCGCAAGCCAGCAAGCTCGGTCCGAACCGCGCCTTGTTGCACAGCGAGGAGCAAGGCCGGCTCGAAAAGTTCCGCCCCTACAGTCTGCCCGACGACGCTTGGCTCGCGCAAATATCGGCGCAACTCCGAAAGAGAAACGGTTAAAGGACAATTGCGCCCTCCGATTTCATCCTTCATCCTTCATCCTTCATCCTTCATCCTTCATCCTTTGTGACTCTGTTTCCGAAGTCACTCAGCTCACGTACGCCGCAACGGGGTCCATTGCGCGCTCGATAAGCCGCAGATGGCTAACTCGACTTTGCTCCCTTGCGAACTCGGATAGGCTAGCACGGCGCCGATCGACGGATGCGCGCGGCAATACTCGATCGTGGCGTCGACGCCCATGACATAGAACGCGGTGGCGAGCGCGTCGGCCTCGGCCGCGGTGGGGGCGACGACCGTCGATGAAAAAACGCCTTCGGCGGGCCAACCGGTGCGCGGGTCGAGGATGTGGCCATAGCGTTTGCCCCGATAGCGAAAGAACTGCACGCTGGCTCCCGAGGTGGCGAGAGCCTGATCGACGAGTTGAATTTCGCCCAGCCGGAGCTCACTCTGCAATGGGTCGCTCACGCCGACGCTCCAACCTCGCCCTGCTCCGCGTGACGCATTGCAGCCTCGTGCGAGCACGCTGCTGTTACCGCCGTGCCACATGAAGTTTTCCAGCCCTTCGCTCTGTAGCAACTCGGCGCAGCGATCGAGAGCATAACCCTTGCCGATGCTTCCCAGGTTCAGTTCCACTCCTGGCCGGCGAAAGCGGATCGTGTGCTGCGAGGCATCGAGTTCGATCGCCGAGGACCCGACGCAGTCGAGCGCTTGCCGCAAGGCATCCGGATCGGGGACGGCGCCTTGGCGGCGATAAAATCCCCAGAGTTTCGTGAGGGGCCCGGCCGTAATATCGAACGCGCCGTGCGTGTCGCGGTGCAGATCCAAACTCTGCTGCAACAAGGCGAACAGCCGCGGTTCGACGTCGATCGGCTCGTGGGCCGCGAGCTGATTGATGAGCGACAGCGCGCTGGAATCGCGATAGACGGTCAACTGCGCTTCGAGTTGTTCGACGAGGTCGAGTGCGCGGAGCGCCGAGTCGGTCCCGTCAGGGTATTCGCCCGCGTTCAGGTAGAGCGCGAAGCGGCAGGCCATGGCCGATCGCTCGAACTGCAACAGATAGTGGCCTTCGCCGGCGTTGGGTGACGGCGTCGGTTCGTGTTGCGCCGCGCGATCGCGGAGCGCCTTGAGCTGCAAAAATTCGCGGCGATCGGATTCGGGCGGTGTCGACATGCGACCATTATCGTCGCCGAGGGGTGCTCAGACAATCGCCTCGATCACGCACCCCCGGCTCTTTTGCTGCGCAGACCTGAATAAAGTCGTCCGGCAGCGCACAACGAACGCGACGAGCAAGTCATGAGGCTCTGTGGTTCGGCGATCTGTCGCTCGCCAGGTCTTTGGTATCGTTTCGCTTCAGGTCATTCGAGCGGCGGCCACTCGAGTGTCGGCGGTTGGGCATAACGGCGCATTTTGATCGTGAGTCGGCCTCCCGCGCCTGGGCCGAGCGCCACGCGGATCGCGGCCCCCTCGACGCTTCGAGGCGGTTCTTGATTCACGCTCACGTGCTCGATCCGGTGTTCGCCATACGTGCCGGCCTGAACGACAAGCTGCCGTGGCTCGACTTGATTCACGTTCACGAGCGACACGATCACCTCGTCGGCCGTCATCCGCTCGACGAGCGCCGCGACGTCACGACTCAAACCGCTGCGTCGCCGCTCAGGGTCAAAATACCGCAGCCGAGCATGGAGCGGCCCGCCCGATCGACCGGGCAGAAATCCTCCGCACGCCAATTGCACGAGCGACTCGACCGAGCAGGGGTTGAACTTGGCCATGTCGTCGGCCAGCCGGGTGTCGGGCGTCGAGCGATCCTGACGCAGACCGTCGACGCGAGTCCGAATCCGCTGCAAGTCTCGTTGCAGCACGTGCTCGGGGTAGTGAGTGTCTTGGCCGGAGAGATATTTGAGCCACGGTTGCTCGGCGACCCGGGCGCGGTCGGCGTCGCGTTGCGACCAATACCAGATTTCGAAGGCCCCGTGCGGGTACGGTTGTGGATGGAAGTCGTACCAGCCCTGGTCGCCGTGCATGTAGGGGTACTGTTTGCGGCCGTCGATGACGCGCCCTTGTGTTTCGAGCGCGTCGAGCTGTCGTCGCCAGGCATCGACGTATTTCTGATCGCCGCTGAGCAGCAGGGCGTTGCCCAGTCCCATCACGGCAAGCCGCACGGTGTTGCGATGCGATTGCTTGAGCGTGACGGGATCGACGACGGTGAAGCCCCAGCCATAGACGCCGCCGTACCATTTACCGCCGACCGCGCTACCAATGCGGCCGTCGAGACCAATGTTCGAGGGGAAAATGTCGCCGTTGCTCGCCGCGCGCCCGAGCCAGGCATCGGCGTATTCGATGACCCAGCGGCGATATTTTTCGTCGTGCGTGAGTGCAAATGCGTTCAGCGGGAGTGTCGTGGCGAGCAAGTTCTGTGGATGATCGCCGATCACGTCGGTGTAATCCTTGAAGTGATCGAGCATTTCCTGATAGTTACGCTCGCCGTGCCCTGGCTTGAAACGATGCTCGATCTCGATCGGGTCTCCGGCCCAATCGACGGCCGTGGCCTTGCGCAACAATGGGCCGCGCGAGCCGTTGAACAAGCTGCGAATGATGCGGTGCTGCGGGTCATAGTTGGCGGCCTGCGGGTCGCCAGGCAGATAAAAGCCCGCGAACCGCTCGACCCGTTGCCGGAACGTGAGCGCGCGTGGATCGATGAGCCCTTGCAGATTGAAGACCGTGAGCCCCTCGCCGTTGTGAACCCAGTCCATCATCACGGGGAACTCGCGGTAGTACATGCCATCGCGAGCGAAATCGACCTGCGTGGTGCGGGCGGCTGTGTACTGCCGGAGGTGTCCTTCCCAGGCGCGGTCAATCCACTGGGCGACGACCGCGTCGCCCCCGAGGGCGTAGAGCAGGGGCCAGTCGGTGAGATTCTCGATGGCGTCGTCCGGGCCGTCGTTGCCTCCCCAGCGCTCGACACATTCGAGATACCCTCGTTCGTCGAAGTATCGCTGCAGGTATTCGCCGCAGGCTCGCGTGTTGGTTTCGAGCAGCAAGCGTTCGAGCAGAGCCCATTGAGGCGGCGGCATGGGGCGGTCGAGCGTCACCGTGGGTCCGGCCACGACGGTCGCTGATAGCACGAGTAGCGTGGCCCAAGCGAGCAGGATCGCGCGCAGCATGATGTCGGTTCCCGGTTGATAGTCGTGTTGGGGCTCAAATTCGCGGGGGGGAGGTGCCGCCAGTGGTCGGTGGCTCTACGCGGACTCGCTCTCAGATCCGTGAAGGCCTCGGTTCTCGCGCGACGTGGTCAACGCCGCGTATATATAACACTCAGCAGGGCTGAAATCGAGGATCGACGGGTCGTGCAAGGGCGACGCCTGCGGCGACCTATAAAATGCGGTGCGGTAAACGAGGATTGTGGGATATTTTTTCCTGTGGTAGACTATCGCTCTTTCGCTTTTGGCGACCCACACCTGTTCCCGACCGTCGGGAACCGCTTGAGCGAACGGACCTTCTTTTCACCACGCACGTCGTGGCCGCGATGCAAATCATTTTCCGCGGCCCATTTGGCCTCTGTGCCTCGCGACGTCATTGGTTCAGGAACCCTCATGGTTAATCGTAATCTTCTTCACGGACTCGACGCGAAGCAACAAGACTGGGAGATCGAATTGCTCGCCGCGATGTCGGGCGAAGACCCCGCCGACATCGACTGGGGCGCCGCTGCCGATATCCAGCTGAATCAAATCGTCGAAGGCCGTGTGCTGCGCGTCGAAAAGGACATGGTCCTCGTCGACGTCGGTTATAAGAGCGAAGGAGTCATTCCGCTCAACGAGTGGGACGACGCCGAGCCCGCTCCCGAAGCCGGCATGATCGTCAAGGTGCTGATCGAAGACATCGAAGATACCCACGGCGGCATGGAAGATGCCGGCATGATCATGCTCTCGAAGCGCAAAGCGCTGAAGATCGAGCAGTGGGAAAACGTGATGAAGTCGGTCAAGGAAGGGGACGTCGTCACGGGCGCCGTGACCCGCAAGATCAAGGGTGGCCTGCTGGTCGACATTGGCGTCAACGTGTTCCTGCCCGCCAGCCAGGTCGACATCCGTCGCCCCAGCGACATTGGCGACTACATCGGCCGCACCATTCAGTGCATGGTCCTCAAGATCGACGAGAGCCGCCGCAACATCGTGGTCAGCCGTCGAGCCCTCATCGAGACCGAACGGGCCGAGAAGAAGAAGAAGCTCTTGGGCGAACTCGAAATCGGCCAACTCCGCAAGGGCGTGGTCAAGAACATCGCCGAGTTCGGCGCGTTCGTCGACCTGGGCGGCATCGACGGCCTGCTGCACATCACCGACATGAGCTGGGGCCGCATCGGCCACCCGAGCGAAATGGTCGCCATCGATCAGGAGCTCGAAGTCCAAATCCTGCACATCGACCGCGAACGCGAAAAGATCGCGCTGGGACTCAAGCAGAAGTCGGCCAGCCCCTGGGAAAAGGTCGAAGAACGCTATCCGGTCGGCACCCGCATTCGCGGCGAGGTGGTGAACGTGATGAGCTACGGCGCGTTCGTCAAGCTCGAAGAAGGGATCGAAGGCCTCGTCCACATCAGCGAAATGTCGTGGACCAAGCGCATCAGCCATCCCAACGAGTTGGTCCACATCGGCGACGAAGTCGATGTCGTTGTGCTCGGCATCAACAAGGAGAAGCAAGAAATCTCCTTGGGTATGAAGCAAACGCAAGAGAACCCCTGGGACAAGGTGGCCGATCGCTACCCGCCCAACACGCCGGTCACCGGCACGGTCCGTAACCTGACCAACTACGGTGCCTTCATCGAGATCGAAGAGGGGATCGACGGCCTGTTGCATGTCAGCGACATGTCGTGGACCCGCAAGATCAGCCATCCGAGCGAGATGCTCGAAAAGGGTCACAAAGTCGAGTGCCGCGTGCTAAGCGTCGATCAACAACGTCGCCGCATCGCGCTGGGGCTCAAGCAACTGCAAGACGACCCCTGGGCGACCGACATTCCGGGCAAGTATCAGCCTGGCCAAGTCGTCAAAGGCACGGTCACCAAGATCACCAACTTCGGTGTGTTCGTTGGCCTCGAGAATGGCTTGGAAGGCTTGCTGCACATCAGCGAGTTGGCCGACCACAAGGTCGAGAACCCCGAGGAAGTGGTCAAGGTTGGCGAGGAGATCGAGGTCAAGATTCTCCGTGTCGACACCGACGAGCGGAAGATCGGCCTGTCGCGCAAGCGCGTGGGTTGGGCCAACGACGATCTATCGACCGACGCGCCGATCACCGGGGGCGACTCCGGTTCGAGCACGTCGAGCAAGCCTACCACCGAACTCAAGGGTGGCGTCGGAAAGAGCGGCCCGCTCATCGATCCCGGCACCTAAGCATTGCCCCGACGACACCAAGTGTGTTGCACTCACGCCGCCCAGCGACCCGCGATGGTCCCTGGGCGGCGTTTTTCATGCGCCTCATCGAGCAACTCGCTCGATCAGTGTGATTCCCTGTAGACCGCGCTGCTCAAGCCTCCTTAAACTGAGGGCATCTTGGCGACAAAGCTGATATGTGTTCGGCCCGAGACACCATGCCCATTCCCGATGCTGAACGTGCGACAGTAAACCGTGAGAAGGTTTGCGACTATCTGTTGAATCTTGACCATCCTGATGGTGGCTCAAAGGCAATTTGGTTTTGTGCCTTGGGCTACCATCAAGTCGAATGGGAGACGCTTGCCCGGGATTTGCTAGAAATCGCCAAGACATGTAGGCAATTCAAGACAGAACACTCACCGCACGGTGTAAAATATATTGCAGAAGGGACAATTACTCGACCCAATAAGCGACCTGTTCGCGTGTTAACCGTTTGGATCGTCGAGCAAGATAGTCCGCCGCGTTTGGTTGCCACCTATCCGGATGTTTCGCCATGATTGCTGAACACTCACTCGTCGTACTCGATTGCGATCCTCACCACGACAAACTCAATCGAGGCGACGTTGGCACCGTCGTTCATGTGTACCAAGACGGCTTGGCGTATGAGGTCGAGTTTGTGGATGGTGGTGGAGCCACGGTTGCCCTGCTCACCGTGAAAGCTCAAGACGTGCGACGAATCATGCCTGGCGAATTACTCCACGCCCGACGGACCGCATAATACGCTCTCAGTCTGTGATCACCGCGAGAGGTCACTTTCTCCGTTTTACGCCGACGACTAAACTGAGAGCATGAACGCACCTGATCTCGAATCGCTCGCGCGGCAATTACTTGGCGGAGAACTCTCGCTGCCCGAGTTTATCGGCCGCCTCAAGTCACCCAGCGTCGCCGACGTCGGCGAGGCGCAGGTCGATCTCGATCGCCGCAGTCGTTGCGGCTTTCCAGAGGTCGTCTACGGGGCGGGTAAATCACTCACCGCCCTCGAAAAAGTCTTTGCCGTTCTGCTCGCGCGCGGCGAGAACGTACTGGCCACTCGCATTAGCGCCGAGCAGGCTGCGGCCCTGGCCGAGAAATTTCCGCTCGGGCGATACAACCCCATCGGCCGCACGTATCGCATTTCGCTCAACGACTCGGCCACGAAACCGATCGGCCGCGTGGCCATTGTCACGGCGGGGACCAGCGATCGCCCCGTGGCCGAAGAGGCCCGCGAAACCGCCGAATGGCTCGGGCTCGAGGTCCGCATGCTCAATGATGTCGGAGTCGCCGGGCCACAACGTTTGCTCGCGCGGCTCGATGAGTTGGCCGGGGTTGATGCCGTCGTGGTCATCGCCGGCATGGAAGGGGCGCTGCCGAGTGTCGTCGCCGGCTATGTCGACTGCCCCGTGATCGGTGTTCCCACGAGCGTCGGCTACGGCGCGAGTTTTGGCGGTCTGTCGGCTTTGCTGAGTATGCTCAATAGCTGCGCGTCGAACGTCGCGGTCGTCAACATCGACGCCGGTTTCAAGGGCGCGTACTTGGCCGGGGTCATCGCCCGCGGCCGCCAACGAAAGCCGCTTCCATGAGCAACGCGCCGCTCCCGCGACGACCTGAGCGCAAGTCCGATAGTCATAAAGGGGACTATGGTCGGGTGCTGCTCATTGGCGGCTCGCAAGGCATGGCCGGGGCGATCGCATTGGCCGGCATAGCCTGCCTGCGCAGCGGCGCGGGACTGGTTCACCTCGCCGTCCCTCGCGCGATACAAACGACCGTCGCGCAATTCGAGCCCGCCTACATGACCCACGGTCTGAGCGACGACCTGCACGGGCGTTTTTCGCAGCGCGCACTCGCTCGGTTGCGGCCGCTCGTCGAGTCAGCCGATGTCGTCGCGCTCGGGCCGGGTATCGGCCGCTCGGTCGACGTACAGCGGCTCGTCGTCGAGTTGTATTCGAGCGTCTCTCGGCCACTGGTCGTCGATGCCGACGCGCTCTACGCCCTGGGCCGACACCGTGCGGCGTTGCTCGATGCGCCTGCCGCGCGCATCTTCACTCCGCATCCCGGCGAGTTTCGCCGGCTCGTGTGGTGTGCTCCAGAAGCCTCGCGCGAACAACTCGAGGCGACCGCGATCGATTGGGCCGCACAGACCGGTACGGTGCTCGTGCTCAAAGGGCATCGCTCGCTCATCACCGACGGCGCACGTCATGAGCACAACACGACCGGCAACTCGGGCTTGGCCAAGGGAGGCAGCGGCGACGTACTCACCGGCATCATTGCCGCGCTGTTGGCACAAGGGCTCGCGCCGTTCGAGGCCGCCCGGCTCGCGTGTCATGTTCACGGCCGCGCCGGCGATTGGGCTGCCGAGTCGCTCGGACAAATCGCCATGACGGCCGGCGACCTACCACGTTTTTTGTCCGCCGCTTTCAACGAGCTGGCATGACAACCCCTTCGCTCGGCGGGAGAAAGTCTGCGCGAAGCTCACCGATGTTAATGAGCATTGCAGTCCGCCGTGGAAAAATATCTACGGACGATGGCGGGGCAGTTCGCTCTTGAAGTCGCCGAGGCTGTTCCAGTAGAGCCGTCGGTCGAGATCCACCTCCGACACCGCGACCGTGCCCCACTGCTTAGCCTGGGCGATCACGTCGCCGGTCTGATCGTACACGGCCGTGATCATCCAGTTGCGGTCCACGTCGGTGTACGTGCTACTGACGACGTAGACATGATTCTCGCACGCCCGGGCTGCTGCCAGCCGCGGATTGCAACCCCAGACGGGCCAGGCGATCACCTCGGCCCCACGATTGCTCAGCTCGCGTGCCGGCTCGGGAAAGAAGCCGTCGTAGCAGACCATCATGCCGACCTTTCCAAAGCGGGTCTCGAACACCGGATACTCGTGCCCCGGTGCACAGCCGCGCTCAATCTCGCCGCGCGGCAAGCAGACCTTGCGATACTTGCCCGCGATCTGACCATCGGGCCCGAGCAACACGGCGACGTTGTAAACCAAATGCTCGGCCCGTTCGAGTAACCCCACACAAATATACGTGTTGTACTGCTTCGCCAGAGCGCCGAAGAAATCCGTCGATGGGCCGGGCATTGACTCGGCACAGTCAGCGTAGCTCAGGCCGGTGTTGGCGAAGGTGATCGTCTCGCCGAGCACGATCAAGTCGGCCTTTTGCCTCGCGGCTTCGGCGATGAGCGGCACGTGCTGCTCGCGATTCTCGGCCGGGGTTTTGCCGCGCGGCATGAAATGCACGGCCGCCAAGCGGACCTTGCGCCCCTCGGGGGACGCGATCGGCGTAAGTGACACGTCGCTCCAGTCGATCCGCCCGAGTGGAGCCCATTGGCCATGCAACTCGATGACCGCTTGGCGAGCGGCCAGAGGCGTGTGATAGACGTCTGACACCTCGGTCCAACCCTGGGCATCGGTCGCTTTGTCGGTCGGGTGTTCCGCCTCGGCGACGGGCTTCCAACCGATCAGATAACCGCTCACGGCCGGGTCGTCATGCTTGACCGGTTTGCCATCGGCGTCGCGCCACAAGATCCGCACGACCGCGCTGCGGCGCGGCACCGTAACGTTCGTCGTGTGACGGTAAGCGGTGAAGCGATAGTGTTTGCCCCCCTCGATCGGCAGCGTCTTGGTCCAAAAACCGTCGAGCCCTTCGCGCTGATCGTGTATGAGCGACCACTGCCCCTGTCGTGATCGACCCGAGTGCGGTTCATAACGGAACTGAGGTCGCAACTCGTCGCGCGGCGCCGCCGGCAGCCAGCCTTGCGCCTCGGTCGGGCTCGTTGAGCTGCCCGAGTCGATCGCCGCGACGAAGGGCCGGGCAAGCACGAAGGTCGCGATCAGAAACAGCGTAGCCAGGATAAGACGCTTCATCGGATCAACCTCCTGAAAACGACGAGCAGAGCTATTGATCCTCAGATAATGAACTTAACAGGCCGAGCAACGCGAGGACGGTATTTACGGACTCCCGCTGGTCGTCCTGTCAACTTCATTTCCTGAACCTCAATCACCGGCCATTTTACCTTGGCGAAGGACCAGAAGAAACCGTTGAGCTGCGTGGCGCAACGGTCATTTCTTCTCATCACCATGAGCATGCGGCGCGAGTGTGCCCACGAAGGCTTTGCCGTTGATTTCAAGGTTGATACGACCGGTCATGGTCTTGTCGTCGAGCGCCTCGCACAGCGCCTCGCTGACCAGCGTGAAGCAGGAGGACAGAGGGGCCGGATCTTTCGGGTCGGGCTTAGCACTCAAGCGAAATTGCTTTGGCTTGCCGGCAACAACCAAATTCACCACGAGCTCTTTGGCCTCGATTGGCACGGTCAGCTTGGCGGTCGAATCGAGGACATAGACGGTCATGGTGTGCGTCGCGTCGTCGTGTAGCAACTCGGCGTGATACTCTTCTTTGCCCAACTCGATCAGCTCGCCGTGATGCGGGCCTTCGCTCGGATGGTCATGCTCGGCATGCTGGGTGGCCGCCGTGGGCGCTGAGGTCGGAGTGGCTTTGTTGCCATCGCAACCCGTGAGGATCATGCAGGCGAACGAGACAGAAAACAAGACAATACCAAGAACGCAGCAACGCATGGATTAGCTCTTTCTTTCAAATGCAGATTTGGACATCAACCGAGGAGACGCGATTAGGAATGGATATTCGTGGAATGTGAGTGCTCGTCCGATAATTCATCATGCTCCGAGGCGATCCGTTGCCGCTCAGCCTGATTACGGCCAAAGCACCAGAACAAGGCCGGATGCACGAAGAAGTCGAGCAATGTGGAACTGACGAGGCCGCCCAAGATGACGGTCGCCACCGGATACAAGATCTCTTTGCCGGGTTCACCCGCGGCGAGCACCAACGGGATCAGCGCGATACCAGCCGTGAGCGCGGTCATGAGCATCGGTGCGAGTCGCTCCTGGCCAGCTCGCTCGACCATCGCGGGGGTGAATGCCTCGCCTTCGTGACGGACCAGATGCAGATAATGGGCGATGAGTAGAATGCCGTTGCGCGAGGCGATGCCCGACAACGAGATAAAGCCCACCATGCTGGCAACGGTCAGCGATTGCTTGGTGAGCACCAGTGCCGCGACGGCGCCGATCGCGGCCATCGGCAGTGCCGCGAGCACTTGCAGCGCCAGGTTGACCGATCGAAAAAGCGTATACAAAGCCAGGAACATGCCGACGAGCGACACCAGACTCAGCAGGCCAATCAAGCGTGTCGCCTGACGCTGACTCTCGAATTGGCCACCGTATTCGAGAAAATATCCGCTGGGGAGCGAGGCCTGGATGGGCTCGAGTTGCTTTTGGATATCGAGCACGACGCCATTCAAGTCGCGGCCGGCCGTGTTGCATTGAATGATGATCCGCCGCCGGACATTTTCGCGATTGATCGTGTTCGGTCCGCTCGCTTGAGTCAGCTCGGCCACGGTTTCGAGCGGGACACGACCGCCCGAAGCAAGGTTGATCGACAACCGCCGCAAGGTGTCTAAGTTGACGCGGTATGGATCGTCGAGCTTGACGACCAGATCGAATTTGCGTTCGCCTTGTACGATCTCGGACACGGTGCGACCGTTCATGGCCGTGGTGATGAATTCGTTCACCTCGTCGGCCGTGAGTCCATACTCCATCAGCTTGTGTCGTTTTAGTTGGATTTGTAGTTGAGGGATTTCGACCTGCTGCTCGACCATCAGGTCTTTGACGCCGCGGACAGCGGCGATGGCCGCTTTCATTTTCTCGGCCGTTCGCCGGAGCACGTCGAGATCGTCGCCGAAGAGCTTGATACCGACTTGCGCCTTGACGCCTGAGAGCATATGCGAGATGAGATGTTGCAACGGCTGCTCGGCCGCGATGACCACGCCCGGCACTTGGGTCAATTCTTCGCGCAGCTGTTCCAGCAACTGTTCGCGCGTTTGGCCCGAGTGGGGATCGAAGCTGATGATGATTTCCGAGGTGTTCACCCCCTCGGCGTGCTCGTCGAGTTCGGCGCGACCCGTGCGACGACCGAAGTTGAGTACCCCTTTCACCGCCTTGATCCGCTGGTCGACCAGCGCGGCAATCTGATTAGAGGTTTCGAGCGAAGTGCCCGGCGGCAACAGGGCATTGATCTGCACGCTCCCTTCGTTGAACGGCGGCAGGAAGTCGCGGCCCAGTTGTGTAACCATCAGCACACTTGCCAGCACGGCAATAGCCACGGCCCCGAGGATCGGCGCGGGGTGGCGAACACTGATCCGGATCGCATAGCCCGCGAGTTGCTTGAGTCTCCGCAACAGCCAGCCATCTTCGTCGTGTTGCATGAACTTCGCGCGCGGTAGCAGCCAGTACGACAGCACGGGGGTCACCGTGAGCGACACGACCAACGAAGCCAGGATCGAGACGATGTACGCGATGCCCAGCGGGGTGAACAGTTTGCCTTCGATTCCTTCCAAGGCAAAGAGCGGCACGAATACCAAGACCACGAGGATCGTGCTGAAGACGATCGAGTTGCGGACCTCGCAACTGGCTTCGTAAACGACTCGCAACGGCGATTTTGGCACACTCCGATGCCGATTCTCGCGCAGCCGCCTAAAGATGTTCTCGACGTCGACAATCGCATCGTCGACCAATTCACCAATGGCGATAGCCAAGCCGCCGAGTGTCATCGTGTTGATCGACATGCCCAGCCATTTGAACACCAACGCGGTTACGACGATCGACAAGGGGATGGCCGTGAGGGTGATGAACGTCGTGCGAAAGTTGAGCAAGAACAGGAATAGCACGATCACGACCAAAACACCTCCGTCGCGTAGCGCTTCGATGACGTTTTTGATGCTCAGATCGATGAACGTTTTTTGCTGATAGATTTGTGAATTGATACGCAGGTCGGCAGGGAGCGCGGGGCGCAACTCGTCGAGGGCGCGCGTAATGTCGTCGGTTAGGCGCCGTGTGTCGGCGCCGGGTTGTTTCGAGATCACCATCATCACGGCGCTCAGGCCATTGATCGCGGCATCGCCGCGTTTGACTTGCGCCGCTTCGACCACGCGCGCCACTTGACCGAGCACGACCGGTCGCTCGCCACTGGCTTTGACCACGACGCTGTGTAAGTCGGCGAGCGATTGGATTCGCCCCAATGATCGCACCAGCAGTTCGTTGCCCCCTTGGTTGAGATATCCGCCCGTGGCATTCGAGTTGCTGGCCTGTACGGCGGCTTCGACATCGGCCAAGGTGACGCCGTAGTTCAACAGCAGATGAGGGTCGACGAGCACCTGAAACTGTTTGCGGCCGCCCCCCATGGTCACCACCTGTGCCACGCCGGGGATGGTCAGCAACCGCTGCCGCACGACCCAATCGGCGAGGGTGCGCACATCGAGCGGCGACGTTGCACCGTTCTCGCTGTAGATCCCGATGTGAACCACTTGCCCCATGATCGATGAGATGGGTGCCAACTGCGGCCGTACCCCTTGCGGCATACGATCGAGCGCGAGGGCAATTTTCTCGGCCACGATTTGCCGATCGATGTAGATATCGGTACCCCAGGCGAATTCGACATAGATGACCGATAGCCCCACCCCCGACGAGCTGCGAACCGTTTGCACTCCGGTGGCACCGTTGAGCACGGACTCCAGCGGAAACGTAATCAGCGTCTCGACTTCTTCCGGAGCCAGGCCAGGGGCTTCGGTCAAGATCGTGACCCGGGGCCGATTCAAATCCGGAAACACGTCGATGGGCAACCCATACAACACATAGCTGCCGTAGACGAGCGCCACGAGCGCCGCCACGAGCGTGAGCAGTCGATAACGAAGGGCCAACTTGATAACGGCGTTGAGCATGAAGACTCGTGGCAAAATGAGCGATGAGGCTTGGATCCGGTGTCGGAATCGGTCGTCGTGTGCGCTAGTGGTTATGGCCTGCGTGCGGATCGACTCCGCCGCCGGCTTTGTTTTTCAAGGCCAACTGCAATTGCTGTGCGGCTGACAGTGCGATGCGTTCGCCGGGAAAGATCGAGCCATCGTTGGCGATGACCACCGACTGGGGATCACGGTACTCGACACGCACGGCTTGTCGATCGAAGCGTGCGCCGTTGGCGCGAAATACATAGTTCTCGACGCCCTCTTGAGCCACGGCGTCGGTGGGTAACACGATGCGCTCGGTCCAGCGTTCGACCGGCACGCGCAGCTGCATCCGCTGACCCGGTTTGTACCGCCACTCGACGAATCGCTGGCTCCCTGTGTCGCGCGTATCGCGCACGGTCTGATTCGGCAAGATGACGTAAAAATGCAATGCGCGTGAACTCAGGTCGACGCGATTGGCTACGTACGCCATATGCAGGTCGCCGATCTGGTTCGCCGCCGAGACCTTGCCTTCAAGGATCGCCGTGACCATCGTATCGTCGGCGACGGCTTGCGTAATATGCGGCGCGTCTTGCTCGAAGGCCTCGCCTTCGATGAGCAACTCACGATGGTCGGTCAACACGGCCAGCGTGTCTCCGACAGTTACGTGTTGACCATGCTCGACCTTGAGCTCCTGGACTTGCAGGATGACTTCATCCGTGGACACCGGCGTCGGGTTGGCTTTGCTCGGCGCGCGGACGGTGATGGTGCTCAGCAGCGTCCGCGTTTTCAGGATACTTTCGACCTGGGGCTCGGTTAGCCCATGCAGCAATAACGCTTGCCGTTGGGCGCGGTGTACGGCCTCTTGCTTCTGTTGCTCGTATTTGCGTTCCAGAACGGTCTTCATAGCAATAACCCCTTCGGAGATGCTTTCGAGCCGGGCAATTTCGCGTCGCACCACGTCCAGTTCCTCAGTCGTGCGCAGCAAGTCGGCTTGGGCTTGCACCAACTCTTCGTGCGTGAGCCGAACCTCGAACAACGCCTGATCGGGCGAGACCGCTTCCCCTTCGGTGGGATGTATCTTGGTCACGTAACCGGTCATCGGCGCGATGATGTCGATTTTCGAGCGACCGCGCCGTTCGACAACAATACCCGGCACGCTGATCGTGCGATCAAACGCTGAGAGCGCCACGGGCCCTTCACGCAACCCAATACTGTCGCGTGCTTGATTGCTTAACTCCAGCGAGTGCTCCTCGGCGTGGCTGGCATGCGCATGGTCGTGACCGACGTGAGCTGGAGATGATGCTGCCGTGGGAGTGACGTGGCCGCTGGCGCTCTTGCCAAGTGCCAGCAGCAGTTGCTCACGCACTGCGGGCAGCGACCAGCCACACGCGGCAATCAGTACGATTCCAACGACCCAGCCGAAAGGTCCTCGCGAAGGACGACGGACGGTCGATGGCGGTGTGAGTGGAGTTACGCTAGACATGATCGCACCTGCATGAACAAAGGCTGAAAACAACGTCTTCTCGGCGCGGAATTATTGATCCTCAGCTAAATGGCTTAACTAGGCCAAGCAACGCGAGGCTGGTATTTCCGGACTCCCGCTGGTCGTCCTGTTAAGTTCATGATCTGAGCCTCAATACCCAATGAGGGATCGCGACCGAGAGATCAAACGAGCACACACGGCCGAGAATGCCGCGCGCAGAGCGTCAGATTAAGAAACGCTCGAAGATGGAATGCGGGCGCAGGCCCGAGTAAACAAACGGATCGGGCGCAAACTGAAAGGCGGCCGAGGTACCTAACAACAGTGCTAAGTGGTCGCAGATGACATGCGAGCTGAGAACGCTCACAATGGGCAGCGTCACCTTCGCACTGCGAGTTGCCACGCACCGGCACCCATCGCAGTCGTGCTCGTGTTGAGAGAGCAAGACGCTCGGTTCAGACTCGCTCGGTTCGTGGGCGTCTTCGTCCGCGTGAGCGGTGTGATGATCGTGGCCCGAGCAAATTGGATCGGCACACGCCTGGGTGGTCTGGTGATGCACGTGCATGCAGCACCCCACGGTGAAATGGATCACCATGGTCACGGTGGCAATGATCGCGATGAATGCACGCACAGCTCGTTGGCTCCCTTGATCGCCATTCTGCGCAGCGCGCCTGGGCCGAGTCAACCGTGATTCGCTTCGTGAGTCTCCGCTGTGTAACGATCGTGGTCGGCTATTTCTTCTCGTTCTGTTGCAATTGCTTCCCCAGTATCGCGGGGACGAAATTGTTCAGATCGGTCCAAAAGGTCCCTTGGCCGGCATAGACCAAGTTGAGTTTGATGTCGCTGGGCAAGGCGTTGGCGAAGACCCAAAGGTTGTAGGCTTCGCCGGATCCGAAGGCCTCGACGGCCAGTTTGAACTTTTGGGCCTGAGCCTCTTGCAGCAGCCGATGAGCTTGCGACTTAGCCTGCCCTAGCATGATTTGGGCATTCTTCTCTTGCTCGGCTGTTTGACGATCGACCGTAGCCGAGATCTTGATCGTCTCGGCACGAGTTTCCTCGGCGGTCTTTTGTCCCTCGGCAATGGTGCCGGCGACCTTCTTCTCGGTTTCGACCTTGATCCGACCCGCTTCCAATTCCACCTTGCGTTCAGCCTCGCGTAAGTTGGCTTCGAGCTTGGCGGTCTCTTGCTCGGCCTCGCGGGTCAACTGCAACTCGATGGCAATGTTCTTGTTCTGGATCGGGACGCGTACATCGGTCGGAATATAAATGTGTCGCACCAGACCATAGAGCAGCGTGACGTGGTTCTTATCCATCACACTCTGGAACAGCTTGGAGACGTCGTCCTGAAACTGTTGCCGCGACTCGCCGACGAGCAACTCGACGGCGCCGTTGGCCGAGCCCTTTTCGCGACAGATGCTCTCGATCTGTGGCACGATCAGCCGCTCTTCAACGGCCATGATCGTGCCATAGATTTCGACCAAATGCGGAGCCTGCTCAGGCAGAATGCCCCAGATGGCCGTAAAGTCCATGTGGATCGGAAACCCGTCGTTGCTAGGAAAATTGATCCCTTCCGAGCTATCGGCGACCGAGGGTTCACCGGCATCATCGAAGATGACATTGCCCTTGGCATCGACCTTCTTTTTGACCGAGCGGCTGGTCTCGCGATAGCCGATCTCGACGATGTCGACTTGTCGTTCGAACGGATTGAGCGGGTAAATGCCCGGCTGCAAAATATCTTTCTGTACGCCCGGCACCGCACCGGTCTTGGGGTCGTCCGTAAGATTGGTGACCACGCCGCAATAACCGGTGGGAATACTGACCCAGCCGGAGTACTTGGGCTGTCCCAGTGATTGGTCGATTTTCGTGTCGATGATTTTGAAGTCATACGCATACGGGTTGACTCGGTAGCGGCCGGGTCCAAAGACCTTGCGAAGATTTCCGCGCTGGGTCGTGTGGTCGAGATCTCCATCGATGACAACGTTCGTGCCTTGCGATAGTTCTTCGCCCACCTTGCTCGTGGCGATACCGACCTGGCAGAGGATCGACTGCGGATCAATCCGTTTGGCCGGCAACGGTTCGACGAGGTTGTCTTTGACCGGCTCTCGAATCCACCAGACCGGGCAGTAAAAATGTCGGCCGGGCCCCACCATCCGTTCGAGCACGCCGATCTCGCCATCCTCGTAGCGGGCCAGTCGATTGGCTGGCGGACGCTTGGATGAGCCGAACAACAATGGACCCTTGTAGGTCAAACGCAGGCTCTCGCCGGCGGGGACCCACACGCGATTAACGGTCCAGTGGAACACCGTGCCCGCGACGATGAGAAGTAGACCGAACCACATCAGGTGAGCAAGTCGCATGGTTTTCGCTTTCATGGCTGGTTACCTCGGGTGGTCTTGGGCGTCGGAGCAGCGGCATCGGTCGGCTGAGCAAACGCGCGGAAGATATCCATGATCGGACTATCAGCCGTGTTGGCCATGATCGACTTGTAGGCAGGCGCCATTTTCTGATAGAGCACATAGCGGGCGAACTTGAGCCCGTCCCCGCTAAAGGCCGCGACCGACTGCTTCCAGCCGGCCGCCTCGGCTTCATTGTTGAACTCGACGACCTTCGCGGCCGCTTCGCCCCGCAACTCGATTGCGGCCGATTCGTCCTTGGCGGCTTCAAGCTTCAACTTCGCAACAGCGAGTTCCTGATTCGCCAAGGTCACGGCCACCTGCTGCTTCTGCAAAGCTTCGGTGGTCAGCTTGACCACCTGCTGCTCGGCTTGCACCAGCGACTGCTTTTGCTTGACGAGTTCGTTCTGAATCGCCAGTTCTTGTTCCGACTCTTGCTGCTTGGTCTGTTGGATGTACTGTTGTTGTTTTTGCTTGGCGATCTCGCGAGAACGTAGCGGTTCGGCGATCTTCTCCGGAGGTCGGATGCGTGTGATCTGCGCGTCCACGATCTCGATGCCGAGTGTTTCGCAGGCCCGCACCATGTCGGCCCTGAACTTCTCGGCAAACACGGTTCGGGTCGTCCCCTGGATCAGCTCGCGACCCAAGTTGTTCGAGCCTTGCAGTCGTGAGAACGAACGGGCATTGGGCAGAATGATCTTGTTGCGAATCTCTTCGTCGATGGTGTCGGGCAGTCCATCGTTCTTGAACTCGTTGTAGAGTACAAACACTTCAGATGCCTTTTCGGGGATCACGCGAAACTCGACAATGCCATCGAGGCTGACCCAAAAGCCGTCCTTGGTCGGAAAGCCCAAGTCGCGATCCTCGGAGAGATCGATCCGCTGTCGGCGGCAGTCAACCAGATTCACGCGCGTGACGAACGGGTTCAGGTAATAGGTGCCCGGATCGAGGGTCTTGTCCTGCACGCCTCGTTCCCCCTCGTCGACCGTCGTGCGATTGGCGTTCTTGGACATCGGGCCAACCAGATTCGTGACCACTCCTTTGTAACCGGCCGGTATCGTGACCGGATCGTACAGATCGATTCGCTCGGCGTAGGGATTGATCGCATAGCGGCCCGGTCGCAAGGGGTCGCGCAAGATGCCCTTTTGCGTCGTTTGTGACGCGAGGAACTCGCCATACGGCAGATCATCTCCATAGAGCCGGGTCATCACCCCGATCTTGCCCGGCGGCACCTCGAACTGCGGCACAATTTCCCATTCCCAGTGGTAGGGGTTGTAAAAGTACCGACCCTCGCGGAGCACGTCGAGTTGCACTCCTTTATGTTCCGGCGAAGGAGCAATTTCGTCCGAGTTCTCCAGATCGAGCCCCGTCTTATGAACCAGCACCGCCACAAAAGCGGCCGGTACCTGAATGCGGCTCATCTCATAGCTCAGCCAGAGCATCATCAGCAGCAGCGGCACGCCGGCGAGCACAACCCACTTGAAGCGGTTGAAATGCTCGCCGCCACGACCTATTTCGATGACCGACATGACGACCTTCCTTGAGTGTGAGGAACGTTGAGGTGCGGTTTCAGATGAGCCAACAGGCTTAGCGCGCGGCGACTCGCGGCGGCTCTTCAACCCCCAGCCGCTTCATCTTCTTATACAGCGTCGTACGATTGATGCCCAGCGCATCGGCCGTCGCTTGTCGATTCCAGTCGTGCTCTTCAAGCATTTGAATGAGAATCTGACGCTCGGGGCCTTCCAAGGCGCTCTTGAGCGCCTTGCCCTGCGGCATCTCGACACTCACCGGCACCGTGTTAAGCACGCTCGGCGGCAAATCGTCGAGCCGCACGACGTCCCCCTTGCCCAACAGCACGGCCCGCTCGATAACGTTTTGCAACTCGCGTACATTACCCGGCCAGCGATAGCGCTGCAAAGCATTGAGCGCCTCCTCGCTGAACCCGTTGACCTTTTTACCCGAGTCGGCCACAACCCGCGCGAGAAAATGTTCAGCCAACAACGGGATGTCGGAGAACCGCTCGCGCAACGGCGGCAGCTCGATATTGATCACGTTCACGCGGTAGAACAAGTCTTGGCGGAACTTGCCCGCCGCAACGAGCGTCTCGAGATGCTCGTTCGTGGCGAGCACGACGCGCGTATCGACGTGGAACGTCTTGGATCCGCCCACCTGTTCAAACTCGAACTCTTGCAGCACGCGCAACAACTTGACTTGCAAGCCGGGCGTGGCCGTGCCGATCTCGTCCAAAAACAGCGTGCCAGTGTCGGCTTGCTTGAACTTGCCCATCTTGTCGACCGTGGCGCCTGTAAATGCTCCGGCCACATGGCCAAACAGTTCGCTCTCTAAAAGCGTCTCGGGCAACGCGCCGCAAGCCACCTCGACAAACGGCTGGTCGCGCCGACCGCTGCGACGATGAATGGCGCGGGCGAGCAATGACTTGCCCGTGCCGCTCTCGCCCGTAATGAGAATCGTGGCGCGGGTGTCAGCCACGCTCTCGATCATGTCATACACCTTGCGCATGCGCTGGTCATGGCCAACGATGTTCTCCAGACCAAATCGCAAGTCGAGCTGCTGCTTGAGTTGTTTGTTCTCTTCGATGACGTGCCGCGTGTTGAGCGCCCGCTCGATGGCCATCTCAAGCTCTTCATCAATGAGCGGCTTGGTGAGCATGTCAAACGCGCCGGCCCGGAGGGCATCGATCGCCGTGTCGACCGTGCCGTAGCCGGTGATCAGAATCACGGTCGTGTCGGGATGCTGCTTGCGGCAGTCTTCGAGCACGTCGAAGCCATCGTCTTCGCCCAGTCGAATGTCGCACATGACCAGATCGAAGGTGCGGCGCTTGAAGGCCGCGTTAGCCGTGGCGCGATTGACGGCCGTTTCGACCTCGTAACCCTGGCCACGCAACCAGTCCCCCATCGACTCGAGCAGATGACGATCGTCATCAACAAGCAATAACGAAGCACGCTTGGGTTGGACTTTGGTCTTCACGGCAAACCTCACGCAGGGCAATGAGTTAGGTCAATTTTATGGGTCGAAGCCTCCCGATTCATGCATCCGTGCCAAGTGTCCGGGTTGTAAAACAGGGCACCTGGGGAGAATTAATCCGTCGCCAATCATCTACGTCACAGGTTGCCAGACGTCAACGAATGAGCGATTTCGCCTCACTTAAACCTCGCTCATTGAGCCCGACGCCAGCTATTCCCCCCTCAACAGACAGGCAAAAACGGTATAAACTCTACGAGCGGTTTAAGGTCCGCCGCGATTGACGGTCGCACGTGGCGGTTCACCCCCATATTAGGACCGTGGCAATCCCAGCCCATTCGGGCTACCTTGAAGGCAATTCTCAGCTAGAGTTGTGGAATCATCGAAGGTTGATGGTTCGATCCTGACGGCGTCGGCACTTTTCATTTGGGAGACGATGTAACAATGGCTATTCGATTGGTGATTGCCGACGATCATGAACTCGTTCGTTCCGGGGTGGTAAGTCTGCTCGAAGGAGCCGACGTTGAAGTCGTCGCCCAGGCGGCGAGCGGTCCCGAAGCAGTCGAGCAGTGCCAAAAACATAAGCCCGATGTTCTGCTCCTTGATATTCGCATGAAGGACACCGACGGCTTGACGGCGCTCGAGGAAGTTCGCAAGACGGTCCCTGAGGTCAAGGTGCTCATCCTGTCGACCTACGATAATCCGACCTACATGGCTCGGGCTCACGCCCTGGGAGCCAGCGAATACGTGCTCAAGGGATCGAGCCGCGAACAGTTGCTCGGCGCGCTCGCGGCGGTGGTGGCGGGCGAAGCCCCCTCGAAGTTCGGCGAACTGCAAAAAGTCGCCGGCACCATGTCGGTACGCCAAAAGCAAGTCGACGACGAAGTCCAATTAACCCATCGCGAGACTCAAGTCCTACGGCACCTCGCCCTGGGCTTAAGCAATAAAGAGATCGCGCAATCGCTGTCGATCAGTGTCGAGACCGTCAAGGAACACGTCCAACACCTGCTCCGCAAGATGGACGTAGCCGACCGCACTCAGGCCGCCGTTTGGGCCGTGCGAAAAGGACTCGTGTAGAAACCGGCTAATTGCGAAGTGACCATTGCTCAATCATAAAACGGCTCGCGCGTCAGCGCTCGGCCTTTGATCGCTTAGCACGCTTCACTTCTTCCATCACACGGCTCGTCAGTCGACAAACATCAACTCATTGCTCATCAGCAAGGCATGCACGAATTGCTCCCAGGCGGGCTGCTGAGCGGGGCCTAAAAACTCCCGGGCCAGTCGCTGCTCGTCGGCGGTCGCAGAGCGGCTGAATACTTGACGATAAATCCAAGTGACCCGGTCGGCGAGTTCCGTCGTTTGAGGATTACGACTCAAGACCGAGATACGCCGCGCGGTCGAAATCACCAGCGGGTGATTCATCAGGAACAAGGCTTGCGGCGTGACGGTCGTCACGTCGCGCTGCGGGTTCGAGCTGTCAGGGTTCGGAAAGTCGAACGTCCGCAACGTGGTCGGCATCGTGTAGCGATCAAGATAGCCGTACAGCGCGCGACGATTCGAGCCCTCGCTGAAGGTGTTTTTGACCGTAGGACCACCGACCGTCGTGTTGAGTTGCCCGGACACAGCCAGCAGCGCGTCGTGGAACGGCTCCCACTCGAGTCGGCGGCGATTCATGTGGCTCCACAGGCGGTTGTCCGGATCCACGCGATTGTCGCGCGGCAGCTCTGAACTTTGCGCATAGGTGGCCGACAGCACGAGCTCGCGATGCAGTTGCTTGAGCGACCAACCGCCGTCGATGAACCGTCGCGCCAAATGATCGAGCAACTCGGGATGCGTTGGCGGCTCGCTACGCACGCCGAAGTCGCTCGGTGTCCGTACAATGCCCGTGCCAAAGTGGTGCATCCAGAGCCGATTCACGAGCACGCGCGGCGTGAGTGGGTTGCGCGGGTCGGCGATCTTGCGCGCCAATTCGAGCCGGCCTGATCCCACGCCGAACGGTTGGCGCGTCGAACCGTCGAGCAACTCGAGGAACTGGCGCGGCACGCGATCGCCACGCTGACCCGGGTTGCCTCGGATGAACACCTGAGGGTCGTTCGGCTTCGGCAGATCGACGAGCACCATCGCGCGCGGTGGCGCGTCGGGACCAGCGGCTCGATGATCCTCGATGGCCTTGAGCAACTCGCGCCACTTGCCTTGCGTCGCGCGATCGGGCAACAAATCGAGATCGCCATACGCGCTACGCGGGAAATGCGATACCGAGTCCGGCGCGTAGAGCACCGCACGCAACGCCTCCTCGGCCGCATCGGGCAACCGCTGTGCGTCCGGTCGCGCACGTAAGAATTCCTGCCAACGATCGTCGATCTCGACGAACAACTTGCCGTAGGCGACGGCTGCTTCCCCCAGCGACTTGATGGGCGGATTCTGCAACACGCTCAGCACGCGCGTGTTGACCGGCTTGGCCGCATCGAGCTTCGATAACTCGGCGAGTACCTGCGGAGCTTTCGCGGCAAACTCTTCGCTTGGCAAATCGACCAATGCATGCCAAGGGACAAAGACCGGACTGCGAGTCTGTCGGGCCCGCTGCAAATAGTTCTGCCAACGACCGATCATCGCCGGGTTGAGGTCGGCCGTGTCGGCGAGCAGCATGAAGTCATCTTGCCGGGGTCGGCCGCGCCGTTGCTCGACAGCCAACAAGTAGTCGCCAGCTCGGCGGCGCGAGCCGCTCACGAGCGCGGCATACTTCTCATCGAGAAACGCTTGCAGAGCCGTGACCCGTTTTTGCAGCTCCTCGTCGTACTTGCGGTAGCCATCGGTCTGCGGCGGGGAGTCGATCAGCGGCGGTACCAAAGGCTCGATGCAACTGGCGAACACCCCATAGAGCGAATAGTAATCGCGCGTCGGGATCGGGTCGTACTTGTGATCGTGGCAGCGGGCGCAACCCACCGACAGGCCCATCAGCCCGCGCGTGACAACATCGATTCGATCGTCAATGATGTCATGCATGTTATCGATGAAGCGAGGGCCAACGGTCAGAAAACCCAACGCTGCCAGCGCGCGATCGTTGCGCCGCTGCGGCAGCAAATCGGCCGCGAGCTGCTCGATAATAAACTGATCGTAGGGCAAATCGTCGTTCAAGGCCGAGACGACATAGTCGCGATAGGTAAACGCCCAGGGGTACTCGCTCTTGCCGAAGATCGCGTAGCCTTTGGTGTCGGCATAGCGGGCCACGTCGAGCCAGTGACGAGCCCAACGCTCGCCGTACTGTGGTGACGCGAGCAGGCGGTCGACAACGGAAGAAAGAGCGGACGAGGCTTTGTTGGCGTCCCGCGTTTGTTGCTCGGCGGCGAACGCGGCGACGAACGTCTCGACGTCCTCGACCTTGGGTGGTAGCCCGATCAGATCAAAATACACGCGCCGCAACAGCGTGCGCGGGTCGGCTGCCACGGCGGGGCGCAACCCCTGCTGTTCAAGCTTGGCCAGAATGAAATAGTCGAGTGACGTGCGTGGCCAAGCGGTGTCTTGCACCTTGGGGATCGTGCGTGTGCCGATCGGCTGAAATGCCCAGTGCGCGGTCGAGGCCGCGCCGCTCGCCTTCGTCACCGAAGCGGTGCCATCGCGTGGGTCGGCAGCCCCTTCGCGCACCCAACGCTCGAAGTCGGCAATCAACTGCGGGGAAAGTTTCTTGTCGGGGGGCATCTCCAGGCCGTCGTGCTTGAGCGCCTGGATCAACAGGCTCGCCGTGGGATCGCCCGGCACGACCGCCGGCCCACTGTCGCCACCGCGTCGCAACAAGGCTCGCGTGTCGAGTCGCAGGCCCCCTTTCACTCCCTTGCCCTCGCCCGAGTGGCAGCGGTAGCAATGCTCGACCAGCACGGGTCGAATGCGTTGTTCGAAGAAGTCGAGCTGAGCCGAGGTCGCTGAGTCGGCTGCACGTAGCGTCGTGTTAACACATAGCACGACCACGATCAGCAACAGTGAGCGAAGCAAGACGGACATGGTTAATCGACAATGACTCGGCCAGGGTGGAAGACACGACGCGCTAAGTAATGAGTATAACTCGACGCGTCTTCGAAGCCCAATGCCCTGAATCAGAGGCAATTTCTGGCCGGCTTGGTAACCACTTCGCTAGGCTTTGGCCTCGTCGTCGAACAAAAAGTGGCCGCCGCTGATGTACCAGCCTTCGGTCAGCGCTCGGCACCAGATGATCTCGGTCGCGATGCGGCAGGTGTTGCCCGTCGGCGAGGCGAACGTCAACTCGATCGTGCCGGGCTCGAGTTTCGCATTGTGCAACAAACCAATGCCCGAGGCAGATATCTCGCGGGCAAAAACAACGAGCGATTCGTTGCTCACGCCGTCGACAGTGAGCGACACGCTTTGGAAGAACGGATGGCGTGGCTCGGCGCGGCGTTCGGCGCCTGAGTTATGCACAACGTCCATCAGCAGCGATGCGATCGCCTGGCGATCACTATGCGGAAGTGTGGTTGCTGTCCCTGTGATCTTGGAATGATTCATGACCCACCCTTGTTACGATAAAGATGACTCGCAGCAGCATAATGCTTCCGCACTCAACAAACCGTAGCTTTATCCCCGAGCGTGTGATTGGCAAAATGTGGTAGACAACATTTTGCGCTCACGAGTCGTTCGAGCGAGGCGAATCGACGAGCGATAGCAAGGGTTATTCACCCCAGAGGCATTCAAATGCCACAAGATCAGGGGGCAGGTTCGAGGCGTGTCAGACCACTTGATGCGCTGATTGCGCTGCACCCACGAGCGGCCAGAAATCGCATGGGGTTTGTAGAGATATTCTCGCGGCGCGACAAGCTCGCGCCGCGAGAATCAAAATCAGAATGTCGACTGCACGACTAGGTGCCAAACTCGGTGCGGCGTCGATCGAGTTGTTGCTGCAATCGCTGCACGATGGCGCTGTGCATCTGGCTCACACGGCTCTCGGAGAGGTCGAGCGTCGCGCCGATCTCTTTCATCGTCATCTCCTCATAGTAATAGAGGATGATGATCAGCCGTTCGTTGCGATTGAGCCCCTTGGTGACGAGCCGCATCAGATCGGTTTTCTGAATGCGTCGCGTAGGGTCTTCACCCTTCTTGTCTTCCAGGATGTCGATTTCGCGAACGTCCTTGTAGCTGTCGGTCTCGTACCATTTTTTGTTCAGGCTGATGAGCCCGACCGCGTTGGCTTCGAGAACCATCTTTTCCAGCTCTTCGACGTTGATCTGCATGTGCTCGGCGAGTTCAACGTCGGTGGGCTGTCGGCCCAACTTGGCGTCGAGCGTTTTGACCGCTTCGTTAAGCTTGTTGGCCTTGCTGCGCACGAGGCGCGGCACCCAGTCCATCGTGCGGAGCTCGTCGAGCATCGCACCACGGATGCGGGGGACACAGTAGGTTTCGAACTTGACGCCGCGCGTCATGTCGAAGGCATCAATGGCGTCCATGAGGCCGAACACGCCGGCCGAGATGAGGTCATCGAGATCGACGCCGTCGGGCAGTCGAGCCCAAATGCGTTCGCCGTTATACTTGACCAGCGGCAAGTAGTTTTCGACCAGTCGGTTGCGTAATTCCTGATTGTTGAGATCAGCTTTGAACGCTTCCCAAACCTGGCCGATATCTTCCGCGTTGAGGACCGAAGTTGCCATGCACTCCTCCATGACTGCAAGCTATGAGCACTCTGAACTGAGCGGCCGATCACGACGTCCCGTCGCGATCAGCCGGCGGCTGACTGTTTTTCCACGCTGTTCTTGGCCTGCGAGCTCTGGTCGATCTTCTCGGTGAGTTGCGTGCGAACCGCCTCATCGACGATTTGCGCTGCAACGACACCGACGACATAGCCGCAAGCCGCGAACACGAGCAACACGTACCAGGCCTTCAGCAGCACCTCTTGGAGGCCGCCGCCGTTGACCCAACCGAACACCAGTGCCGTGGACCAAGCCACGAGCGCCAAAGTGACCGAATACGTTCGCTCCACGTTAACCGTCCCTTGCCGACCGCCACCGGTAAACTCGACTTAGCCGTTAAGGTTTAACGACGCATCGCGCACCGAGCGGTAGGTCCGTGTATCGACCAAGGGAGCAGGTTAGGTTTAGTATTTCTCCGATTTATCGAGAGGGTTATTTACGAGGTTTGACTCATGGCCGTCACGCACTCCGTGGCACGCTCACGACAGCACGAGTGTAATTGACCCACAAGTCCTGAGAACGCGTCTGCCGTCCGTGCCGACCGCCGCTGGGCTATCGACGCGAGGCCTTCGTCGATCGGCACATTCGCGGCCGACTCGAGTGACACGGCAAGGAACCGTTGGGCGGTCTGGGCGAGTCGTGCGACCGCCTCGATGCCCCGCACGCGGCTGTCGAGCCGATTCAGGATCAGTGACAGCGGGGGCGCAATCTGCTGGCGATGCCAGCTTTTGAGCAAGCCGTAGGCGTCGAGCAACGCTACATCGTCGGCGGTCGTGACAAGCATCGCGCGGTCAGCGATCGTCGCCAGCCGTTGCGCCAAACGGGTGTAACCACGCCCCAGGTCGAGTAAGACGATATCGACACGATCTAAGCGGCGAAGTTGATCGATCAAATGTTGGCAAGCCGATTCGCTCGGCTCGAGATGCGTCCGCCGGGGCCGTTCGCCACAGGCGATCAACACCCCCTCGGGGCCCTCGACGAGCACCTGCTTTAATTCGCGCCGCTGCACGAGGACGTCTCCCAAGTGCTGTTCGTCGTTCACGCCAGCGATCATCGCCAGGTCGGGACCGTCGAGCACCGTGTCCACGACCGCACAGCGTTGTCCGCCGCGCGTTAGCTCCAGCGCCAATTGCAGCGCGAGCGTCGTTGTGCCCACGCCCCCTTTGGCGCCTGCGAGCGCGATCAATACCGGTCCGACTTCAGGCGCGGGGCTGTCGTGCAGCCCACGCTGTATCCAGGAGCGAAGTTCGTGTGCTTGATCGTGCATGAGTGGATGACTGGGAGACGAAGCGGAACTCTTTAGCCCTCGGCGATAGGTCCGTAGGACCGTACGCCGGGGGTCGTTACAAAGTTTGCGGTCGAACGACGTGTTGCGCCAACTCACTAGCGCGCGCCACGGCGATGTCGTCGGGCACGTTCTGACCGTTGGTTACATAACTGAGCGGCAACTGGCACTCCCGCAGCAGCGGCAACAAGTTGCCCAAGTTCGTGGTTTCGTCGAGCTTGCTCAGGATCAAGGCTGTGGTCCCGACGTCGGCAAAACTCTCGGCGGTGCGCATGAGCGTGCGGGTGCCCGTGACGGCGCTGAGTACCAGATGCACATCCTGCACGCCGGCCTCGGTCAAAAAGCTTTTCAACTCTTGAATCTGCACTTCGTCTTTCAGGCTGCGGCCGGCCGTGTCGAGCAACACCAAGTCGAGGTTGGCCAAGTCAGCCGTCGCCTGGCGAATTTCACGCGGCGTGGTGACGACCCGCATCGGCAAATCGATGATGTCGGCATAGGTCCTGAGCTGCTCGACGGCCGCGATACGATAGGTGTCGACCGTGATGAGTCCGACCCGCTTCTTCTCGCGGAGCCGATAATGGGCGGCGAGCTTGGCGATCGTGGTCGTCTTGCCAACCCCGGTCGGACCCACGAGCGCCACCAAACGGCACTGGCCGGGAGTCAATTTCAACGGACCACTGCAATGAATCTCGTTCTCGATGAGCGTCGTGAGACGTGAACGCAACGTCCGCTCATCGGTCAGCTCATGATCGGGGACCAACGTCCGCACACGCTCGACCAACTCGCGGGCCAGCGCTTCGTCGAGTTCGGCGTCGATCAAGTCGGTGTACAGTCGGAAGAGCCGATCGGGGAGCGTCGTGCTCGCTGAGTTGTTCGTGCGGCGACACAGTTCTTCGACAACGTTTTGCAGGTGTTGCAATTGACCGCGTAGCTCGTCTCGAAAGGCTTGCTTATCGGACGTCGGCTCGCTGGGCAATTTCATCTCAGCGACCGGAACCGGTATGTGTGCCACCGCGGCCGGCGCGGGAGGGGGCGGCGACAAGGCCTCGCGCGAGGGCCAACGACTCGGCACGTTGACTTCGTTCGAGGCGACCACCTCGAACTTGCGCATCCCGGGAATCCAGCGAAACAGCCCGCTGTTGTTGATCTCGCGCGTGTGCAGCACGGCGGCCGACGGTCCCAGCTCGCGGCGGACCATCACCAAGGCCTCTTGCAGCGTCGTGGCTCGAAAGGTGCGAATGTCCATAGGAGAAAATGATGAATGCGGAATGATAAATGATAAATGTACGAGTCAGCTAATCGCGATTTCTCAACTCCAGTCTCTCGTCTCCGGTCTCCCGTCTGTTCTTCCTCACTTCGCGTCGCTCACCATACTGACCGCCTCGATCTGCGTGTCGCGCGTGATCTCGTTAAAGCTCAGCACCACCAATTGCGGCAGATGCGATTGGGTCAGCCGTTTGAGTAACGGTCGCGTCTGCGGACTCACGAGCACGATGGGCGGGTGATTGCCGCGCTTGAGCTTCTCCAACTCGGCGGCGATCAAGCGGCACGTGACGTCGATCGCCTGCGGCGACATGCGAACCACAATGCCCCGCTCGGTCAATTCAGCCCCGGCGCGGATGCGATCCTCGATGGCCGGGTCGAGCGTGATGACTCGCAACGTGCCGTTGCTGTCGCGATACCGGCCACAAATGGTGCGCCCCAACCGATGTCGAACGAACTCGCCCAGCAGCACGGGATCTTTGGTCCGCGCGGCGTAATCGCCGAGCGTCTCCAGGATCGGCGCAAGCTGCCGGATCGGCACCTGCTCGTTGAGCAACAGCTGTAAGACCTGCTGCAACTCGGCCAGCTTCATCACGCCTGGCACCAGCTCATCGACCACCGCCGGCGAGGTCTTCTTCAACTCGTCGAGCAAATGCTTCGTGGCGTCGCGGGTCAGGATTTCATCGGCATGTTTACGCACGACCGCCGAGAGATGCGTGGCGATGACCGCCGAGGGCTCGACCACGGTGTAGCCGAGCATCTCGGCCCGCTCGCGCTGGGCGGGCTCGATCCAAGTCGCCGGGCGATCGAACGCCGGTTCCCGCACGTCGATCCCCGTCACCTTGCCCGTCGTTACGCCCGAGTCCATCGCGAGCTGCATTTGTGGATAGATCGTTCCTTGTGCCACGGCGACGCCGGCTATCTTGACGCGATAGGTGTTCTGTTCCAGGCGCATGTTGTCACGCAACCGGACCTTGGGCAGAATAATGCCCACGTCGCTGGCGACCATCTGCCGCACGCCATGCACCCGTTCGAGCAAATCACCGCCGCGGCGCGGGTCGGCCAGCTTGACGAGCGACACGCTCAACTCGACCTCCATCGGATCGACTTGCAGCAGGTCCTCGATCCGTTCGTCGGGCTTTTTCTGCTGCGCCTCGGCGCTCGCCTTGGCTACTTTCGTGCGGCTGTCTTTTTCCTGTCGGTTCAGCGTCAGCGCCAGCGCCACGCAACTGCCGCCAATCGTCAGCAGCGGAATCGTGGGCAGCGACGTGAACACGAGCAGTCCCAGGAAACCGCCGGTCACCATGAGCGCTTGCGGCCGACTGAGCAATTGACCGATAAACTCTTGCGGCAAATTGGTGTCGGTCGAGCTGCGCGTGGTCAGCAAGCCCGCCGCGAGCGAGATGAGAAACGCGGGGACCTGACTCACCAGACCGTCGCCGATCGTGAGCTTGGTATAGACCTCGGCGGCGCGGGCCAAGGGCATGCCGCCCTGAATGACGCCGATGAACAAGCCGCCGACGATATTCACCACGGTGATAATAATGCCCGCAATGGCATCGCCACGGACGAATTTGCTGGCACCGTCCATCGAGCCGAAGAAGTCCGCTTGCTGGGTGATTTCCAGTCGGCGACGCTGCGCCTCTTTCTCGTCGATCACGCCGGCATTGAGATCGGCGTCGATCGCCATCTGTCGGCCGGGCATACCGTCCAAGGCAAAGCGGGCAGCCACTTCGCTGATGCGGGTCGCACCCTTGGTGATGACCACAAACTGAATGACCACGATGATGATGAAGATAATCAGCCCGACCACCATGCGATCGCCGGCGACAAATTCGCCGAAGCTCCGCACCACCTCGCCGGCAGCCGACAGCCCCTGACGATCCGCCTTGGTCAGAATCAAACGTGTGGTCGCCACGTTGAGCACCAAACGACCCAAGGTCGTGGCCAGCAGCAACGACGGAAAGACATTGAACTCGAGCGGGTTCTTCACATTGATCGTGGTCAGCAACATCAACACCGCCACGGTGATGTTGAGCGCCAACAGCACGTCCAACACCGGCGCAGGGACCGGCACCATGATCACCAGCACGCTGGTGATAAAGCCGATCGGCAAAATGAGGTCGGTGCCGCGCCCTAGCGCGAGTCGCGCTGCGGATGCTGGCAACGCTCCCGAGGCCATGGTGACTCCGGTGGCTTGCTGATGTTGGGTTGGGAAAAGTGAAGAGGGGGGAACGGTACTCAAACCCACCCGAAGAGTCCAGGGCGGTTTGCCCGCGCCACCTCGCTAGCAAACCGACGGACATCATCGCATTTGCTAGCATCTCGAGCGCCTGATAGCGTCGCAACGGGGTGATTGCAGCTCCTCGTGAGACCGCGCGAGCCCGGCGTCCGGTCGATCGCGCTGCTCGATGCTCTGGCTTGGCCATTTTCCCACGTTTGGGGGCAATGTCTTGATAATGGACCGCCGCGCAAGAACAATAGGCCTGTCGTCGCTGCTACACGTTCCGAGCATGCCCATGTCCCACCTCCCCTACACCCGCCGTGAATTGCTCGCCCGCGGAGGTATGGGCTTTGGCCTGCTCGCCCTGGCCGAGGTCTTAAAACAAGACGGCGCGCTCGTGCAAGCGGCGACCGTCGAGCTGCCGCTCGCTCCCAAGCGACCGCATTTTGCTCCTCGGGCCAAGCAGGTCGTCCACCTCTTTATGAACGGCGGCGCGTCGCAGGTCGACACGTTCGACCCGAAGCCGGCGCTCGACAAATACCACGGCAAGCCGCTCCCCTCGCCCAACCTAAGGACCGAGCGTAAGACCGGCGCGGCGATGCGTAGCCCGTTCAGCTTTCGCAAGTATGGGCAGAGCGGCATCGAGGTGAGTGAGCTGTTCGCCCACACGGCCCGGCACGTCGACGACATGTGTTTCATTCGCTCGATGCAGGCCGACGTGCCGAACCACGAACCGTCGCTGATGCTGATGAACTGCGGCGACGCGCGGCTGCCGCGCCCCAGCATGGGCTCGTGGATCACCTATGGCCTAGGGAGCGAGAACCAGAACCTGCCCGGCTTCATGGTCATGTGCCCGAACGGGGTGCCCATCGTCGGCACTCAGAATTGGCGCAGCGCGTTTTTGCCCGGCGCGTATCAAGGGACCGCCCTCGACACCAAGCACACGGAGCTTCCCAAGCTGCTTGAGAATATTCAGAGCCCGATCAACTCGACCGAGCAGCGACGGCAGTTGGATTTGCTCGCGTCGCTCAACGCGCGACACGCCGCGGCGCGGCAACACGATCCGCTGTTGGAAGCCCGACTGCAAACCTTCGAGCTGGCCTACCGCATGCAAGGCGAGGCGGCCGAGGCGTTCGACCTCAATCGCGAGCCGACTTACATTCGCGAAGCGTATGGCTCGGGCGTGCATGGGAGGCAACTGCTCATCACGCGGCGGCTGCTCGAACGCGGCGTGCGATTCATCCAGCTCTGGAGCGGTGGCGGGCAGCCGTGGGACAATCACGACAACCTCGAAAAGAATCATCGCAAGCTGGCCGCCGAATGGGATCTGCCGCTCGCCGCGTTCCTGACGGACCTCAAGCAGCGCGGGCTGCTCGAAACCACGCTGGTCATGTGGGGCGGCGAGTTCGGCCGCACGCCGGTCGCCGAACTGCCGGCCCTCAACGGTCGCGACCACAACCATTACGGTTTTACGATGTGGCTCTGCGGCGGAGGCGCTCGCGGCGGTTACGTGCATGGCGCGACCGACGAGTTTGGCTTCCAGGCTGTTGAGAACAAGGTCCACGTCCACGATCTGCACGCGACGATCTTGCACCTGCTCGGTTTCGATCACGAGCGGCTCACCTATCGCTACGCCGGCCGCGACTTCCGCTTGACCGACGTACACGGGCACGTCGTACACGAGCTGATCGCGTAGGTGCGGCGTTTCATAGCAGCGCTAGGTCGCATGACCGCGTTGCAGATAGACCGCCATTGACCCTCAGATCATCGGCTTAATAGGCCGAGCGAACCCACACACCGCTGACGCCACTTTGCCCGCCTGACATTGTGCGCTAACAGAGCGGCATGAATGAGTTCATTGCACTACGAGCACGAGCGCGTGACAAACGGGACAAGGCCATCGCCCAGGCTCGCGAAGAGTACGAAGCGGCATTGGTTCAGATCGCCACGTTAGAGCAGGACTTGCTTGGCAAGCTGCCGAGCAAGCACAAGCCGATGAGCGCTTGCATCGAGTCGGTTATCCCCAACGACCGACCGTTTACCACGCTCGACGTGCTGACCAGCTTGGAAGCGTTAGACCCGCGCCGAGTATGGCGCAAGCGGTCGATTGATAACCACTTCTCACGGCTCCGCGACAAGGGCTTAATCCGCCGCATCAAACGGGCCACGAGCTAGCCGCCTACGTCCTGGCCGACGTGAAGGCCAAGGTTGTGCCGCTCGACGATATGACGCTAGAGCAGGCCATTCACAGGGTATTAACCCGCCCCATGACGGTTACTGAGGTTGCTGTGGCGGTTATCGAGGCTGGGTATCAGTCCACCATGAGCCGGAACAACCTACGGAACCACGTAGGCCGTCTGCTGGCCAAGGGAGATTTCAAGCGGGAGGGCGGGAAGTGGGTGGAAGTGTAGGGGGGTATTTCCGGCTAACTGTACAGCGAAAAAGCTGCCAAATTGGCGTGTCGTAAATGCCTACCCAAATAAGTAAAAACGATCGTTTTTGGCCTGTTTTTCTGGTTGATCTTAGGGCTATGCACTGGCTATACTAGCCACTTCGGGTGATTCCGAACAACCGACACCGGATGCGTGTCGTAGAATTTATCAAGAAGGCGGCCGAGAGCTGCCGATGCCAGGGATGGCGTGTGGTGTGTGAAATTCACACCTCGCTGGCATGGCTGTTACCGGTATGAGCCGCTACTTGATTTAGTATGCGGCTTATTTTTTTGCGCGGAGCTATGACCTTGAAACCAGTTTTGCAAGCACTCTTGCTCGCGGAACGAATTTATGAGGACAAGCATACAGGCAAAAAAGTAATTACGGGAATTTTCAACTGCATTACGTTCACTGAGCATCGGATATCGGCTGATGTGCTTTCATTGCAGCCGCAAGAAGCCTTAGCCGAGATCGTCACAGGTCAGCATCCTGGTTCTCCCTATGTCTACATCAATCTAACCGAGGTGCATGGCAAGACACCCCTTACATTGAGCTATGTTGATTTGTCCAACGGTAAGGAGATTATGGCATGCGAGATTGAAGCGCAGTCGGAGAGTCCACTTGATAATGTTGAAATAACGGTAGGCATGCCAATGCCACCTATCTTGCACGCCGGAAGTTACGCATTGGAATTGTTTTTCAAAGAGGAAATGATTGGTTCGTTACGAATAAGGGCCGTCGAAAAGCCGCGAGGCGAGTAGTTTATTTAGATTTCAGGATCACCGCTATGAGTACCGTAGATATCACCCCTAACACTCGATCGTTAGCAGCACAAGAATTCTCGGTTCCCTGGGCGAAAAAAGAAAACACATATCGCGTCCGTGTTGCAATCTGTCCAGATGCGGATGATGGCGGATTCTACTCCTATGGCATCTCAATTCCGGGCATTGCAGGCCAGGGCGAAACCGAGGAGGAGGCATTGGGTAATATTCGCGACGCGGCAAGGGAAGCAATTGCCGCGTATATAGTCGAGGGAATGCAAGTTCCTTACGTTACTAATCAAGAGTCTTTGCCGCGTGGATGTGTGGAGCGATGGATTACTGTAAATGCCTAGCCTTCCATCCCTTCCTGGGCCTGACGTGGTAAAGGCTTTTGAGAGGGCGGGCTTCAAGCAAGTGCGCACCTCTTCGAGTCACCACATCCTTAAAAAGGATGGGCATGCCTATTTGCTTTCCGTGCCAGTGCATGGCCACAAGCCCGTAAAAAGCGGTACATTGCGATCCCTAATCAGGGACGCTGGAATGACGGTAGATGAGTTTGTGGAATATTCCCTGAAGTGAACTTTTATTGCCTTGCCGTGTCATGGAATATCATGGGTACGACAAGACAATTTTTGTTGGCGATTTATGTCGCTTCCGCTCTCCCTAATTGGAGAGCGGCCCGCGTCTTGGTGGCGCAGCAGATTTATAGCCTGCCGTCGGGGGTCCGTGCGCTCACGGATGGGATCGCAACCCCTTCTCTCCGCTTACTTCCGAGCGGACTTCACTAGGCGACGTATCGCCTCTGTAACCGCCTGGGAGCGGTTCCAGTCGTTTCGGCCTGCTAGGTCATCTAGCTTGGCCACCAACGATTCAGGAACCGCCGCGACCACAGGGACGGTTTTACCCTCTGGATTAGCCGGTTTACGGCCTGCGCCTCTGCGTGCACCGCCGTGCTGCTTCTCTTCCATGGAATCACCTTGAATAAATATACTTAATCAAGTTGCGCCTGCAAGCTCAAAAGAAAAACCCCGCCGGGGACTGCAATCCTCGCCGGGGCGAATCACAACTAGGCTTTCGCCCAATCGCGACCAGATACTCCGATCGTAGCGAGAGCCGCAATGATAAGCGACTCTGCCATGATTGCCATCCGATGCACCCATGAGAAGCTGACCAAGCACGGAAAAGACCGCAAGGGCAACCAGCGTTGGAAGTGCGCCCGCTGTGGTCAGACCGTCACCCGCGAAATGGAACGCCCCCTTGGCAACCTGCGGATTGACCAAGAGAAGGCCATCACGGTCTTGAAGCTGCTCTTAGAGGGCATGAACATCCGTGCTTGCGAGCGGATTACCAATGTCCACCGCGACACGATTTGCGACTTGGTTCTTCACGTCGGTCACAACTGCGAGAAGTTCCTAGAGGCGACGGTTCACGGTGTCGAGGCTCGGTACATCGAGCTTGACGAGATTTGGAGTTTTGTCGGCTGCAAGAACAAGACCGCCGAGGCTCGCGGCTATGGTCCCGAAAAGGGCGACTCGTGGACGTGGCTTGCTATCGACGCTGAATCGAAGATGATCCTGTCGCATGTCGCTGGCAAGCGGGACGAGCACACCTGCCAATCGTTCCTGGCCCGCTTGGACGCTGCCACGACGGGGCGTTGCCAAGTCACGAGCGATGGCCTTGGCCTGTACACATACAACGTGCCGTTCGCCTTGGGCTCGGGGGTGGACTTCGCCCAGTTGGTCAAAAAATACTCGACCACCCAAGCCGAAACCCGCTATAGCCCAGCCTCGATAATAGGCATCGACAAGACGCCCCGCTTTGGCAACCCCGACATGGACCACGTCAGCACGTCGTACAGCGATCGATTCAACCTCTCGCTACGGATGCACGTTCGCCGGTTCACTCGGTTGACCAACGCTCATAGCAAGAGCATCGAGCACCAGCGCTGCGTTGGTGGCCGAACTGCCCGAGTTGGGCCGGCACAACCGCCATGCCGTCGGCCTAATCGATGGCATGGCTCGAATCGCGCTGGTGACTGCAAACGTGACTCGAACATATCGGGAGACTAACGTCTCCCGCTCGTTGTGTTTCTTGGGGCGCTGCGCCAGGCGATCCCCCCGGCGTACGCGACGTACCGTCGCTATCGACCGGGGGCTAAATGAGGACGATCCGGCCGTCTTCCTTCTGTGTTGATCGGTGTTCATCCGTGGTTCACATTCCCCCCGCCCACGACCGGCCGTAAAACGACGGCGCATTGACCCGGCTCGTGGCGACAAATACAGTGAACAGTGGCTCGATTGCCATTCCAGCGAGGGTTTCCCCTCCGTCGCGTTTCTCAGTCAGGAAGTGCATGCTCGCTCATCGTGTGATCCCCTGCTTGGATGTCGATCGCGGTCGGGTCGTCAAAGGGACAAAATTTTTGCAGCTGCGCGATGCGGGGGACCCGGTCGAGGTGGCGGCGCGCTACGAGGCCGAGGGGGCCGACGAGCTCGTCTTTCTCGACATCACGGCCACGCACGAGGCCCGCTCGATCATGCTCGATGTCGTGCGGCGCGTCTCGGACACGGTCTTTATGCCCTTCACCGTGGGCGGTGGCATCCGCACACTCGACGACGCGGCGGCGCTCATCTCGGCCGGGGCCGAGAAGGTCAGCATCAACTCGGCGGCGGTCCGCACGCCGCAGCTCGTCACGCAGGTCGCACGTAAGTTCGGCCGCTGCGCCACGGTCGTGAATATCGACCCGAAACGGGTCCAAAAAGATGGCCGCGAGTTTTGGGAGGTCCATATCAGCGGGGGCCGAGTGGGGACGGGCCTCGAAGCGGTCGAGTGGGCCCGCGAGGTCGAGCGGCTGGGGGCGGGCGAAATCGTCCTCACCTGCATGGATGCCGATGGCACCAAGAACGGGTACGATTTGGAAATCACGGCAGCCGTTTCCGCGGCGGTCTCGATTCCGGTCGTGGCCAGTGGCGGGGCGGGGAAACCCGAGCACTTGGCCGACGCGATCCTGCTGGGCAAGGCCGACGCGGCGCTGGCCGCGAGCATTTTTCACTTTGGCGAGTACACGATTCGCGAGACAAAACAGCTCATGGCCGCGCGCGGAGTGAGCGTCCGCGGTTTATAATGTTTTTCTGCCCGCAACCGATGGCCCTTGTGACCCTGCACTGAGACATCCGATCATGGCGACCGTACCGAACACCGACATCGAACGCTTTATCGTCAAGCGCGAAGAGACCGAGGTCGACAAGCTCTTTCGCGCGCTCGTCAAGCTCGAAGGGAGCGACTTGCACCTCAAGGTCGGTCGCCCGCCGATCGTTCGAGTCAAAGGGACGTTGCGGCCGATCAATCGACCGCCGATCGAAGACGAAGAGATGGCCCGGCTCTTGTTGCCGCTGATGAATGAATCGAAGCGCAAGACGTTCGACGAGACCGGCGGCGCCGACTTCGCGCACACGGTCGATGTCGAAGGGGTTTTGTGGCGATTTCGCGTGAATTTGTTCCAGCAGCTTGGGCACCTCGGCATGGTGGCTCGCCGCGTGAATCAGTGGATCCCCGACTTTGCCGGCCTCAACCTGCCGCCCATCATGGAAGAACTTTGCAAGTTCAGCCAAGGGATGGTGCTGCTGGCCGGTGTGACCGGGTCGGGCAAGAGCACGACGATTGCCTCGATGCTCAACTACATCAACAAGAATTACCGCAAGCATATTCTCACGCTTGAAGACCCGATCGAATTCGTCTTTACCGAGGACAAGTGCCTGATCAACCAGCGCGAGATCGGTTTCGACGTCAAAGACTTCGGCATCGGCATGAAGCACGCGGTGCGTGAAGATCCGGATGTGATGCTGGTGGGCGAAATGCGTGACGAGGAAACGTTTCTGACCGCCATTCATGCCGCCGAGACGGGGCACTTGGTGTTCGGCACGATCCACGCGAGCAACTCCCCCTCGACGATCGGTCGCATCCTCGACTTGTTCCCACAGAACATGCACGGCGCGCTGCGTAGCGCCATCGCCATGAACATGAAGGCCATTGTGGCGCAAAAGCTGCTCCCTTCGATCAAAGAAGGCGTGGGCCGCGTGCCGACGGTCGAGATCATGACTTTTAACGCCACGGTTCGCAAATTGCTCTTGGAAGGCAAAGACGAAAAGCTCGGCGACGTGATTCGCATGTGCGACAAAGAAGGCATGCAAGATTTCACGATGAGCCTCAAGAGCCTGATCGACAAAGAGCTGATCGACCGCGAGACGGCCTTCGAGGTCGCTCCCAACATCGAGGCGCTCAAGATGGCGCTCAAAGGCATCGAAGTACGACAACCGGGAATTCTGTAATGCTGCCACGCGAGTTGATCGTCGCTGCTGTTTTGGTCCTCGCTCTGCTGTTTCCCGACTGGGTCGCGGCTCAGGAACCGGCCAACTGGCCGCTGGACAAAGTGATCTATCCGGCCACGCGCGGCGCGGGGGGCTATCTCGCGCTCTACAAAATCGGCTTCGTGTGGTTCGTGTTCGCGGCGTTCGTCTATTTGGCCGATTGGGTCAACTTCGACGTGCAGCAACTCAAACTGGGCACGAGCAAGTGGAACGGCATCGTCGTCGGCACGTTCCTGCTCGGCTGGCTGCTGCTGAGCCTAATCCCGTGGTTCTGGGCGGCGTTCCCGCTCTACTTGGCGTGCAGTTTAGGGCCCACGGTCGCGTACACTTTCAAACGGAACAAGTCGGTGACCGACGATGAGAAGGTGCTGACCCGCAATCACGTGCTGCAATGGGCCGCGCCGGTGTTGAAGCGCGTCGGGGTCAAGGTGCCCGAGCGGGACGCGGGGGGCGGGGGTGCGAATCTGCCGATCGAAATTTTCGTCAAGGGGGGCGCCAACGAAGGCGAAAACAAAGCCAACAGCATGCGCCTCGCAACGATCAAAGGCTATCACGCCGCCCAACAGCTGCTGATCGATATTCGCACCCGCCGCGCTGCCGCCGTCGTGCTCGACTACTCGCAGGCGAGTGTCGCCGTGCAGTTCCAGATCGACGGCGTGTTGAACAATGCACCAGCCAAAACGCGCGAGGGGGCCGACCCCATGCTCGAAGTGCTCAAGTCGGCGGCCTCCTTGAACCCCAAGGAACGTGTGCAGCGACAGCATGGCTGGTTCGAGATCAAGCACGAGAAGGGCAAGTACACCTGCAAAATCACCAGCCAAGGCATCCCCACCGGCGAGCGCGTGCTGGTGCAGGTCGACGACGGCTTCGCACAACAGGCCAAGCTCGACAACATCGGTCTGCGGCCCAAACAGCAAGAAGACCTCAAGAAAGCCCTGATGGAAAAAGAGGGGCTCGTGCTCGTCGCGGCCCCCAGCGGCAAAGGCCTTTCGTCGCTGTTCGTCGCCGCAGCCACCGGAGTCGACCGCTTTATGCGCAGCGCCGTGGGCGTTGAAAACGCCAAGGCCAACGAGATCCATGTCGAGAATGTCCCCGTCACGACCTACGACGCCGAAGCCGGACAGACGCCGATGACCGTCCTACCCGGCCTCGCACGCCAGTATCCAGACGTGTATGTCGTCTACGATTTTGTGAACGGCGAAACGCTGACCATGCTGTGCAAGGAAGTGACTGATGAGAAACGGTTGGTCATTGGCACGATTCAGGCCAAAGAGGCTGCCGAGGCGATCGTTCGCGCGTTGATGCTCAAGGTGCCCACGAAGAACTTGGCGATGGCCTTGTCGGCCTGCGTGAGCGGTCGACTGGTGCGCAAGTTATGCGACAGCTGCAAGCAGGCCTACACACCAAATCCTGAGCTGTTGAAGAAGCTGCGTGTACCGCCGGAGAAGGTGACGGCGTTCTATCAGCCACCGCCGCCCAAGGCCCCAGTGCAAGGCGAAAAGCCGACCCCGCCCTGCTCAAATTGCGGAGGGGTTGGTTACTTGGGCCGAACCGGCATCTTCGAGCTTGTGATCGTCAACAACGACGTGCGTCAGGCGATTGCGAACAAGCCGTCGGTGGAGACCATTCGTCAAGCGGCACAAAAGGCGGGCATGGCTACGATGCAAGAAGAAGCGATCGCGCTGGTCGTTCGCGGCGTGACGTCGCTCGAAGAGATCATGCGTGCCCTCAAGGAATAAGACCTCATGAGTTTCGTATTATCGTTGCTGTTGTTGATCGTTCCGCTGGCCCTGGCCGTTCGTCATTTCAATCAAGGCCTCTGGGGCGGCGTCATCCAACTCGTCAACATTACCACCGCCGCGCTCATCGCCACCAGTAATTTTGAACCCTTGGCCCATGCCATGCAGGGCGCCTGGGACGGTCTCTACTATTGGGCCGACTTCCTCGCCGCTTGGCTCATCTTCGGTGTCAGCTTGTTTGTCATGACGCTGGCGATGAGCAAACTCTCGGGCTTCCGGCTCAAGTTTCCCAAGCAGGTCGACCAGATCGGCGGCGCACTGTTGCAGGCCTGGGCCGGTTGGGCGCTGGTCTGTTTTCTCACCATGACCTTGCACATGGCGCCCCTCGCTAAGAACTTTTTCTTCGGCGGCTTTAAGCCCGAGCAGCCGCTCGTGTTTGGTTTCGCTCCCGACCGCCTGTGGCTCGGTTACGCACAAAAACTCTCGCTCGGCACCTTTTCAGCCGGTAACGTATTCGACCCGCAAGGCGATTTTATGATCCGCTATGCGAGCAAACGGCTCCAATACGAGCGGGCTGACGGGATGTTTAACTCGCCGCCACCCATGCAAAAGTAACCTTTCGATCCCCTTCAATTATTTTTCTTGCACGTAGGGTGTTATGCAGCCGGCTCGATTATTGTTGGAAAAAGTCCGTCGCGGCGAACCCACTCCCGGCGCGTTGCTCACCGATCATCTGTGGCCCGACTTGATCGAGATTTGCCAGCGGAGCGGGCTCGACTACGCCATTATCGATCTCGAACACGGCCCCCACGCGCACGATGTCGTGGCCGAGGCGTGCGCCACCGGTCGTCGACTGAACTTCCCGGTGCTCATCCGTCCGCGCAGCAACGGCTACCACGATCTGCGACTGGCGATCGACCTTGGTTGCTGCGGGTTCCTGCTCGCCAGTGTCGAATCGGCTGCCGAGATGGACGTGGTCCGCGAGGCCGTCCACCTGCCGCCGCGCGGCAAGCGTCGCCCCGGCGGGTTGAGCAACCGTTGGGTCAGCGGGTTTCATTACCAGGACTGGCGCAGCGAAGTCGAGGACGACTTCCTCGTGCTGCCGCAGATCGAAACGAAAGTCGGCCTCGCCAATCTCGCCGCGATCGCCACGCATGAGATGACGACCGTGCTGGCCGTCGGGCCGTATGACCTGTCGGCCGAGTTGGGCGTGTGCGGCGAGATGACCGCGCCGGTGCTGCGCGAGGCGCTCTTGAAAATCCTCGCCGCGGCCAAGTCAGCCGGCAAGAGCGGCTGGATGATCGGCTCCGATCCAGCGGGGCTCGTGCGCGACGGCTGGAACTTTGTCTGCATCGGCGAGCCGACCTGGATCATGGCCGGTGCGATGAAACAGACCGTCGAGCAATTGCGCGGCGGCAACAGCGGCGCGAAGTCGTACACCGCGTAGCGACGGTCTTGATTTTCAAACGGGGATCAGCCGGCTTCTCCCGGGGCTTAAATGAATTCAATACCCCATCGGGAACGCGGCGCTAGATCGGCTCGCCATTCCAGCGGACGTAGCCTTCCATCGCAAAGTACTCGGGCAGCCCCAGGGCGTTGTACTGATCGGCCGTGTTGCGATTGCGATCCTCGGCTCGCTGCCAAAACTCACGCTTGTCGCTGCCGGGAAACAAGGCGGCGTCCTTTTGCGACTCGTGCCGGAATATGGCCTGACGCTTGATCGCCAAGTCGCGCGGCGACAACGGAACCGCAATCTCAATCTCGTCCAGCGGCCACTCCTGCCACGCCCCACGATACAGCAGCACCTCGGGCAACGTCTGGCCCGCGTCACGCATCTGGTACATGGCCTGAAAGATCGCCTCGGCACACACACGATGCGTGCCATGCGGATCGCTCAGGTCGCCGGCCACGTACACCTGATCGAACTGCAAACGCTCGAGCAGGCTGCGAATGATCTGCACGTCGGCGCTACCCACCGGGTTCTTGGCGATCGTACCGGTACGATAGAACGGCAAGTCGAGAAAGTGCAGGTGCTCTTCGCGGCAACCGCAGACGATCGCGCCGGCCTTGGCCTCGGCCCAGCGAATGAGCGCCTTGATCTTGAGCACCGCGTCACTGTCGGGCTCGCCCGGCTGCTTGAGCGCCAGCGACTTGTGAACTTGCTCCTCGACCTTGCGCGACGAGTCTTGATCGATACCAAACAGCCGGTTGTACTCGGTGACCAGATCGGCGATCAGGACCGCGTCGTGATCGAACACCGCGATGTTGCCGCTCGTCATGTAGGCGACATGCACGTCGTGGCCATCCTCGACCAGCCGGATCAGCGCGCCCCCCATGCTAATCACATCGTCGTCCGGGTGAGGGCTGAAACAAATCACCCGTTTGCGCTGCTCCTTGCCGGCCGGATGGTAGTTGATCGTCGAGTTCATCCAGCGGAACACATCGTGAGCCACTTTATGGGCCGGTCCGTGCTCGCGTAGCAGGGTGTGTAAACTATGGTCACGGAAGTCTTGGTCGGCCAACTTGAGCAGCGCCTTGCCCGTCTGTTGCGAGAGCCACAGCACAGCACGCTTAATGAGCCGCTCGTTCCACTCGACATGACTGTTGAGCCACGGAGTGGCGATGCCGGTGAGCTGGGTGGCCGAGGCCGAATCGACGAGCACGGTCACATCGCCATGCTCGCGCAGGCAGGTGGCTGGCACCTGCTCGGTCACCGGCCCCTCGCACAGTTGACGAATGATCGGTGCCTTGTGCTCGCCCAACGCCAGCAACAGGATTTTACGAGCCTGTAAGATGGTGCCTAGGCCGAGCGTCAGTCCTTGCGCCGGGACGTTGTCTTCGCTGAAGAAATCGCTCGCTGCGTCGCGTCGTGTGATCGGATCGAGTGTCACGAGCCGCATCCGGCTGTCGCGCGGCGAGAAAGGTTCGTTGAAGCCAATGTGCCCGTTGCGGCCGATACCCAACACCTGCACGTCGATCCCGCCGTTGCGCTGAATCAGTTGCTCGTAGCCGCGGCAATACGCCTCGACCTCGCTGGCCTTCACCGTGCTGTCGGGGATATGGATGTTCGTGCCTTTGACGTTCACGTGATTGAAGAAGTTGTCGAACATCCAGCGCCGCAGGCTTTGCAACTGCTCGGGACGAATGCCGAAATATTCATCCAAGTTGAACGTGATACAGCCGCTGAAATCGAGACGCTCGTCGCGATGCATGCGGACCAGTTCGCGATACACGCCCAGCGGCGTCGAGCCGGTCGGCAGGCCGAGCACGGCCATTTGGCCCAGGTTGTTGCGGTCGCGAATAATGTCGGCCACGATTTGCGCCACGGCGCGGGCCAAGTCGCGATTCGAGTCAAACACGCGGATCGGCAGACGCGAGCCGCTCACCGATCGAGGAGCATTTTGCACAACAGACATGAGCGAAGCCTGAGCTCCGGGCGACAAACAGCAGGAAAGCAGCAGACCCTCAATTATGCCATGCCGACCCCGCCGCGACCATTGCCCCCGGCGGTCGTAATTGTCCTAGAAACTTTACTCGCCCGGTCCGGCAACGTAGGATAGGAGGACTTTGCCTCCCCCCGTGGGCTCGTGGTTCCCGCCGCCTGTAAGACCTTTCCCCTCAAGGACCTGCTGCCGTGATGCGCACTGTTGCTCGATTGCTCTGCTCGTTGGTCGTGTTGTCATTCGTCGTTGAGGTCTCGGCCCAAACCTGGTCCCGTTACCGTGGACCCAACGGCACGGGGGTCGTCTCGGCGCCGAACATCCCGAGCAAGTGGACCGAAGCCGACTACAACTGGAAAACCAAACTCCCCGGCCAAGGGCACTCGTCGCCGGTCCTGTGGGGCGACAAGATCTTCTTGCTCAGTGCCGATGACGACCCCGCCGTGCGTTATGTGCTGTGCGTATCGGCCAAGGACGGCAAGATCCTCTGGCAACGGCAGTACCCTGCCAAGCTGCACAAGAAGCACCTGCTCAACACGTTTGCTTCGAGCACTCCGGCAGTCGACGCCGAGCGTATTTACGTGAGCTGGTCGACCCCCGAAGAGTACACGTTCCTCGCGCTCACGCATGATGGCCGCGACGCGTGGCGCTTGAACCTCGGTCCTTACATCAGCCAGCATAGCTGCGGCACCTCGCCCATGCTCTATGGCGACATGGTCATTCTGTGCAACGAGCAGGATGGCGAAATGAAGGGTGAGAACGACGGCGCTGGCGTGAGTTTCTTGCTCGCCGTGTCGGCCAAGGACGGCAGCCAACGCTGGCGCATCGATCGCAAGAGCGCCGTGGTCACGTACTCGACTGCGTGCGTTTATCCGTACAAAGGACAAGACGTGCTGCTGTTCAACAGCCAGGGGCACGGCATCAGCGCCGTCGAACCCAAGAGCGGCAAAGTGCTCTGGGAAACCGAGGTGTTGAACAAGCGGAGCGTGAGCTCACCCGTGTTTTATAAAGACCTCGTGTTTGCCACCTGCGGCTCGGGAGGCGGCGGCAACTACGTGGTCGCCGTGCGCGTGGGTGACAAGCCCGAGATCGCTTACAAGATCGAGGACTCGGCCCCGTATGTGCCAACGCTGCTCGTGAAAGATGATCTGCTGTTCATGTGGAGCGAGAAGGGAATTGTGAGCTGCGCCAAGGCGGCGACGGGCGAAGTGCTCTGGAAGGAGCGGCTCGGCGGCAAGTTCTGGGGCTCGCCGATCTGCATCGACGACCGGCTCTACTGCACGGCCGAGGATGGCGAGGTGATCGTCATCGCCGCCAAGGACAAGTACGAATTGCTCGCCAAGAATCCGCTCGGCGAGGCCAGCAGCTCGACCCCCGCGGTGGCCGATGGCCGCCTGTACTTGCGGAGCGTCTCGCACTTGATCTCGCTCGGAAAGTAAGCGGACGAGGGTCCGTTGGTCGAGCAGGAACACTCTCAAAGCGATCGAAATCCGGACGGCTGCGGCTGTTGGGCGGAATGATCGGCGACGGTCTGAAAAAAACTTCCGGCGAAGCCAAATTTTCTTGGTGGAATATTTCCCCCGTCGCGCGTTAAAGACCTTATGAACCACGCGGGACGCCTCGAAAAATCCTTCGAGGCCGCTCGCCGATTCACTCGTCTTTCATCTCGTCTTCACGTCTCTGCCTGACGTTTCCTCAACGCTCAGGTCTCGTCTCATTGTGTCGGAGGTCTCCCATCATGTCCGCAGACAATGCATCACCCCGCTACCCACGTCGCGATCCGTTCACTCGCCATTCGCTGCACCGCAGCCTGTGGCTCGAAAGTCTCGAAGACCGGCTCTTGCTCTACGGCGTGACTGACCAGCAGCAGGGCCAACCTCAAGGGGCTGCGATGATCGGCTCGGCCGTCGCGGGCCAGACACAAGGTGGTCAACAACAGGGTGGCCAGCAACAACAAGGTGCCCAACAGGGAATACCGGGCGGAGCCCAAGGAGGCGCTCAGGGGGGACAAAAATTGCCCGCCGGAGCAGGCGGTCAGCAAGGAGCCCAGATGCCGGGAGGTCAACAAACGGGCGCGCAACAAAAACCCGCCGCACCGCAGGGAGCCCAACAGCAAGGCACTGGCCCCCAAGCGGGTGCTCAGGCCGGTCAACAACCGACCGGTCCATCGAAACCGACTGGAGCACAAGTCGGCGGTCAACAGCAAGGCGCACCGAAAGGCGGACAACCGCAGGCAGGCGCCACGCAAGCAGGTGCCCAACAAGGGGGCGCACAACGAAAACCGACCGCTCCTCAAGCAGGCCAACAACCAGCCACTCAGCAGACGGGCGGACAGCAGCAAAGCAACGTCAGCCCGCAAGCCTTCGACGCCATCTATAATCAACTCGGCGGGAGCAATACGACCAATAACGGTACCGGCACGAAGCTAACCTACACCGGAACCGCTCGCTAATTCAGGCAACGGAGTGATTGGGAGACGGACGGGAAGAAGGGAACGGTGAGCCTCGCGGCAGCCTCCCTTCTTCCCGGTTTTTTTTGCGCGGAGGAGCAATCCTGCTGCGGTGACGCGCGGGCGAAATGCTCGCCCAGGCGATGCAGCCAAGCCGGTGGTGCTTTACAACCGCGGCTGGGCAGAGTGTAATCCCCTCTCGCCAACCTTTGCGCCAATCACCGCCTCGCAGGACTCACGCCATGGCCGACGCACCCCAATACGATCCGTATGCCATGACTGCGGATCTGGTCCGTGACCCGCCCGTGAGCTTGTGGGCAGCACTCAAAAAGATCGGGCCGGGCATTATCCTCGCCGGCAGCATTGTCGGCTCGGGCGAGTTGATTGTCACCACATCGCTCGGGGCCGAGGTGGGTTACGGCTTCCTGTGGCTCATCTTGTTTAGTTGCTTTATCAAGGTGTTCGTGCAAATCGAGCTAGGGCGCAACGCCATCTCGTCGGGGCTCCCCACGCTGACTGCGCTCAACGAACTGCCGGGTCCCAAGCTCGGCGCGCATTGGTTGGTCTGGTGGTGGTTCGTGATGCTGCTGTGCAGCGTCTCGCAATTGGGCGGCATGACCGGCGCGGTTGGGCAATCGCTCAACATCGGGTTCCCTGGCGTGAGCGAGTCGATTCGCACGCAACTCGAGTCGGTCGCGCCGCAATGGGCGCTCTCGGTCAGCGAGCGGCCCGAGTTGCCCTGGGCGTTTCTGACCTGCCTCGTGGCGATTGCGTTGCTCCGTAGCGGCGGCTATCGCCGAGTCGAGCTGCTCACGACGCTGCTCGTGGCCGGCGTGACGTTTATCACGCTGGTCTGTGTGCTGGCCCTGCCGGCGACCGGTTTCGCCCCCAATGTCGACGATATGATCAAAGGCTTGTTGCCGATCATCCCCGCCGTCGGGGTCGCCAAGGCGCTGGGAGCCTTTGGCATTACCGGCGTCGGGGCCAGCGAACTCTATTCCTATCCGTACTGGTGTATCGAGAAAGGATACGCGCGCTACACCGGGCCGCGCGACAACAGCGACGCTTGGGTCCGCCGCGCCAAAGGCTGGATGCGCGTGCTATACCTCGACGCCTGGGTGAGCATGCTCGTCTTCACGGTCGCGACGGTCGCGTTCTACATCATGGGCGCAAGTGTGCTGCATCCTCAGGGGCTCGACCCCAAAGGCTCGCAGATGATTCGCGTGCTGTCCGAGATGTACATCGGCCCATTCGGCAAGTGGACGCAGGTCGTATTCATCATCGGCGCCGGCCTGACACTGTTCAAAACACTGTACGTGTCGGCCGCCTCGCATAGCCGGCTGGTGACCGATTTCTTTCGCCTCAACGGATTTGTCGACGTACCTGACGTAACTTCGCGCAACCGTTGGGTCAGCCGACTGCAGGTCTTTTTTCCCATCTTCGCTTTGGTCCTGTTCCTGTGTTTTAAGGACCCACGGACGATGGTGATCTTCGGCGGCATGGCTCAAGCCGCGACACTCCCTGTCATCTCCGGAGCGACGCTCTATCTACGCTATCGTCGGACCGATCCACGACTCGCGCCGTCCTTATTCAACGATTTGATGTTGTGGGTCGCGTTTGTCTCGATCACCGCCGTCTCCGGTTACGGCGTGTTCACCGGCATCCGCGACCTCGTCACGACGCTGATGTCATAAACTCGCGGCGACTGACATGAATTCGCGCCGCTTGCTTGACAGTCGCGGCCCCAGCGATTACGCAGGAGATATCTCCTGTGTGATTGGCAACCGTGGTAAAGGAAATTCGTCTTGGATCGCTGGCGTTGGTGGGTCATGCTGCTCGGGCCTTGGCCGATTCTAGCGGTCTCGCTGGGGTTGTCGCGCTGGGCGCGGAGCGAACCCTCACCGCCGCCGAGTTTGAACGTCGTGCGCCGTCTCGTGATCGACGATCCACTCGTGCAAACCGCCTCCTTCGAAGCCGACATCCATGAGCAACTCGCGCTGGCTTGTCGCGGTCGGGCCGACGAGTTGCGCGAGCAGTTGGGTCCCGCGGCCGCGGTGATCGTTCGCGCGCCGTTTGTCTTGGCCGGCGATCAAACGGCCGACGCGCTCGATGACTGGCATCGGCAGACGATCGCTCCCGCCGCGCGGGCCCTGCGCAACAGTTATTTCGATACCGCGCCGCATGAGCCGATCAGCGTGTTGCTCTTCGACAACTCGACCAGCTACGAGCATCACGCACGACAACTCTTTGGCGATGCCGACGTCAGTATCTACGGCTACTACCGTCCCCATCTGCGCACGATGATCTTGAACGCGGCCACGGGAGGCGGCACGGTCCTGCATGAGCTGACTCACGCCCTGGCGGCGTTCGACTTTCCGCAAATGCCCGACTGGTTTAATGAAGGCCTCGCCTCGCTGCACGAACAATCGCACATCCGCTCCGACGAGTCGGGGGTCGACGGTCTCGTGAACTGGCGGTTGAGCGGTTTGCAGAGTGCGATCGTCGCTGGCCAAGCTCCGTCGCTCGTCGCGCTGCTGGAGAACAAAAAGTTCCGCGGCGAACAGGTCGGCATGAACTACGCCCAGGCGCGGTATCTGTGTCTGTTTTTGCAACAGCACGGCCGGCTCGAAGCGTTCTACCGACGGTTTCGCGCCACGCATCGCGACGACCCGCAGGGTCATGCCGCGCTGCTAGCACAGTTTCCTGAACAAAATTTTTTGCAACTCGACGCCCAATTTCAGAATTGGGTCGCCCAGTTGCCTCGTCCTTAGTGGTTGTTCCATTCCCCCGCTCTGCTATAAATTCACACTATGAATCCCAATCTAATTAAGCTGTTCGATTTGACAGGTCGCGTCGCTCTGGTCACCGGAGGGAGCAAAGGGCTGGGCCTCGCCATGGCTCGCGTCTACGCTGAAGCAGGCGCCGACGTGTTCATCACCAGCCGGCACGAGGACGAGTTGAAGGCGGCCGTCGCGCAGATCAAGGACGGCAATAGCGGCCGGGTCGAGTATGCTGTCATCGACATGACCGATCGCGCCGCGGTCGACAAGCTCGGCAAGTCGGTCGAGGCGAAGCTGGGACGCATCGACATCCTGGTCAACAACGCCGGCTCGAATTTGCCGCAACAAATCGACCAGATCAAGGACGCCGATTGGGATCGCCTCGTCGAACTGAACCTGAGTAGCTGTATGGCTTTGGCTCGCGCCGTCACGCCGGGCATGCGCCAGCGCAAGTGGGGCCGGATCATTCACATCTCGTCGATCATGGGGCTGGCGAGCAAAGAGGGTCGCAATGCCTACTCGGCCACCAAAGCCGCGCTCGTGGGCATGGCCAAGGCCACCGCGCAAGACGTCGGCGCCGACGGTATCACGGTCAACTGCATTGCCCCAGGACCCTTCCTGACCGACCTGCCGGGCAAGATGCTCAGCGATGCTGAGAAGAAGGTGTTCGCCGATCGCACGGCACTTGGCCGCTGGGGCCAACCACGCGAGTTGGCTGGGACAGCGTTGCTGCTAGGCAGCGATGCTGGCAGCTACATCACCGGCACGGTGTTGGTGGTCGACGGCGGCACGCTGTGCAAGACGTTCTGAGATCGTCACTTAGCACAGCGCGTTCAGGGCCTCAAGCTGCCTTGACCCTCGCGGCGCGCGATACCTATAATCCCGCCCGCTCTTCAGACCCCCAACGGTTTTGCTAACTCCTTTTGCACCTTTGCGCTGGAGCTGTTCGTGTATCGCGCGCAACTTGTGTTGCTCGTGACTCGCGAGATGGCTTCGGACAGGACGTTGCTCGTTTGCTAACGCGATCGGTCATGGATGATCGAGGCGAGACGCACCGCGCGCCCCATCGGCGCCGCGCCGTGGGGTTGTGTGCGCTGCTCGCATGGTTCGTCAGCGCGCTCTCGTCGATCGCACAGGCTCAAGTCGATCTGCCGCGCGGCGATCCCACCGAGCGATTCACTTTCACCGCCCAACGTGCGAGCAAATGGGCTGACGGCACCTACGACGTCTGGTTGTTGCAAGGCGATGTTACGCTGCAACAAGGGACCGCGATCGCGCGCAGTCAGGAAGGCGTGTTGTGGATTCGGCGTGGAACCGATCCCAACGAGCAGCTCAACATGGTGATTGCGTACCTCGAAGGGAACGTGAACATCAACTATCAACGAGCCGGCTATCCGTATCAACTCACCGATCGCACGTGGCTTGGCGAGTTCTTTTCAGCACAGCCGATCGAGGCCCGTGCTCCGCCGCCGGGTCCCGAGCCGCCCGTAAAGCCGCCCGTGTTTGCCAACGCGCTCGCGCGGCGCGACCCGATCTCGCCGCAGGCCGTAGTCCGCACACAGTTTGATCTCCCCACGCCTTCGACCGCGCCGGCCGTACCGGCTCCGACCGTCGTGCCGGCTCCGGTCGGAGCGCCGGTCGTGGGCGGGGCGCGTCGCATTCGCGCCTTTCCTCGCAGCAGCGTGCCGCTCCAGGTGCGCTTTGAGCCCAACCCCAACGACCCGACCGGCCAGGAACAAATTGTCACGGTCCCGACCGGAATCAACCTGATCGTCGATGGTCTGCCGCAGGTCGGTCAGATCGACGTATCGACCGATCGCATGGTGATCTGGACCCAAGGCGTGGGACTCAATGCCGGAGGCGAGACGACGCAAGACCCCAGCACGCCGCTCGAACTCTACATGGAAGGGAACATTGTCTTCCGCCAAGGAGACCGCGTCGTGCATGCCGATCGCATGTACTACGACGTTCGCCGACAGGCGGGTGTGATCCTGGGAGTCGATCTGCTCACGCCACTGCCCGGCTTCCAGGGTATGACGCGCATGCGCGCCGAGTTGGTGCGGCAACTCGATCAAGACCGGTTCCTGGCCCAGTCGGCATTCATTACGACCAGCCGACTCGGTGCTCCGCGCTATCGTTTGCAGGCCGAGAACGTCATGTTCCAGGACGTGCAACAGGACGATTTCAACTTCATCAATCAGCCACCGTCGGTCGATCCCTCGCAACCTCAACCGCAACCCCAACTCAAGCATCAGCAACTCGTCACGTCTCAGAATAATTTTGTCTACCTGGGCAACATTCCGGTCGGCTACTGGCCGGTCTTCTCGGCTGATTTGAACGACCCGTCGTATTTCTTGCGGGGCATTCGCTTCAAAAACGATCAGGTTCTCGGCACGCAGGTGTACACCGATTGGGATTTGTTCCAACTGCTGGGCATTCGCAACAAGCCGCAAGGGGTCGATCTGACCGGCAGCTTGGATTACCTCAGCCTGCGCGGGTTCGCCGCCGGGGCCACGCTCGACTATCGCCGCGAAGAACTGTTCGGCCAACGGGGCGCCCCGACCGGCTTCGCCGACTTCTGGGGACTCAAAGAGAACGGCCTCGATCGACTGGGCAGTGACCGCTACAACCTCGCTAGCGAGGCCACCTATCGCTACCGCGGTCAAGGTCGCCACCGACAAACGATCTTCGACGGCTGGGAACTCACCGCCGAGTACGGCGCCATCAGCGATCGTAACTTCCTCGAACAGTACTTCCGCCGCGAATGGGACCAAGACAAAGATCAGACCACCGGACTGCAACTCAAAAAGATTTGGGACAACCAGTCGCTGGGCATCGCAGCCGACGTTCGACTCAACAAGTTCTTCACGCAAACCGAGCGCCTGCCACAAGCCGATCATTATCTGCTCGGCCAATCGCTGCTCTTCGACGCAATCACCTACAACGAGCACACGTCGATCGGCTATGACCGGCTCCGCGTGGGCAGCATCCCACTCGATCCGTATCAGGCGTCGATCACGCAGCTGCGCCCCTGGGAGGTCACGGCTCAAGGCTCGGTCTTGACGACGCGGCACGAACTCGATCTGCCGTTCGCCGCCGGCCCCTTCAAATTTGTCCCCTTCGTGCTCGGCGAATACGGACACTGGGGACAAGACGTGAACAATCAATCGCTCGACCGACTTTACGGCCAAGCCGGTGTTCGCGCCAGCCTGCCGTTCTGGACCATGAATCCGTATGCCGAGAGCGAACTGTTCAACGTGCATGGCATCGCACATAAGGTGATGCTCGATGCCGAGTACTCGTATGCGACTACGAACCGTAGCCTGACCTTGCTGCCGTTGTACAACCCGCTCGACGACGATGCGCAAGAAGCATTCCGCCGCCGATTTGTGTTCAACACCTTCGGTGGCACGATGCCGAATCAATTCGACGAACGGTCTTACGCCCTGCGCAGCGGCTTGCAAAATTGGGTCAGCTCACCCACGCCAGAAATTGCCGACAATCTCAGCACCTTCCGCTTAGGCGCACGTCAGCGATGGCAAACCAAACGCGGCCCGGCCGAAAATCGCCGCATCGTCGATTGGATCACCTTCGACACGAACGTGACCTTGTTCACCGATCCCGATCGTGACAACTTTGGTCAGGTAGCCGGGTTGGCCAACTACGACTTCCGCTGGCATGTTGGCGACCGACTCACCCTGCTCAGTAATGGAATGTACGACTTCTTCGACCAAGGATTGCACTATACGAGTGTCGGCGTAAATCTTACCCGGCCCCCGCGCGTCGGAGCATACCTGGGCTTCTCGACGATCAATGGCCCCGTGCAGTTCAACTCGCTGCTCGCGCAGATGTCGTATCGCCTGAGTCCCAAATGGATCGCCGCGGCCTTGGCGCTCGTCGACGTCAACAAGCAAGGGATCATCGGCAATCAACTGTCGCTGACCCGCGTGGGCGAATCGTTCATGACCAATTTCGCATTCAGCTACGACCGCTACCGACAGAATGTATCGCTGAACTTCACACTCGAGCCGAGGTTCTTGACCCGCACGCGATTTGGAAACGTCGGGGGCGTCCCGCTACCACCGGCCGGACTGTACGGGCTGGAATAATCGATTCAATCGGACCGTTATTCGTCAGCTATAATTCCTTCGCCGTAACTCTTGGCGACTCCATCTCTCTCCGGGGCCGCGATGGTTTTGGCACACGGATGCGGAGTCCACGGGGTAACTCTCTCTCCTACCCTTTGGCTCCGCATCTCTTTTTTTGCGCGCAATTCTTGGCCGTGCAAATTTTTTTGCGAACCTTGCTGTCTCGGTTCGCACCCCCCGAGCATCAGTGGTTTTCTGGTTGAATCCCCACGAAAGGGTGAATTCGAGCACTTAAAATCACACATTAAGATTACCCATTTTATCAATACAACCCACACCACCAAGCGTGGATTGTGGTCGGCAGATACATCGAGCAAGACAGATAAAACAAGATGGACTGAGATGTTTGACTAGCCTGGGATGAATGAATAAGATTCGCGAGTTCTCGTAATGGGTCGCATGCGTTATCTGGATCGTTTTCGGAAGCAGGGATGACTAGCGAGAATTATTCACCTCGGGTGTAAACCTCTCTGTTGTAGAGAGGCCATTTTTTAGGTCTTCATTTCTGGAGAGAGAAAATGAAGAAGTTGATTGCTCGTTTGTGGGCCGAGAACGATGGCGCCATCGTGTCGGCCGAGATCATGCTTGTCACCAGCATCCTGGTGTTGGGCGTGATCGTGGGTCTCAAGAGCCTGCGTGACTCGGTCGTGACCGAGTTGGCCGACGTGGCTCAAGCACTGGCCAATGTGGACCAGTCGAGTTTCTACAGTGGCACGGCCGGCCACCATGCCAGCACGGGCGGTCTGCTCTTTAGCGACCTGCCTGACTTTTGCGACACCAATCCTGGATTGGCCGGCGTGCAAGAGTCGAAGTGCGTCACGATTTGCAGCTCGCTGCTGCATCCCAATGGAGTCGGCGCCGACGGCCTATAAGCCAGCGCAGTCCTTGGGCTCGTTTCTACTTTGATCTCTTTCACACAGGATAATTCATCATGATGTTGCAACGTTTTTGGAATGAAGAAGATGGCGCGATCGTTTCGGCCGAGATTATGCTCGTTATGAGCATTCTCGTGCTCGGCGTGATCGTCGGGTTGAAGAGCGTCCGTGACTCGGTCGTCACCGAGTTGGCTGACGTGGCCCAAGCTTTGGCCAACGTCGACCAATCGGTGTTCTACAGCGCCACGTCCGGCCACCATGCCTTTACCGGTGGCTTGTTCTTCAACGATCTGCCCGACTTCTGCGATACGAGTGATCCCATCGCCGAAGGTCAGCAATCGAAGTGCGTGGTCATTTGTGCTTCGGCGATCCATCCCAATGGCGCCGGCGCCGACGGTTTCTAAGTCGATTTCGTTCGTGTAACGCGAACGATTGTCTTAAACGCGAAGCCACGAGGCTGCAACCTCGTGGCTTCGCGGCTTTCTATCGCCGCGGCTTTTCAACCAAGGCCTCGCCGCGGATCACCCACACGACCGACGATGCGCTCGGCCAACCCTAGAAGGAGAGAGAGTTTCCAGGATCGACCTCACGATTCATCACGTCATGCAACGGCAACCCGCGGCGAATGGGCCAGGCTGACTCCTCGCGGCTACTTGACGATCAATTGCACCTCGGGCAACGCCTGCTGCAGCCGATGCAGCCCCACTTCGGTCACTCGCGTCCCTTGCAACTCAAACAACGCGAGTTGCTTCAGGCTGCGAGCGGGTACCAACCCCGCGTCGCTCACGCTGCACTCGATGATGTGCAACTCACGCAGCGCCGGCAGATTCAACAAGTGTACGAACACACCGTCGGTCACAGAGGTCTGAATCAGATACAGCGTTTGTAAGTGCTTCAGATCGGCCAGTGCGGCGATCCCATCATCCGTGATCTGCAAACCACTGATGCACAGGGCCCGTGTGTTCTTGAGCGCGGCGATCCGTTTCAACTCGTCGTTCGTACCGTTGATCACCTTGATCAGGTTGCCATCGTTGGGCAGTGGTAACGTCGTCGCAGCGACACGCTGCGCGCCTGGTTGACCGACCGCGCCATGATGCGGGTGCATCGCGTGCGGAGCATGATGGCCTCCGATCGCTCCATAGCCGACACCGTACTGCGCACCGGGAGGCGGGAAGCTAATGATCGAGCCCTCCGGTTGACCGTAGCCCAGGCGAGCGTGCCCGTGGCCGTAACCGTAGGCCGGAGCGGGACCGCACGTGCGGCAACCAAGCTGACCACAAATCGGCGCGGCGACGGTGACCCCCTTCGAGTAGGCGTAACCTTGCTGGGGCACCACGTGCAATCGCGGCTGAGGCACAACAGGCGCCGGAGCCGGCTGAGGTGCCGTGGCAACCGCTCGCGGCGGAGCGGCTAGGGGCGGTGCGATCGCGGCCGGTGCCGGATTCGCTGGGGCGGGGGGCACGGGATTCGCCGCTGCCGGATTCGCTGCCCCGACGTTGGGCGGCGGTGGCAGTGTGTAGCCAAACACATCAGCACAGGTCACGATCCGCTCACGCGGCGCGGCTGCCAGACGTTGATCGACGCAATCTTTCTGATCGATGTAGATGCTCCCAGCGGTGAAGGCATGATGACCCGCCACACCCGAGAAGCAAAACGATTGATCGATCGAACCGAGCGCCTCGGCCAGATCAGCCAGCTCCGTGTTCACCGCATCGCGCAGGCCCGTGAGCCCAACCGCACTGCCGAGCACGAGCGCCGAGCCGACCATCACGATCTCGCTCGAGAGCACAAAGCCCTCCTCCTCAAACCACAGTTTTTTCCACATGCGACTGTTCATATCTCTCGCACCTTTCCGTTTCACTTGTTTCAGCCTGACTTGCCTTGCCCACGTCAATCACTTTCGCGGTGACGGTCGTTATGCAATACACAAACCGTGGTGATGCGAAGGTGAGGCTATGGTGAAGCGCCTCGAAAAATAATTGGTCAAATCGGTCGTTGGAACTCGCCACTCTCCAGCCAGCGCGGCTGCACAACCGTCCAGAAGTCGACGGCCACATGCTGCTCGATGTACTCATAAGGAAGCCATCCGTAGCCCTGCTCGCCCCATGCGTTGCCCCATGCGGTGCGAACGAGCAATGCCCCCTTGGTCGAACGGATGCGACGCGTGTCGTCGTAACCGGCCAACACGATCGGCTGCCCACCGAGCATCGTGTCGAACTGGGTCGGCCAAGGAATGTCGGCCTCGCCAGTGATCGAGTCGGGGACCGCAAAACCCCCGACAATGGCCCAGCCAGCGGCTAAAAAACCACGCACACACTTGAGCGTGTCGCTGCCGTCTTGCCCGGGAGCATCGAGTCGCACGTAGGCCAGCTCGGACCACTCACGCGCGTATCCATATAACAAGGGATCGCGACGCTCGGCCGCTTGCGTCCACAGTCTTTGTGGCGGAGCACCATAACGAACGAGTGCTTTAAGCACTTGGCGAATTTGCTCGGCCGATGCAGAACTCCCTCCGAGACGGGCAGCCACGTCCTGCAAAAAGTCGGCCGATAAGTCGAGCAACCGCCCCGACGCGCGACGCTCGAAGTATTGCACCAACGCGACACAACTCGCGGCCGTGGCGGTCGCCGCCGAACGGCTCTCGCCAATCGGTGCAAAATACTCGCGCAGGTCACAGCGGTTCGGCAACGCGCCCCGGGCGCGACGTCCCAAGCTGCTCCACCAGAGCCGCGCACGTTCGGCGTCGTAAAGCCAATCACGTGGATCGGGACAGTCGCGGATCCACGCCGGCGCAGCAAGGGTGATGGGAAGCATCATGAAAGGGGAGGCTCGACGTGCCTTCTGCATCCAGGGTACCGCGTTACCTCAACACGGTGTGACAGAAGTCTGGCGTCGACGGCCGCGCATGCCTACCGAAGCTCTAGCGACGCTCCGGTGGAGATCTGGCGAAGCACATTCCCCATGCGTGGGAGAATTTTTTCCCGAAATTTTTCTCGCCGCTGATAAACGAGCCAGGCAAGTGCGCTAAATCAGCGACTCGATGACCCGGCCATGACTCACGGCGATCGGGCGGCGCTGGCGATCGTAGACCAGCGTTTCGGGCGAGATGCCCAACAAGTGCATGATCGTCGCCGCGATGTCTTGCGGCTCGTGCCGACCTTCCTTCGGATAGCCGGCCAGTTCGTCGCTGTGGCCGATCACCCGGCCCCCTTGAATGCCGCCGCCCGCCAGAGCCACGCTGAACACGTGCCCCCAGTGGTCGCGTCCGCCACGGGCGTTGATCTTCGGCGTGCGGCCGAACTCACCCATCCACACAACCAGCGTCTCGTCGAGCAGCCCGCGTTGTTCGAGGTCCTCGAGCAACGCCGAGTACGCCGCATCCATCGGCGGCATCAAGCTCGTCTTCAGCAGTTGTTCGTTCCGGCCGTGCGTGTCCCAGGCAGGCGAGTCGGCCGTATCGGTCTCGGCCCGCGTCCAGTTGACTTGCACGAGCGAGACCCCCGACTCGATCATCCGTCGCGCCAACAACACACTCTGCCCGAAGCGGTGTCGACCGTAACGATCGCGTACCGCGGCGGGCTCTTCTTCGAGCCGAAACGCGCGGCCGCCGTGACGCGAGTGGATCAGATCAAACGCCTGCTGCTCGATATGGTTCCACCCCGCGAGCGCGTCACGCTGCTCGATGGCTCCGAAATGACCGTTGATCTGCTCCAGCAATTTTCGCCGCGCGTCGAACACCAGCGGCGGCAGCTCGCTGGGCAAACTCACGCCCGGTACCGCAAAGTCCGGCTTATTCGGATCGCAGGTCAACAGCCACGGATCGGCCGCCGGACCCAAAAAGCCACCGTCCTGCCCGGGCCAGACGATCCGCCCCGTGTTCCAGATCTCCTCGGGCAACCGGACCGCGCTGGGCAGCGCCCCACGCGACTTGAGCAGGTGCTGCACGACCGCCGCGAGCGACGGTGCGTCGTTCGGAGCGCCCGGCTTGGCGTTCTCGGTGTTCAGCGGCACATGCGGCCGACCGGTCAGCATCCAGTACCCGCTCGACGAGTGGGCGTTGTCTTTAGTCGATACGGCCCTCAACACCCCGATGCGATCGGTGAGCTGCGCCGTCCGGGGCATCAGTTCGCCCACCAGCAAGCCCGGGGTGCGTGACGCGATGGGCTTTAAGTTCCCGCGGACCTCGACCGGGGCGTCGGGCTTGGGGTCCCAGGTCTCGTGTTGCGGCGGGCCACCGAGCATGAACAGCACGATGCACGCCTTGGCCTTGCCGAACGACCGCGGGTGCAGGCTCGGCGCCGCTTGGGTCTGTCGGGCCGCGAGCACATCGGCGAGCGAGAGTCCGGACGCCAGCGAGCCGATCCGCAGCCACTCGCGTCGGCTCAGTCCATCGCACAGCCGCAACGGTCGATCGTAGAGCGAGAGCATGGGCAGGAGCACCAGGAGAGGGCGAGCGAGCTTCGGAAGGCCGAGTCACAGCATACCTAAAGATCGACCTACGAATCAACAAAACTCACTCGGTCGGCCCTGCTCTCCCAAATGCGTCAACATCAAGCCCTCTGTTTTTCGACATAACCTATTGCATTTATTTAACTTACGTACCATTTCGCCGCCCGAACCAAAGCAGCATTTGCGCATGCTGATGCATTGCATTTTGTTTCGCAACTCTTGTCATGATAGTGGGTTATGACAATCGATCGAAGTTCCGAATGGTGAGTACGTGCTGTGTTTTGATGCAACAGCTCGCATCGTTCGATGCCGGGGGGTGGAAAGGTGTGACAGGCCCAGTTGTTGACGATTCGCGTTCAGCGGCAGGAGAATACATGTGGCATGATCGACCGCCTCGATTATCTATGCTGCCCCTGTCTCCTTCCCTTGGAAGGTATTTAGACCTGTCCCGTTTAGTTGCCCCGATCGAGGGCCAACCCAACCGTAACAAGCCGTCGCGGCCGCGCCAGACCTGGGATGGGTCTGGCGGGCCGCCGGTCTAACAACCCCACTCTTATCGATCCCCGAAATCTGTCCTGCCATCGGGGTCGCCCTCGACGGAACCCCAGTGAGTTGGACGATATTTAGACCTGTCCCGGTGAGTTGCCTCTACAAAATGCCCCGCCGGTGAAGGCGGGGTTGATCTAGCTCACTTGCTTTGCGGCAATCAAGTACAGCTACAGATTATGAGTCGCATGAACATTGCCATGACATGTAATAAATACGCTTACTTCTTAACAAATGTTATATAATCATTTGTTTGCGATGTAACGCGATATACTGCTGTTGATACAGTTACTCGTTCATACTTAATGTATTTATTAAATGTAGTGCTATTCCTGCTTGTGATTACACCCCAGTAGTCTCGCAACTGCCTAATCGCCATATCAATGCTGTTGTTTAACGCTTTCTCGTTGCGTGCAATTGTATTTATTTCAGGAACAGTGATGACAATCCCGCCTGGAGTTTGATACTGCACGAGGTAGCCGGTGTAATATACCGTTTTTTCGGGTGTACCAGGACTGGGCTTGGGAGGGGCTGGCGTCGGTGTCGGGCGGGGCGATTGCTTTGGCGGC
>CAYLYE010000002.1:0-83945 GCA_964387325.1 uncultured Planctomycetaceae bacterium
CGCAGTTTGCTGTAGGGAACATCCTGCACAGAGAGCCCTTGATCGATCGCCAGGGCGGCGGAGGTCGCGGCTGATTGTCCCAGGATCATGAACACGGGTTCCATGCGGATCGAGCCATACGCCACATGTGAACTCGACACCGCAACCGGCACCAACAGATTGGCTGCCTCGCCGCGTTTGGGAACCAGCGAACCATAGGCGATCTGGTACGGCCCACGAGTCGAGACGCCGATGTCCCCCTCGTTCTGCACATACCCCTCGGGGGTGATATAGCGCTGAATGTTGTGCGAGTCGATGCCGTAAGATCCCATTCCAACACTCTCGGGCGTGGGCCGTGTCTTGATCAACTCGTGCTCGGTCATCACGAACGAACCGATCATGCGCCGCGCCTCGCGAACATAAATCTGATGCGGCCAGTGACCGTTGTCGAGAAACTCATCCTTGGGCAACCCAAAGCTGCGCATCCGAGCTTGCACGTCTTGGGGCACGCGCGGATCGTTGGCGATAAAATAGAGCCAACCTTGCTGATAGTTTTTGTGCTCTTCGAGGATTTCGCGCCGCCGCTCGTACGACGCCTCGGGGTAGTCGTAATTGAAGCCGATATTGTCCGTACTCATCGGACCATGATTGTTCGTGTCGGTCTTGTGATTGGGGATCGGGTCGAACTTGTCGAACGTCTCTTTCCAGCCGGCCTGATATATGCGGACAAGCAACTCGTACTGCTTGGGGTCGTAGTTAGCTGGCTTGGGAAACGGCAGGCGATTCTCGGCCAGATTGGTCAAACACATGCGGTAGCAGTAGGCCTGCACCTTGCTGTCTGCTGCGCCGTACTCGCCCGGCGGCGCGGCGCTGACGCGCGGCAGCACGCCGCTACGGGGATCGCCCGGCACGACATACGGATCAATCTTCTGCATCAGCGCGCCGAAGTGATGCCGATGATGAAGCACACCGGTCTGCACACCGGCCCATTTTTCGCCAAATGCTTTCTGCGACTCGCGGCCGACGTGATATTTGACCCCGGCCGAGGCCATAAGGTCCCCTTCATAGGTGGCGTCGATGAACATTTTGCCCGCATAAGTGCGGCCGTTGAGCATGGTGATCGAGGTGATGCGATCCGCTTGCTTCGTGACGCCCTTAGCCCGATCGAGCCACTGGTCGCGCTCGACGGGAATTTTGTAATCGCGAACGAGGTCTTCAAAAACCTGCTCGGCCACACGGGGCTCGAAGATCCACATGGTGCGCTGTTCGCCATCGATCGCCGGGGTCCCTTGGCCTTTATTGCCGTACTCATCGCGATTCTGCCAACGCCAAGTCTCATTGCGCTGATACGCCTGCCACACGCGATGGTAGAACTCGCGTGAGAGGCCGCCGATCACGCGCTTGTCGCCGGTATCGGTAAAGCCCAAGCCGCTGCCGGAGAGTCCGCCCAGGTGCTTGTCGGGACTGACGATGATAACCGACTTGTTCATCTTAGCGGCCTGGACGGCTGCGGTGACGGCTGCCGAGGTACCGCCATAGATAACCACGTCGTACTCAACGGCCTGAGCGGTTGATGCGATCAGAAGCACAACGAGCGAGAGCGCGAATTTCATGAAATAGTTTTCCTGCTTGATGAGCCACTACGCAACCAGCCGATCTGGTTCAAAGTGTAACGCGATCACGGCTTGAGAAAACCCACCGGATTGAGCGCGGTGGGGGTGACGCGAATCTGCCGAATCGCCCCTTGGTACCAATGCACCTTATTGAATCGTACACCGATCGAAGTCTCGCCCTCAGCAAGAGGAGTGAGCTTAACATCAGCCGAGAGTTCCAGCTGACCATTCACATAGTGACGCATGGTCTTACCGTCGACAACAACCGCCGCATGATACCAAGGCCCCAGTGGATGGGTAAACTTCTCGGCAAACAAAGTGTGTTTCCCTTCACCCGATTGCAAATAGGTGTCGAGGAACCACTCGTTGTCCTTCGGTAAACGGGTCTCGAAGAGCAGGCGATCTTCACTGCCTCTCGGTTGAAAGTGTAGGAATCGTTGCTCGCGTGGACCGAGAGTCGCGGGGCGAAAGACAACTTCGACCGTGAACACATGGAGCCCTGCAAGCGGATTCGTGTCGATAAACAGTGCGTCGTCTTTCCCATTGAATTCGATCGCCTTGCCACGATCGGTTTCGATCACGCGAGGCTTGCCCACGACGGTGACCGTTCGGCCACCAATCGATTCAAGATTATCAAGCCGCCAATCGGTCGTCGGTTGGGCTGCCAGCAAAGAACCAGCATGGGTAAACGCAAGCAGGAATAACAGCAGATTCTGATCGACCCTAAACACGGCAACCTCACGATAGAAAGATGACCGCCAGGATCGTCCTGGCTGCTGATATGTTACAGCAACTCAACGATCGGTTCACCGTTTTTCAGAATCGGGAACGGGCGACCGCTCAGGTCATGGAATTCATGTTGCGTGTTGATACCGAAGCGGTGATAGATCGTCGAGAGCAAGCAGTTGCTATCCATTGCCCGGCGGATCGGCTCTTCGCCCCGCGGGTTGGTCGCACCGATGACTTGGCCCATGCGGAGCCCGCCACCCGCTAAAAGTACGCTCATGGCTCGAGGCCAATGATCGCGACCCGGTCGACCGCTGGTATCTTGATTGCGAATCGTCGGTGTGCGTCCGAACTCGCCGGAGAAAACGAACAGCACGCGACGATCGAGGCCGCGACGGTACAGGTCGGCAATCAGGGCCGACACCGCCTGATCGAACACAGGCATGCGTTCTTCATAGGCCTTGAAGATATCGCAGTTCACCGAGTGGTCGTCCCAGGAGGTGATTCGGCCCGTCGATTCGCGGAGGGTGAATCCGGCGAGCACCTGCACGAACCGCGTTCCCGCCTCAACCAATCGTCGAGCGGTGAGCAGACTTTTCCCCCAATGCGTGTCGCCATACTCGGCACGAGTGCGAGCGTCTTCCTGGGCCAGATTGAACGCTTCGCGGGTGCGTGGGCCGGCGAGCATCTCGATAGCCCGACGTTGAAAGCCGTCGAATGTGTCGATCTCGCCGCGGCGGTCGATGTGCAGCGCAAGCTCGTTCATCGTGTCGAGCAAGCCGTAGCGCGTGCGGAGCGTGAGCACCCCATCGGGCGAGAGCGCGAAGTTCGCGCGATTGGCCTCGGTCAGATACAGCGGCACGGGCGGATAGGCTTGATTGCCTGTGCCTGATTCCGGATCGTTGCCGGGCATGAACGGCATATACGCCGGGCCAAGGTACCCTGGCCCGCCGCCGTATGACTTGCTGTTGGCGATGTAGGTCGGCACATCCGCGGCGCGCGACTCGAGCATTTTCGACACGACCGCGCCGATGTCAGGAAACTCGGCATTCTGTAAGTTGGCCGCGACCGATGGGTAACCCGTGAGCAGTCGGTGCGTGCCGCCGGAATGTTCGCCACGATTGTGTTGCAGCGAGCGGAGGATCGCGAACTTGTCAGCCATGTGCGCCAGCTTAGGTAGCCGCTCGCTGATCTCGATCCCCGGCACATTGGTCGCAATGGGTTGAAACGGACCGCGAATCGTGTCAGGGGCATCGGGCTTGAGGTCGAACGTCTCGAAGTGGCTCGGTCCGCCGTTCGCCCAAAACCAGATCACCGAGAAGTCGTCGCTCGGCTGTCGTTTGGAATCGCGAGCCCCCTCGGCGGCCAAGAGCCGAGCGGTCGTGGGATCCACTCCAGCCGCCAATGCGCCGAGACTCAAACCGCCGAGCTTCAACCAAGCTCGCCGATCGAGCGGACCAGGGCAGCGGACGGTGGGACGCGTGGACATGGCGTGTCAATCGCGATAATGGCGGCAGTAACTTGGGTCGAATGTTCGTTATTCGACATATTGTCGAGAAGCCTGCAAAACTGGGCTTAACACTTATTTCAACAACTCCACAACGAGTTGATCGAGCTGTTTCAGGCCTTGCTGCTGATCGACAGCGTAATGGCCGACGTGATAGTGGGCCACCTTGCCGTCGCGACCGATCACGACAAAGAGCGGCAGCACCGCGCCGACCTGCCGGGGGTCGCCTAGGCTGCGAATGGCGGCCCCTTCGTCCAAGAAGATCGGATAGGTCAGGTTCATGAACGACCTTAGCTTGCGGATGCCGCTCACCGCCGCGCCGCGAGTATTCTCCTGCGCTAGGCGACCGTCGACCGCCACACCCAACACCTGCAAGCCGTCAGCGTGGCGTTTGGCATGCAGGAATTCGAGATAGCCGACCTGCCCGTAGGGTTCCTTAAGCGGCTCGTCGCGATAGTCCCAAAAGTGGAGCACGGTCACTTTGCCTTTGAGCTGCTCGCTGGTGAATGGCTGCTTGTTGAGGCCGACGAGATCGAGCGTCGGTATCGGCTGGCCGACCCATTTTTGTTCGAGTGAACCGAGCGCCTCGGCCCGGCCCCCTTGAACTTCGAGATCGCGCTGAGCGGCGGCGACGACCGACTTGAGCGGTCCGCGGGTGATATTCTGCTGCAAGCCAGGGAGCGAAGCTTTCAGGACCGCGCGATGTTCGCTATCGAGTTCCTCGTTCATGCTCCGTGCCGGACGCTTGAGTCGGGATCGTAATTCAACGAGCGCCTCGAAGGCTCCACTCAATGACGCGAGATCGGCGCCGTCGAGCTTCGTGGTGCTGCCCAATCGCACCTGCATGCGGTACTCGGTCCCTTGATCCATAAACACACGTTCGTCCCAGCCGACGAGCAGTTCAGACCCCTTGTCGAGATAGAGCGTCCGCTTGAGTCCGTAGGGAGTGCTGACCGTGATGCGCCACGTGTCGCGGTCGGCGATGCGTCGACTCCCTTCGACACGGTAGCTGGTTTGGCCTTCTTCCCAGGCAGTCCCTTGGGCGATCGGCTGCTCGACTTTCAAGACCGGTGCGATGAGCGGCACGACCGACTTGCCGCGACCGTAGTCGTAGAGCAGCGCCGGACCTTGCGGCCCTTGTTGCTGATGATTCGCGCCCAGCACGAGCGTTCCGAATCGCTCGCTCCAATTCCAGCCACCTTGTCCGCGCTCGTCGACGAGCCAAAACAACTCCGCACCGCGATCCGAGGCATCGCTCACCAGCAGCGTGAGGTCGAAGGTCTTGTTGGCGGGCGGGGCATTGTCTTCGGTTCGGTGGGGACCAATCTGCCCCTGATACACGAGCGTGGTGCTGGTCTCGAACGGCGCGGCTGTCAGCAGTACAGATGACAATAACCAGAGTGAGGTGAATGACAGCATGGGCGACCTTTCAGCGAACCAGGAAGGTGGGCAGGGCAGGGGGGAGCAGGAGTTGATTTTAACCCAACCGTCTGATAATTGCGACGCGAAAGCGGCCTCGACGTGTTTTGCAACCAATTCCAAGCCGCTCGACAAGGGTCCCCGGATAGCGCTGCCCAGATACAACACCGGTTGAAGAGGCCGTCTCATCCGGGGGCTCACGCCCCCGGTTCGGATGGCTGACACGGATCAGATGGCTGGCACGGATCAGGTCGACGAGGCCCGTCGACTACGGTTTATTGAGCCGAGTCGCGACCGTGCGGAGCAATTCCTCGAAGCGAGCCTTGAGGTGCGGGTCGGCTGAGAGCGACCGGAAGCCCATATGAGCATGCTTTTCGAGCCGGACGGCCGTGTTGAATCCCTTGGCCACCGCTTCGTCGAGTGTGGCGATCGCTTCGGCATTTTTGTCCTGCACAGCCTGGGCGAGCGACAACATGAACAGCTCTTCGCGATTCAAAAGCGGTTCGCTGCCGAGTCGGTCTCGAATAAGTCGGACGGCATCGCCTCCCAATCGCGCCGCCTCTTTCGGATCGGTGGCTTGCTCGATTGATGCACTAATCACCAAACTCGTGGCGAGACCGTCGATCACATTCGCGTCGGTCACTCGATGTCGCTGTTGGTCATCGCTCAGCATGCGACCGTACAGCGTGGACGCCTGCTTGACTAGGCTCCGAGCCGCACTCAGATGCTCTTGGGCCTTAGCCGGTTCGCTGACGCTGGCGAATAAATGGATCTCGGCCAGCAAGTCGAGCGTCCAGCCGTAGTCGACCCGAAAGTCCAAGACCTCGGGAAACTCCTGCACGAGCCGAGCTTGAATCTCCTCGGCCTCTTTGAGCTTAGGGATTGTATCGGTCCATTGGCCACGGTAGCCCCGTTCGAGATAGCCAAAGTTGATTAACCCGCGTGCGTACTGAAAGCGATGTTCCGGATCGCGTGGGCTGTTGCGATACAGATTGGCGCGAAGCTGCAATGACTCGGCATATTGTTCAGCTGCGATGGCGACGTGACCTTGCGCGAGGTTCAGATCGCCCAAGTAACCCAAGCTGCGGGCTAAATCGCGATCATAAGTCAACTGGTCGGCCGCGCCGATGTTCTGTCGCAGCGCTTCACGCAGGTCCTTGCTTTGCACGAAATATTGCTTGGCCTTTTCCAAGTCGACTTCACGGGCCAAGTACACTTCGCCCAGGGCATGATAGGTCTCGGCGAGTGAGCGTTTAATCTCGACATTCTCAGGCTGCTGCGAGACCAGTCGCGACAAAAGGGACTCGGCGTTGCTTAACTTTCGCAGCGCGGCAAGGTAGTTTTTTTGGTCAGCCAGGAGCCGTCCCTGGCTAAGATGAATCTGCGAGAGCCGTAACTGAACAGCGGCCGGCTGCTCGTAAGGATGTTCGCGCAGGTACAAATTCTCGGCCTGCGATAGGTCATCGAGCGGGCCCGAGAGATCGGTCGAGGTCATACGTGCGACGGTGGCGCGGAGTTCGTACACTCGGGCCGTCTGGAGTCGCATGGTGCTGGCGTCTTTGAAGCGGCGCAGATAGTCGTTCGCAAACAACTCGATACGATCGGCGAAGGGGCGGAATATCGCCAGGTTGTTCATCTCGTCGTTGGCCAGCGGACGACACAAATCCTCGAACGTGTCGAGTGCGGTCGTGAAATTCTCCTCGGCTCGGGTACGCAGTTCAGCCTCGCGGGCCGCGTGGCGCGAGGAAAGAGCGATCCACATGCTCGCGATCGAGACGACCAACGTGGCGACGAGGGTCGTGACCGTCGCAGCGCGATGGCGGCGCGAGAGCCGCGAGACAAATTCCAACGGCGAGTCCGGAGAAGCGATCAGGGGCTCGTCGCGCATCCAGGCTTGCAGATCGGCGGCCATTTGCTTGCCGGTCGAGTAACGCCAGGCACGATTCACGTTCATCGCCTTGAGGCAAATCATTTCGAGGCCATACGGCACGGCAGAGTTCACCGCGCGAGGCGGCGCAAAGTCGCCCCGGCGAATACGCTCGCTCACATCACGGTCGCGACCGTTGAACGGGGGCTGCCCCGTAAGAATTTCGTACAAGGTCGCTCCCAGGCTGTACACGTCACTCGAGGGCGTAATAGCCTCGGCGTTCGACAGTTGCTCGGGACTGATATAGCCGTAAGTGCCGCCACGCTGGGCACTGTCGCTCCCGGAACGCGGACGCATCGTCGGCTCATTCGGGGCCTGAAAGGTCGGCGTCCGCTCGAACGTGCGGGCTAATCCCCAGTCGAGCACAAAGGTCTCACCGTACTTGCCGATCATGATGTTGGCCGGCTTGATGTCACAATGAACAATGCCCACGTCATGTGCGTAGGCCACGGTGTTGCAAGCTGACACAAGATGTTCGAGCAAGTTGCATAACCGCTGCCGCGTGGTGATCGTGTCCCCCGGCAAACTTCCGTCGTGATGAAAATCGGCGATCGCCTCACGCAATTCGCGGCCGCGGATCAACCGCATCACGTAGAACGGCCGACCGTACCAGTCTTGACCAATGGCGTAGACCGGCACGACACCCGGATGGTCCAGTCGGCTGGTGATCTCGGCCTCAAGTCGAAACTGATTGACCATCTCGATGTCGTCTACGCAGGCGTCGTTGATAAATTTCACGACGGTATCGCGATGCAGATCGGCATCGGAGGCCTGATACAGGGTGCCGAGCCCGCCACGCTTGAAGAATCGTAATTCACCGAACCGGGCTTGGGTCGTGACCTGCTCGGTGTTTTTTTGCTGCTCGGTGTTCAACATCGGCGCCGAGGTCCAGACGGCGGAGAGTTGCGCCGTGCCCCACAGACTGTCGAGCAACTCGACGTGCAAAGGAAACCGACGACGGTACTCGTCGCGATCAATGGGTTCTTGGGCGCGGCGTCGCAGTTCCAACTCGGCCGAAAGCAGCTCGCGTAGCAGCAGTAACCTTGCCTCGGGGGCTACGGCTTCCAGGAACGACTCGATGCTCGGTCGTTCGCCATGCTTCCACGCCTGCTCGAATCGATCACAGGCATGATCGACGATCGTCAGTACGGTCACGTCGTGTTTTGTTGGTTCGGCACTCAAGTTCGTGAACCCAGCTTCTGATTCCAGGGTACCGACAAAGGGGCGTCCAGAGGGTAGACTGATTGTAACCCAATATTCCGTGCGAGTGATGCCCCCATGAACCGCGATGCTGACGACGTGACCGCCTGGATTCACCGCCTGCACGGTGGCGACAGCGCGGCGGCCGAAGCGCTCTGGCACGAATATTTCGATCGGCTTGTGCGCGTGGCGCGACGTAAATTCGATAGCTCGCCTCGCGGAGCAGCCGACGAAGAGGACGCGGCCCTCAGCGCCATGCACAGCTTCTATCGTGGCATGAAGGATGGTCGCTATCGGCAGCTAGCCGATCGGGACGAGCTCTGGCGGCTACTGGTGACAATAGTCGTGCATAAAATCTATCGCCAGCGACGCCACGATCATGCCCAAAAACGTGGCGGTGGACATGTCCGCGGCGAGAGCGTGTTCCTACCCCTTCACGACTCAGATCAGGGAGCCCAGGGAATTGAGCAAGTGATGGGCAAGGAACCAACGCCCGAATTCGCCGCCATGATCCGCGAGAATTGTGACCAGTTGCTCCTCGCCCTGAGCGAGGAACCATTGCGGCAAGTGGCCCGATATAAGCTCGAAGGTTTTACCAACGAAGAGATTGCCGAAAAGCTCGACTGTACCGTGCGGAGCGTGGAACGGAAACTGCACCGGATTCGTGCCGTATGGACGCCTCAGGCCGACGATGCTGACGACCAGGGGGAGTAAACCTGTTACGGTCCAAAGCCAAATGCTCGGGCGCTCACAAACGGCGACACCGGCATCGAGTAACTCGGGTAAGAGCTGGAGTACCCTGAGTAGCCGTAGCTCGGGTAGCCGTAATTACTTCCATAGCTGGGATAGCTGTAGCTATGCCCATAGCTGGGGTAGTTATAGCTATTTCCGTAGCTGGGGTAGTAACCGTAGCCATGCGTGGAGCTTGGATCGCGATGATGGGACGAGCGGTTACCGGCGTGGCAGTTGAACGGAACGTTGTTCGTTGCGGCACGATTCGAATGACCATCAAATTGCGGATTGCCCGGGATATGCTGCAACGCACTGACGTGACCCGTTTTGCGAGAGACGGTCGGCCCCGCCGCTGAAGCACTCAGGGCAAACGAGGCTAAGGTGGCAAAAGACAGGGTGGCGAGCAAAACGCGGCGGGGCATGGCTCTCTCCGTGGCAATTTCCATTGCAGTGGGGTAGGGAGTGAACTTCTCACTACTCCAGAGAGGCCCAAACCTGCGCCACACCCGACACCTGGGAGCAGGTTTTTTATTGACGACAGCGCGATTCATGAACCAGGGCGACCAGGAGGAAGCCCGGTATGGCCCGGCATCGCGTTGCTCGCCTAAGCCCATTCGGAGCGCAGACTGCAATAGATTTTCGACGACAGGTTCGCCGGAAGGCTATTTTTCTCCGTACGAACGCTGCCCCCAGGGGATCGGCATTGTGGGCTTGCGACGGTGCAACTCGCGGCGCTGGTCCTTGGGGCGATCTTTGAAGTAGTTCACGAACCGCACCAGCTGCTGAACCGCTTCTTCATAGGCCTCGCGGCCTTTTTCGGGTGTGGCCAGTTCGGCGTCACCCAACACGCCCGTGTCGCTGTAGCTACTCGTCCAGTTAACCACCGTGGCCGGGCCCGCCCCGAAAAGGTCGACCCAGTTAAAGGGGTTACTCTCGTCGTTGAAACTGATCGTGCCGCTCTTAATGAGGTCCTTGCGGACATTGTCGCCGTCGAGATACATGTACAGCGAGGTCTCCAATTCGCAGGCATGCGAGCAGCCGCCGGGAAACTTGCTCTGCCGCCAGCGAGGCAGAAACGCTTTGTCGACCGTCAACAGATTCCACCATGCGATACAACAGCATTCGGCGTCGGTCTCCAGATTTGTCCGCCGCGACACGAGGTCCAGGTTCGGCATATTCGAGCCGTGACCGTTGAGCAGGATGATCTTTTTGAAGCCGTGATAGGCGAGCGACTTGGTGATATCGAGCACGTGGTGCATGAAGTGCTCAAAATCGTTGTTGATCGTGCCAGGAAAATCCATCACGTGCCCGGTGTACCCGTAAGCCACGATAGGGAGCACGAGCAGCTTGTCGGGCGCGGCTAGCCCCGCCCCCTTGGCAATACCGCCGGGGCAAACAAGGTCGACATCGAGCGGCAAGTGAGGGCCATGTTGCTCGACCGCTCCGCAGGGAAGGATACACACCTTGCCCAAATCGATGGCATCGTTAATCTCGGGCCAAGTTAATTTCTCATAGCGGTATTCGGTTGCGGCGCGGCTCATGATTCGTGGCATCCTCAAGTCAAAAACGAAACTCTATGGCAAACCGTATGCTCTTCGGCGACAACCGACTACGGATCGAGTGTCCAGTCGTCGCTTCGAAAGCTGTTGGCAGGCAAACCAGCCTTGTTCGCCAGATTGGGCATGGCCCGCTCGTCCCATGCGAAGCGCACCGCGACGGGCTTCGTGACGTCCGCCGAGCTGACCACGACCGAGTCGCCGTCGATCTTCGCCTCTGCCGGCACGAATTTTTTGTCCTCGCCCGCGATCAGGAACGTGGTGAGTGGCTTGTCATCGCGGCTCAGCAACCCGCCATGCAGATGATCGAACTGGACGCGGATCGTGCTTGCTTCGACCTTGGCACTCTTGAAGCGAGGCCCCGAGTAGGCAATCGATGATTGCCCGTAATCGTGGGCCCGCGCCAGCCGAGCCAATCGATCGCCGACATCTTGCTTGTTCGAGGGATGGATGTCGGCAACGTTTTCAACGAGGTCGGTGATAACGACGAAATCGCTCTTGGCGAGCACGGCAGGGATCTTGCTCTGCGCCTCCCAGAACAACGGCAGCGTGTGAGCCGGGACCTTCGAGTTTGGCCGGGTGGCGTAGTTGAACGGCGCCAATTGCACGAAGTAGAACGGAAATTCGCCTTGGCCCCACAGATCACGCCATGCGCCGACCATGCTCTTCTTGAGATCGACGTAGCCCATGCCTTGGGCGACGTTGGCTTCGCCCTGGTACCAAATCGCGCCGCGGATGGCAAACGGTGCCAAAGGATGAATCATGTTGTTGAACAAGCCTCCCTTGGGAGACCACGCTTGGATCGGAGTACCACCGACCGAGGCGTTGATGATACCGACCGGCACATTGAGTTCTTTTCGCAATGATCGTGCAAAGAAATAGCCGACCGCCGAACAACCGTTTGTGCCGTCGACGAGCAGGTTCTCGCGATTTGCCCCCAGCCACTTGCCCGCAGTATCCGACATGGGCTGCGAAGCGTTCCCTTTCTTCACCGTGAATTGTCGCAACAGCGGATCGTTGGCGGCGTCGAGTTCTTTTTCCTTGTCCTTGATGTTGTGCGAGAACGACCAGTGCATGTTGGATTGTCCCGAGGCAATCCAGACCTCGCCAAATTGCAGATCCTTGACTTCGAGCGAATTCCCTCCCATCTCGCTGACACGCAGTACGTGAGGTCCACCGGCTTTGTGCGCGGCGAGCTTCGCGGTCCACTTGCCGGTGGCGTCCGCCTTGATGCTCTGCTTCTCGTCGTCGAGCGCGATGGTGATATCGGCATTCGCGGTCGCTGTGCCCCAGATGGGAACCGCCATCTCGCGTTGCAAAACGGCGCCATCCGAAAATAGGGCTGGCAGCTTAATCTCGGCCGAGGCGGATCGAGCCACCTGCAAAACGATCAAGGCCAGCAACAACATGTAACGCATGGTGAGGTTCTTCAAGTAGGAGGTGAGGCGGGAAGACGATTCTTTCGCCGCCATGATAACTCGTCCAATCGGCCGAGCAACAGCGCTGCGACAATTTGTGCAATGGGCATCATAGTTCGCGAAATCGTTCTTGGCCTCGATTCCGTTATCAAGTTGACCCGCCCTACGGGGCCTTGCATATTAAACAATGCATGCCGCAAACGAACGGGCACTGAGGCATACGTTGTCAGCCAGGACATTGTGACGAAAGATCGCCATGACACCCCAGCAAATAATGACCGTGCGGGTTTTACTTCGCTTTATTCCACACCACTTGGCGCCACTCATCTTGGTCGCCATCGGCCTCTCAGCCTCACCCGTCATCGCTGCTAAACTGAACGTCCAGCCCGGTCGGCCAAATGTCGTCATCATCTACGCCGACGACCTGGGCTACGGCGACCTGAGCTGCTACGGTCATCCACGTTTCAAAACACCTCGCATCGATCGACTGGCGACGGAAGGAGCGCGACTCACACACTTCTACAGCATCTGCCCATACTGCGCTCCATCGCGCTTCGGACTGCTCACCGGACGGTATCCGAATCGGGGTGACATGCTGCAAAACCCCGCACCCGACGGATCACCCAAATACGACACGATTGGCATTCGTGACGAAGAACTCACACTCGGCGAACTCTTAAAAGCGGCCGGATATCGCACCGCCTGCGTCGGCAAGTGGCATTTGGGACACAAGCCGTCCTTTATGCCAACACGCCACGGGTTCGATGAATACTTCGGCATTCTGTACAGCAACGACATGCGCCCCGTGCAGTTGGTCGATGGCGAGCAGGTGGTCGAGTATCCGCTCGTGCAAGCCACGCTCACGCGGCGTTACACGGAGCGCTGCCTCACGTTTCTCGACCAGCATGGCCAGCAACCCTTCTTGCTCTACGTGCCACAGGTCATGCCCCACAAGCCACTCGCGGTGTCAGAGAATTTTTATCAGAAGTCGGGCGCAGGACTCTACGGCGATGCCTTGGCCGAACTCGATTGGAGCGTCGGACAAATCCTCGACAAGCTCGACGCACTGAAAATTGCCGATCGCACGCTCGTGTTCTTTTCCAGCGACAATGGTCCGTGGTTCGGTGGTAGCACCGGAGGTCTGCGTGGCATGAAAGCTCAAGGCTTCGAAGGGGGCATCCGCGTGCCGTTCATTGCTCGCTGGCCGGGCGTGATTCCGGGGGGGCACACCAGCGACGCCCCCGCGGCTATCATCGACGTCGTACCGACCGTGCTCAAGGCCGTGGGGATCGAGCCACCGCCGGGCTTAACACTCGATGGCCGCGACTTGCGGCCAGTGCTCACGTCGTCGGCCCCATCGCAGCACGAGCAACTGTTCTCGCTCAACAACAAAGGGGTGCTCACGGTGCGTCGCGGCCGCTGGAAGTTACACGTTGCCGGAGCGTATGGCCGCGTCAGCATGCCCAGTGACGGCTCACGTTGGCTCGATCCGCGTGGCCCCGACGGCGTGACGATCCTCGCGCCCTATGAGCAGTATCAGCCCAGCGAACTGCCCGGCCCCGACACCGGCGATGCTATCACCGGCCCCACGTTGTTCAATCTCGCGAGTGATCCCCGCGAGCAGAAAAACGTCGCTGCGCAGCACCCTGAGATCGTCGCCGAACTTTTATCGCGAGTCGAGATATTCCGCCGCGAGACACCACAGCCGGTGCAACTCATGGGTCCGATAAAAGCGAAGAACTGAATCAACTTCACAATCGTTTGCGGTTGATTTGACTCGGCTCATCCATGACGTAGGGTTTCTGTTGGGCCATCATGGTGTGTGACACGCATGCATCGTGTGTCACGCAATGCGGTGGTCCGACCGAAGTCCACGTTCATCCTCGATAAAGGCAAACCAGTCGTGAGACTGGGACGCAAAGCCATGGGCCTAAGTGCGCTCCACATGCGCCGTCAGGTCGCCAGGCTACCGAAAGGATCTACATGCTCCTGAGTATCGCGACCACGTCTGCGGACATGTTCTAGGCGCTCCCTCTAACGACCCGAGAGCCTGGAACCGCGTCGACGATGCGGCGAGATGGGCGTACGACTTGCGAATCGTCACAGGGCCAGCGTGGTCGTGTGGCGGGCGGAACGAAGTGTTCCCAGTTTGATCGCTTGTCTCGGAGGTGCTCATCATGTTGAGATTCATGCATTGGGGTCGGCAGTTGCTACGCTCTGAAGACGGTCCCACGGCGGTCGAGTACGCCGTCATGCTCGCCTTGATCGTAATCGTCTGTTTGACTGCCATTCAAGCGATCGGCACCAACGCCAATTCGGTGTTCCAGACGATCGGCACCCAGTTGCAGACTGCGGCAAGCTGACAACTCACTCGCCGAATGACGAGAACCGACCGCTGCTCGAACCGCGTTTAGGTGAAGATTTCTTTCACCACGCGGGCTCGTTCGACCCCGGTGAGCCGCTGATCGAGTCCTTGGAAACGATAGCTGAGCTTCTCGTGGTCGAGCCCTAGCGCGGCGAGCAGCGTGGCGTGGAAGTCGCGCGTACTCACTTTGTGTACCGCGGCTTTCAGACCGATCTCGTCCGTCTCGCCATAATGGAAACCACCCTTCACGCCGCCACCTGCCAGCCAGGCCGTGAAGGCGTGCGGGTTATGGTCGCGGCCGGGTTTGTCTCCCTTTTGCGCGACCGGTAGTCGGCCGAACTCACCGGCACACACAACGAGTGTCGATTCGAGCAACCCACGCTGCGCCAAATCGGCGAGCAGTGCCGCGACCGGTTGATCGAACTCTTGAGCAAAGCCACGATGGTTCCCTTGAATGTCCATGTGACCATCCCAGCTCTGCTGATTTTCCATGCCGCCGCTGTACAGTTGCACGAACCGCACGCCCCGCTCGACGAACCGTCGAGCCATCAGGCACTGTGACGCAAAATGCTCGCAGTGTTTTTGATCGAGGCCGTAAAGCTGCTTAATGTGCGCGGGCTCTTGCTGTACATCGAGCGCCTCGGGTGCCGCGCTCTGCATGCGAAAGGCCAGCTCGAAACTCTCGATGCGAGCAGCCAGTTCGCTCTCGGCCGGCGACTGCGTGAGGTGCTGTCGATTGAGTTCGCCGAGCAGGTCGAGCTGCGCGCGTTGTCGCTCGGCGTTGAGCACCGCCGGGGGCTTGAGATTGTCGATCGGTTCGCCTTGCGGCTTGAGCCAAGTACCTTGATACACGCTGGGCAAAAAGCCGGCCCCCCAGTTGAGCGCGTTCCCCTTGGGTAGCCCACGATTCTTAGGATCACTCATCACGACAAAGCTAGGCAGGCGGTCACTCTCGCTCCCCAAGCCATAGGTGACCCATGACCCGACACAAGGTGAGCCCATCCGCGTCACGCCCGTGTTCATCATGAACAGCGCGGGACTGTGATTATTCGAGTTTGTGAAGCACGAGTGGATGAAGGCCATCTTGTCAACATGCTGAGCGAGGTTGGGGAACAGCTCGCTCGCCCAAGTACCGCTCTGTCCATGTTGCTTGAATGCGAAGGGTGACTTCATCAGGCCGCCGACCGCGTTGGGAAAGAAGCCCGTCTTGTTGTCGAACCCGTCGAGGGTTTGTCCATCGCGCTTGGCAAGCTCGGGGCGATAATTCCACGTGTCGATCGGACTGGGCCCGCCATTCATGAAGATCCAGATCACGCTGCGGGCTTTGGCCTTAAAATGCGGCGGCCGCGGCGCGAGCGGATTGAGCGACGTCGCCGCGTCGGTCGTGTCGTTGCGGCAGAGCAAGTCGGCGCAGGCCAACCATCCCAAGCCGCCACCGGCGCGCTGCAACATGTGTCGACGTGAGTAAGCGAGAGGATGCATGGCAAGTCTCTTCACGAGTTCGTTATTCTTCGTATGCAAATTCATTCAAGCCAAACAACACCTGACAAAAGTCAACCAGCGCGAGCTGCGAGGCGTTCGCCTTCGACTCGCCCTGATAGCTGGCGCTCTGCCGGGCGATGAACCGCTCCGCCGCGCTCGACTCGGCCTCCGAAGGCTCGCGCCCCAGGGCCCAGGAATACGCGCGGACAATCGATTCGCGCGGACCTTGTTTCGCCGCCGAGTCCACCGCCACCCGCTGAGCAAAGGCCTCGGCCCATTCGCGGATCTGCGGGCCGTTCAAGAGCAGCAGCGCCTGCGGTGCCACGGTTGTCGTCGGTCGGTTCCCCTGGCTTACGAGCGGCTCGGGCTGATCGAACACGACCATCGAGCCAATCAACTGGCTCCGCTTGACCATGAAGTAGACACTGCGACGCAGGCTCTTCTCATCCTTCGTGCCGGGCCCGTACATCGTCGGGTCCAACTTGCCCGACACGCTCAATATGCAATCCCGAATCGCCTCGGCTTCCAGGCGACGGGGCTGCCGGCCAATAAACAAGCTCGCTGCCTCGTCGCCGCGCGGCGCGATTTTGTCGACCGACGTGCTTTGCATGTACACACCACTGCTCATGAGCAACTTGTGGAGCGGCTTGAGCTTCCAGCCTCCGCGGATCAATTCACCCGAGAGCCAGTCGAGCAGTTCAGGATGAGTCGGCGGCGTGCCCGTGCGACCGAAGTCGTTGGGGCTCGGCACGAGACCTGAACCGAAGTGATGCTGCCAGAGGCGATTGACGATCACCCGCGCGGCGAGTGCTCCAGCCCCCTGTTCGACATCCGTGATCCAATTCGCCAGCGCCGAGCGTCGACCCGAGAACTTGGCTCCCTCGGGCGGCTTGTTGAGCCAGCGTTGCTCGGCATTGGGCGCGTTCATGAGCACCTGCAAGAAGCTCTGTGTGACGACCCCTTTCTTGCGGTCGGCGCTGCCTCGTTCGAGAAAGTAAGTCTCCTCGAAGAAGTCGGCCCCTTGCGTGTGATGCCGCATCGGCTTGTACCCCTCGGCACAGATTAAAATCTGCGTCGTCGTTTTCGGCTTTTGCTCGTTGTGAGCGGCCACCTTGGCATGCTGCGCTCGCCATTGAGCGTCGCGCTCTAGCCAGTAGGTAAACAGTGTCCGCCGCTCGTCGACCTTGAGTTGTGCGACCCCCTTGGGCGACTTGATGCGTTGCAGGAGCGTGGCAACTTGCTGAGGAATCACATCGGCTTTCAACGACGGTACCGCGCCGGACATTACCGACAACCGCGGCCGACCGATCGAGTGCTGATTGTTTACGCGAAACTCGAGCGTCACGATCAGCTTCGTTCCCTCAGGCAGATCGATGGGCTCGGCAAAGGTGAAGACCGCGGCGTGATTTTTGCCCACCTGCGGATCGATGGCCCAACCGGTATTGGGTTGCTCATCGAGTGACGCGGCCACCGACAGGCTGGCCTTATTTTGCTCGAAATCGGCCTCGGCCTTGCGGATCGCGATGTCGCTCACAGAACCGCCATTGCTCGGCGCGGTCGACACGCGAATGCGACTGAGCCCGAAATTGCCGTTCGGGGCACGACCGGGCCCTCGCTTGGGCAACGAAGCGTCGGCGAGCGCTTCGAGCCGCAAGCCCGTGAGTGCTCGCAAGGAAGTGGTCACCGTGAACGTGTACTCGTCTTGGGCAGCATTCGTGCCGCTGGCCAAGTACGAACCATCGTCTTGCCGCTGGAGCTTGGCACCTGACTTGGCCTTGAAATCCGCAGCGGTCAGGATCGTCCAGTTGGCAGGGGGCTTGTCATCGCCGCCAGCTTTCAACCACGCGTCGAATGATGACTCAAGCGACGACTCGATCTGACCAAGCGAAGCCATCAGCGGAGCGTGCTCGTTCTCCCACTGCTGGTAAAGTTCGCGCGCTCGAACGGGATCGAGATCAACATCGATGTTGCTGCGAACCGTCGTCGTGAACGTCGACAGCAGCCGATAGTAATCATAGGCCGGAATCGGATCGAATTTGTGATCGTGACACCGGGCGCAGCCAATCGTGAGTCCCAGCAGCGCTGAACCGGTCGTCGACAACATATCATCCAGCGCGTCGTACCGGGTCCGCTCGACCTCGTTGGCCGTGATCTGCGTGGGAAACACGCCGGCTCCCAAGAACCCGGTCGCCGACAGGGCCAGCGGATCGTCGGGCGCGAACTCGTCACCGGCCAGTTGCCAGCGAACAAACTGATCGTAGGGCATGTCACTGTTGAAGGCCTTGATAACGAAGTCGCGAAACGCCCACGCGCCGGGGCGATCGTAGTCGTGCTCGAAGCCGGCGCTCTCGGCAAACCGGGCCACGTCGAGCCAGTGCCGTGCCCAACGCTCGCCGTACTGCGGACGTTCAAGGAGTCGCTCGATCAACCGCGGCCAAGCGTCAGCCGCTGTGTCATGCTCGAAGTCGGCCACTTCGCTCGGCGTGGGAGGAACTCCCAGCAGGTCAAGATACGCACGGCGAATGAGCACTCGCTTTGGTGCGCTCGGCGCAAGCGACCAACGCTTCGCGGCCGCTTTGTCGACGATGAACTTGTCGACGTCGGTGCGCCCTCCTGCGGCTGACTCGACCTTTGGCGGTAAGACCTTCGCCAGCGGACGGAAGGCCCACCAGTTCTTGTCCTCGGCCGTAATGACGCGAGACCCGCTCACTGGCTTTTTGCCCGCGATCAGCGGCTGATCGTAAGGCGCGCCGTGGTTGACCCATTCGACGATCCGAGCGATGGCGGCCTCGCCCAGCTTCGGCGACTCGTCGGGCATCGCCGGCTCTTCGCGGTGCGTAATCAATTTGACCAGCAGGCTCTCATCGGCATGGAACGGCACAACGGCTGCGCCAGACGGTCCTCCGGCGAGCAACCCTTCGCGCGTGGCGATGTCAAACTCACCGCGTGTTTTTTCGCCGCCATGACACCGAACGCAATGTTGATTAAGCAACGGACGAACATGTTCGGCAAACATTTTCAGTCCGCGCGTCATGCGCTGGGCATGATCGGCAGGCAACGGCCGCTCGACCTGGGCTTGTGCTAGCTGCGGCGCGGCGAGACTCGCGAGGCCAAGAAGTCCGCCGATGAACCAAACCGAAGCGGTGAAGGTGACGTGCCAAGGCATGCGGGACAGCCATTCGTGCGTAGGATGAAATGATAGGGAGCACGCTCGAGGTCACACCCATCGTTTAAGAGAACATGCTCCGGCGGGCAAAGGTAATTCTAGCTAGCGTCGCATTGGCTTGTCTATGTTTACATCCGCGCCAGCAGAGACAGCATCGATTCGCTCGGGTCGATTGATCGACCTGCCTTGACGCTTGTAGGCTGGGCACTTACGCTTCGCCACCCCGATTTATTGTTTTCAACTTGGGTACACCCGAGTGACACGCAATTGGTATGCGCGTTGGTTGCTCGCTGCGATGTGGATCGCGGTGGTGTGGGGGTGCGCGCCGCTGGTCGATCTAAACCGCGGCCGCTCGCCGCTCGCCCCTTTGGCGTTGCCGCAGCAACAGACCGTTGGTCTCGATATCCTATCGATCCGCTATCCAGCCAGCGACGAGTCAGCGCGCGAAGCGCTCTGGCAGCAAGTCGATGAGCAAGTGTTGCCGCTCGAGTTGCGCCAGAAATTGCGCGCCAACGGTTTTCGCGCTGGGGTCGTCGGGCCACAACTGCCCGACGATCTCGAAAAGCTCATCCATCTCACGGACAAGCCCGAGCAAGAGGAAACTCAACTCGAAGCGGCTCAGCTCACGACCGACGCTCCGGTCCGGCAACGTTATGTACAGATCATGAACGGCAAGCAGACGAACATCATTTGCACCGGCGAACAAACCCGCCACGGCGAACTCTCGGTACTCATCCGTGGCGACGACGGCAGCGTCACAGGCAAAACGTTTCGCAAGGTGGCGGGGCAACTCACCACGCGGGCGTTCACCGAACCCGACGGTCGTGTTCGACTGGAGTTGACCCCCGAGATCGAGCATGGCGAGGCGCAGCGTCGCTTCGAGCCCGCTGACGGCATGATGCGGGTCGACTTTAGTCCGCCGCGCGAAAAATACGACGCGCTACGCATGAACGTGACGCTTGGGCCCGGCCAGATGTTGCTCGTGTCGGCCGTGCCCGATCGCCCCGGCACACTTGGCCACCACTACTTCAACGAGCTTGGTCAGCAACGCGCCCTACACAAGCTGCTTATCATCCGCCCGGCTTACAGCTCGACGAACGACGACCTGTTCGCGGATAAGTAGGGGCTGTGCGAGTCATCTGCTCCGCGTTGCGACTCAGTATCCGTCATCCTATGCAAAACGAACAGGCCTAGATCAACGCGACCGTTTTGCAGGTGCAACATGGGCGAAATCATTTTCTTGGTAGAAGATGCCGTTGAAAGTGGCTATACAGCCAGAGCTTTAGGGCACTCGATCTTCACCGAGGCCGAAACGATGGACGTCCTACGGCAGCACGTTCGCGAAGCCATCGAGTGTCATTTTGAGCAAAGTGGCGAATCAGCCCCGATATTAGGATTGGCTGTCAAAAAAGTCGTTGAGAATCTTGAGCGCCGTGGAGAATTCGAAGGATAATAACTCTATTTGAAATTGGGCGAAAAAACACGACGTAATTGCCTCTCGATATTCGCCGTACAACCCCGAGGCGCCGGGTTTTTTGTCGTTCACCGATGCTTGGTTGACTTGCAAGCACCTCGAATAATTGTGACATCGAGGCAAACCAGGACTTGGCAGCCGATTCGTTGTCGATGGCGATGAAGTCCACGATGCGGCGTAAATCGTCGAGCGCATCGTGGCTAAGTTGTATACTGGACATTAGCTCGGCCGTTCAGGCTTTCGAGCCGCGTTTCGCTCTTCGAACAATCGCCATTCTTCCTGTGGGTTCCAGGGAGCTTGCAAGCCCACTTCCAGTTGCTCCAGCGCATGCTCGACGGATTCCATATGCTCAGCATCGATTAACGGAATGTTTAATTCCGAGTCTTCGAGGGCATCAATCGCTGCCTCAAGCACTTTCTCGCGAGTGGGGAAAACTCCTTGCGCAAGCTTCTCTTGAATAAAGGCCTCGCAGCGAGGCGAAAGATTACTCGACATGGATCACCCTAATCACTCATAGACAGCGACAAAAAGCAACTCGCCCAACGATTAAAATTATAGCTCAGTCGTGGTCCGGGCGAAAACAGTCTTTCGTCTATCGCTCCACCGCATCGCGTCCCACACGCAGTGGCGCACCGCCGAAGGGGATCGCGCCGGCATCGGGCGCGCCAGCGTCACCGTGAACCGTCACGGCCCATTCAGCCCCAGGGCTATAAACCACCCCAGCGTCGATCGCTGCGCTCCCTTGTTTCGGTCGGAACTCCGCATCCAACAACGGATCGCTGAGCCGCACCTGCGACAAACTTTGCGGCGGATAGTACGTCTGGCTCGCCGCATGCTCGGGCAACTTGCGGGCCTTCGTAAGCAAGGCTTCGAACTGTGTGGCCGTCGCCGTCGGAGCCCAATACACGTTCCCGTCACTGGCCCCGACGGGTAAATTCAGCGGCGGTAAATTGCCAGGATGAATAAACAAATTATTGAACACATAGCGCGGACGATCGATGTGACTGGCGCTACACACCGCCATCTCGGCCGAGCGTGACGTGGCGGCTGCCATGATCGCCGTGTTGTGTACGATCCGCATCGAAGGCCACGGCGGGCTACCGTGGTCCCCCATCACTTGGCCGGTCGAGAAGCGGGACTGCGGGTCGCGGCTTGAAGGTCGCCCGGTAGGAATCTTTTCCCGCAAGTCGATCACATTCTGCTCGATCCGGATTTGATCGGTGGTCGATTCCTTGCCGCCGAACGCAAGCGCCGTGAGACAGCGACGAATCCTATTCTGCCGCACCACGATCTTCGACGGCTGCGGGCGATACGACGGATACATCGGGCTCAGATAGATGCCGTCGTCCTGTGTGCCATCGATCAGATTGTGATGGAACGAACCGGTGACCCCGCCGATATACACGCCGTCGTGCGCGTCGCCAAAGTCGCAGTAGGCGATCTCCCAATGCTCATTCTGCGGATAGGCATAGACGTCGCATTCTTGATCAGCGTCGGGCACAAGCAGTGCGTGGGTGTTGAGCCGCGTAATGTCGCGCAGCGGCCGACCAGGGTAGGCTCGCTTGCTCGTGTCTTGGCGATAGGTCCACGGCGACACGTTGCCAAACACTCCGCAGCGCCATAGTTTCAACCCCACCGCGCCGATCATCCGCAGGCCGTTGCTCCCGCAGTACACCGTGACGTTGTCGAGCGTGATGTTCTCGGTCTGCTCAAACAGCACGGTGTTGTGTCCCGCCCCTCGAATAACCACGTCTTGAATGCGTATGTGTTGCGCGCCGTCGAGGAACAGTGGGGTCGAATTTGCCGGGACGACCAACAGCGGCACGCGACGCGGATCGGTCACCCCTTGGTAGTTGGCCACCTCGGGAAGATGCGTATGGGCAAGCCTCGCGTGAATGCGTTGCGTCGCGGGGTCGTACCACAAGCCAGGGCCACAATACAGGCTCTTCACATCGCTCGTCTTGTCATCCGGTCGCTCGGGGTCCATCATCTCGTTCGTCGCCCGCAGGTCGCGGGCATGGTAGTACGTATTGAGCCCCAGGTACGAATCGGCAAACGACCCCAGCGCGTAACGCACGTTCGGGTATGCGCGTGTCGAGCGGTATTCGTCGGTCGATCCGCTCACGAGTTCCCAGGCCTGCTCAGACTGCTCGGCAAACTCTTGCCAGCCACCGTCGAGGATAGCCAACTCACCAGGGGCCGAGCGAATCGTGATCGGCTTCTCGGCCGTGCCCACGAGCGCGCAGCGGACCTGCTCGTAGTACACGCCGCCGCGGAGCACGAGTGTCTCGCCGGCTTGCAGCTTGGTCAGAGCATGCGTGATCGTACGCCACGGTTTCGTCGTCGAGCCATCACTCTGATCGTCCCCCAGTTTCGCGTCGACGTAGCGTGCGGGGCCCGATTCGAGTGGCCGCTGCGTGGCTTGCGGCAAGGGGCGGAGCGGCGGATGACTCATGAACCGCTCGGCTCCTTGGGCCAATACCCAATGAAACATCAAGCTAATGATGAACGTGACGTGAATTGCTCGACGCATCTGAAGTCTCTCCACGAGAAGCTCTAATAATAATTTTTTCCCCAAGCCGGCGACTCTGTCGCCGAAGGACCGGCGGCTTAGCCGCCGGCTTGGAGGCATCAACTAAATTCTTGGGCGTTGCACTTAACTTATTTCGGTCATCCGATGCCCATACGATACGCTCTCGCCGAGCGAGAAGCGAGCATGAGGTACTGCGTTTTGAGTTGTGATATAATAGAATCCGCTTCTTTTCCTGCCGTTAAAAACCTGCCTACCACTCATCATGCCGGCCGCTCGAATCAACCTCAGCATCGTTGTCTTCGCGTTGTGTGTGGCATCGAGGCAACTCGATGCCGCCGAACCGAGCGCGTTGCAGTTTAATCGCGACATTCGGCCGATCCTTAGCGAAGCGTGCCTCCACTGTCACGGGCCGGACCAAAGTCACCGCGAGGGAGAACTCCGGCTCGATGCGTCGGACGACGCGCTACGTCAACGTGACGGGCATCGGGTGATCGTCCCGGGCAAACCCGAGCTGAGTGAGTTGATTCGCCGGATCACGTCGTCCGATCCGGACACGCGAATGCCGCCCCCGAAGGCTGAGCGCCAACTCACTCCCAAGCAGATCGAAACCCTGAGGCAGTGGGTTGCTCAAGGCGCGCCATTCGAGTCGCACTGGTCATTCGTGCCTCCCAAAGCACCACCGCTTCCTGAGGTCATCGATCGCAATTGGGGCCGCGAATCGCTCGATCGCTTTGTACTGAACCGGCTCGAGCGCGCCGGGCTCAAGCCCAATCCCGAAGCCGATCGCTACACGCTCGCTCGACGCGCGGCGCTCGACTTGACCGGTCTGCCACCATCGCTCGCCGAGGTCGAGTCGTTTGTGAACGACAAGTCCCCGGAAGCCTTCGAGCAGTACGTCGACCGGCTCCTAGCCTCGCCCCGATTCGGCGAACGAATGGCAGTCCCCTGGCTCGACGCGGCCCGATACGCCGACACCAACGGATATCAGACCGATGGCCCGCGCTACATGTGGCGCTGGCGAGATTGGGTCATCGATGCGTTCAACCGGAACCTGCCCTTCGATCAATTCACGATCGAGCAGCTGGCGGGCGATTTATTGCCGCAGCCCACCCTCGATCAGCTCATTGCGACCGGGTTCAATCGCAATCATCGGGCGAATGCCGAGGGGGGGATCATCGCCGAGGAGTTCCGCATCGAGTACGTCGTCGACCGTGTCGATACCACCGCGACAGTCTGGCTCGGGCTCACACTCGGCTGCGCTCGCTGTCACGACCACAAGTACGACCCGATCAGTCAGCGAGAGTACTATCAGTTGTTTGCCTTTTTCAACAACGTGCCTGAGTTGGGCAAAGTGATCCGCGACAACAATTCACCCCCGATGGTACAAGCCCCGACGCCGGAGATTCGCGCGCGGATGACCGAGCTGCAAAAGCGTCTGCAAGAACTGGAGCAACAATCAGCCGCACAAATGCAAGCCTTCCTGGCCGGTCAATCACGCTGGGAAGCGACTCTCGGCGGTGTTCAAGACGAGCAGTGGTCGCCATCGGCCCATCAGATCGTGTACGCGCCGCTCGACGGTCAAGAAAAACTCGTCGAAGGCAAGGGGAACTTTGTCAGCGGCCGAATCGGCAAGGCGGTCAAGCTTGAGCACGGCGCGTGTGTCGATCTTGGCGACGTCGGCGATTTCAAACATACCGATCGCTTCAGCCTCGGTGCGTGGCTCTGGCTCGACTCGCCCGACGGCACGATCGTCTCGCGAATGGAAGACGACTTCAATCACAAAGGATACGACCTGCATGTCGAGCAGGGGAAATTGCAATTCGAGCTCAGCGGTCGGCTGCTCGACGATGCCATTCGAATCGAGACGCTTGAGGCGTTGCCGCAGCGGCGTTGGTGTCATGTGCTGGCCACCTATGACGGCCGCGAATTTGCTCGCGGCGTGACCCTGTACGTCGACGGGATACCCCGGCCGACGCGCGTCATTCTCGACACGCTTAGCAATGCCTCGAAGAACACGCAGCCACTACGGGTCGGCACGCGCGGCGAAGGCCCCCAACTGCGTGGCCTCGTCGATGACGTGCGGGTCTTCGATCGCGATCTGGACGCGGCCACCGTGACAGCCATTGCCTGCGGCGACTCGATCTCGGCCGTGGCGAAAATCTCGCCCGACAAACGCACCCCAACTCAGCAACGCAAGCTGCGAGCCTATTTCATCGCCCATCACGCGCCTGCGACACTGCAAACGCTTCTGCAAGCGACGGACGACGCTCGGGAGCACCTTCGCGCCTTCGACGCCAAAGTTCCCACGGTGATGGTGATGCAAGAGATGAGCGAGCCGCGGACAACAAACGTGCTGCTGCGTGGTGAGTACGACAAGCCGGGCGAGCAGGTCACGGCCAATACTCCCGCGTCGCTCGGGGCGCTCTCGACGGATCGTCGACCTAACCGGCTCGATTTAGCCCGCTGGCTCGTGGATCGCAACAACCCTCTCACCGCGCGGGTGACTGTCAATCGGTTCTGGCAACATCTGTTCGGGCTCGGGTTGGTGAAAACGCCCGAAGACTTCGGCTCGCAAGGCGAACCTCCCGTGCAAGCCGAACTGCTCGATCATTTGGCCACGCAGTTCATCAACAGCGGCTGGGATGTGAAGCGGCTGCTGCGGTCGATCGTGCTCAGTTCGACGTATCGGCAGTCATCGCAGGCCTCGGCGGAGCAATTGACCCGCGATCCGGAAAATCGCCTGCTGGGTCGTGGTGCTCGGTTCCGTTTGTCGGCCGAAACGATCCGCGACCAGGCGCTCGCCGCGAGCGGTCTGCTCGACGCTCGCATTGGTGGACCGAGTGTCAAACCGTATCAGCCTGAGGGGCTCTGGGAAGAAGTCGCGGCGACCATTGTCCCGTACGTGCAAGATCACGGGCCCGACTTATATCGGCGTGGCATGTACACGTTCTGGAAGCGGACGGTCGCGCCGCCATCGATGGTTGGCTTCGACGCGGCTGGCCGTGAGGCGTGTGTCGTGCGGACGGCGCGGACCAACACGCCGCTACAGGCTCTCAACTTGCTCAACGACGTGGCGTTTGTCGAAGCGACACGCGTACTCGCTCAACGCGCACTTCAATCGTCGATGAGCATTGATGAGCGGATCAGGTTCATGTTTCGGGCGCTGCTCGTACGATCGCCGCGCGACGCCGAGCTACGCGTCTTGCATCGCGGGTTTGAGCAGCATCTCGCCCGGTATCGAGCAGCACCGGCCGAGGCGCAACGCCTGCTGAGCTTTGGTGAGTCGCCCCGCGATGAACGACTTGACATGCCCGAGCACGCCGCCTACACGACCATCGCCGGTGTGATTCTCAACCTCGACGAAACAATCACGAGGGAATAACGATGTACGACGAAACGACCATCCGCCTGCTCCAGCGTCGCCAGTTCCTCACACAGAGCGGCACGAGCCTGGGGAGCATGGCGCTCGCATCGTTGTTGGCCGAGGACGGTTACGCGGCCGAGTCGAGTGATGCCGCCGTCCACGGTGGCCTGTCGGGGTTGCCCCACTTTGCTCCCAAAGCCAAGCGAGTGATTTATCTGTTTCAGTCGGGCGCTCCGTCGCAGCTGGAGTTGTTCGATCCCAAGCCGGGGCTGGAAAAATATCGCGGGACCGATTTGCCCGACTCGATTCGCCAAGGTCAACGGCTCACCGGAATGACCTCGGCTCAAAAGTCGTTCCCGATCGCCCCCAGCATGTTCAAATTTCAGCAGCATGGTCAAAGTGGCACGTGGTTCAGCGAGCTGCTGCCGAATTTGGCCGGTCTCTCCGACGAGATGTGTGTGATCAAAAGCCTGCACACCGAGGCGATCAATCACGACCCGGCGATCACGTTCATCACGACCGGTCATCAGCTGGCGGGCCGCCCGAGCATCGGTTCCTGGGTCGGTTACGGTCTCGGCAGCGAGAACCATGACCTGCCGGCGTTCATCGCGATGGTGTCGCGCGGGACGGGCCGGCCAGCCGATCAACCGTTGTACGATCGACTGTGGGGGAGTGGCTTTCTCCCCTCACGACATCAAGGGGTGAAATTTCGTAGCGTGGGCGATCCCGTGCTGTATTTGTCGAATCCACCAGGGGTCGATGCGTCAGGGCGTCGACAACAGCTCGACGACCTCGCGGAGCTGAATCGGCTCAAGCTCGATGCGCAGGGAGATCCTGAGATCGCGACCCGCATTGCGCAGTACGAACTCGCGTATCGCATGCAGAGCAGCGTGCCGGAATTGATCGACATTCGCAACGAACCGCAACACGTGCTCGACATGTACGGGTCGGAGGTAAACCGTCCGGGGACGTTTGCCGCCAACTGCTTGCTCGCCCGACGGCTCGCTGAGCGCGGCGTGCGATTTATTCAACTCTTTCACATGGGTTGGGATCAGCACACGCGACTGCCCGATCAAATTCCACGGCAGTGCAGCGACATCGATCGACCGTGTGCCGCTTTGCTACGCGATCTGCGTCAGCGGGGTCTGCTTGACGACACGCTGGTGGTCTGGGGAGGCGAGTTTGGCCGGACCGTGTATTGCCAGTCGACGTTGACCCCGACCGACTACGGTCGCGATCACCATCCCCGTTGTTACACGATCTGGATGGCCGGCGGCGGCATCCGTCGCGGTCTGAGCTACGGTGCCACGGACGACTACAGTTACAACATCACGGCCGACCCCGTCCACGTGCATGACCTGAATGCGACCATCTTGCACTGCCTGGGGGTCGACCACAAACGACTGACGTTCAAGTTCCAGGGCCGCCACTTCCGGTTGACCGACGTTCATGGCGAACGTGTGAAACCGATCCTGGCTTAATCGTCCGAGGTGAGCGACGAGTTCATTCACGGTATCGTGTCTAGGCGCGATCCCAATAGCTATAGTTTGCCTTGAGCTGCGTCATCGTGAGTGTCACCAAGCCAGGTGCCGAGCCGTTGTTGATGCCCCAAGGGTTGAACAGCGTCACAGTTTGGGCATTGCTGTCGACACTCGCGACAACGTACTGGTGATTGCCGACGACCGACTTCAAGCTGGGGGTCGAGGTCGAGGCGAAGCCGATCATTTTTCCGGCCGCGAAAGCGTTCGCCACCGAAGCAAAGGTGATCGAAGAAGTCGACGCGGTGACCGAGGTCACGTTGGCAATCTGCTTAACAGCCTGCGAGAAGTACCCTCCGGCGACCGCCTGGTATGAGTTCACGCCATTACCGGGCAGGCCTTGGCGGAGCCAGCCAGCCTCGTTGATCTGGCAGTAAGCTTTCTCAGCCATCGCGACCCAAAGCACGTTGCTTGAGCTGCTGGCCGTTTGTCCCATATTGGCAAAGACCAACCGACCGCTCGAGACGGGCAGCATCGAGTCGACCGTCACGTAGTCGGCCTTACCGTTATTATAGAACCGCACGGTGTAGGTGCCGTCGCCATTGACGGTGAACATGCTTTTGACGGCGTTGGGATTTTTGAGGGCCGCTTCGGCCAGCGTGGCGACGAAGTAGCAATCTCCCACGGCGCCTTGTTTCACATCGGTGTACACCGGACCATTGCTGGCAAACAATTTGCCCGAGGCATTCGCGTAAGCGAAGGTCGTGGAGTTGTACTTGGCCAGCGGATGATCGGTTCCCAGGAACCACTTGCTGACCAGCTTGTCGAGTTGTGTTGTGGTCGAAGTGCTAGTCAAGTTGCCGAGCGCGGTCCCTTGATAGCTCTTATTCGCGGCGTTCCCTTGCACAACGTCCTTGGTCAACACTTTGACGCTGTCGTAAGATCCAAACAGACTGTCAGTCGCGGCGATTTTAGAGAGGTCGGAATATTCATTCGCTGACATTGTTTTATCAGCGCTCACTTGGCGGAATATGCCCATCATTTCATTGCGATTGATCGCGCTATCGGCATTGGCAGCACGCGCGAGGCTACGAATGGCCGCGTCTTTGATGTTGCGATCGTACCAATCGAGTGCCGAACCACCAATGGACGTCACACCGGTTGCCGAGACCGCCAGTGCACCGTTACCGCTGAGATACGTATAACTTCCATCGAGTAGCTTGACGTTGTCGAGCCCCGCGCCGGCGTTGAGCGTGATCGACTTGCCGAATTTCTGCCCGCTTGTCACCAGCCCATTGAGGCTGACCGCATCGGTGCCCGTGCCGCTATTGATGACGACCGAATTGATGCGCGAGGTGAAGAAGCCGGAGTTGACGCCATCGATCGAGACCGTGCCGCCTGATTGGCGTAACACGATGCTGTCATCACCGCTGGTGCCGGTGATCGTCAACACTCCCGTACCGCTGAGACTGGCCACTAGCCCGGCGAGCATCGATCGATCTTCGAGCTTCTCAACGCGAAAACGGAGCCGATTGGCAGGAATCTCTTTGGTTCGCATGGTGTGTCCCTTGGATGCAATAGCTCAGCGCGCAACGGGAGCGCAGACGTTGCGCTCGGGAAGTCGAAAAGAACTGCAATTGACGAGTGTCGGTCGCGACGTCGAATCGTGCGACCACGAAGTGATGCCAACAGAAACCGTAGGTCAAGAAGGGCATCGAGGCAAAACGCTGCGTACAAAAACGGCGATTTTCTACGGATTTGAGCAAGACTCGATTTGAAAATCGGATCAATCGTTACGCGTGGACCGGGCTCGCGAACGGCTCGTGACGAATATGCGCGTCGTTCATGTGATTCGTGCAGGAGGCGGGGGAGTCGCTGGTCGCTAGTCCAACCGGCCGCGCAGCGATACACTGTTGGCGAACTCCTCGACACCACTCGCACGACCCCTTATGGCTGCTAATCTCACTCCCCAATATCTCAAGGCCGAAGAGCAGTACCGCCGCGCAGCCTCCAAGGAAGAAGAGCTCCGCTGGCTCGAAGTCATGCTGCGCGAGATGCCCAAGCACAAGGCATCCGAAAAGCTTCAAATGGACTTGAAGACCAAGATTAGCCGCACGCGCAAAGAGATGGAGAGCGAGAAGAAGTCGGGGGTTGGCAAGGCCGTCGGCGTCAAGATACCGCGCCAAGGGGCGGGCACGGTGATCGTGCTCGGAGGCCCCAACGCCGGCAAGAGCCAACTACTTGCTTCGCTCACACGCGCCACGCCCGAAGTGGCCGCATACCCGTTTACGACCCGCACGCCGTTGCCCGGCATGATGCCCTGGGAAGATGTGATGGTGCAGCTCATCGACACGCCGCCGATCACGCGCGACGTTTTCGAGCCGTACATGCAGGGACTCATTCGCTCGGCCGACGTGGCGCTGCTGCTCGTCGACTTGGCGGACGACGACGGCGTCGAACATTTGCAAAATCTGCTCGCAGTGCTCGGCGAGACCAAGACGCGGCTGGGCAAATCGAGCTTTCTGGACGAAGAGGACGTTGGCCTCTCGTATACGCGCACGCTGGTTGTGCCAAACAAAATCGACGCCCCCGACGCGGCCGAACGATTGGAACTGCTCCATGAACTCTGCCCACTCGATTTTCCTGAGTACGTCATCTCGGCACAGCAGGGAACCGGCCTGAACGAACTGAAAAACGCGATCTTTCAAGCCTTGGACGTGATTCGCGTGTACACGAAGAATCCCAAGGCTAAAACGGCTGACTTCGATAGGCCTTTCACGGTCCGACATGGTGGCACGGTGCTCGACGTGGCCGAGTTGGTGCATAAGGATTTGGCGGCGTCATTCAAGTTTGCCCGGGTCTGGGGGCACGGTGTCCACGACGGCACGCAGGTCAAAGGAGACCACGTGCTGCACGATCGCGATATTGTCGAGTTGCACACATGACCAACGCTGAAATCGCCAATACGTTTGACGAGGTCGCCGACCTGCTCGAGTTCACCGGCGCCAACCCGTTCCGCATTCGCGCCTACCGTAACGCCGCGCGCATGCTCCGCGACTTGAGCACAAGTGTCGCGACGATGGTGCTCGAAGAGCATGGACAGCTCACTGAACTGGACGGCATCGGGGAGGATCTAGCCGACAAGATCACGACGCTCGTGAAGACCGGCAGCCTGCCTCAGTTACAGGAACTGCTGGCCAAGATCCCGGCCTCGGCGCTGACTTTACTGCGCGTGCCAGGCATTGGTCCCAAAAAGGCCGCCGTACTGCTCAAGGAACTGAAGATCTCGACACTCGACGAGCTGCGCACGGCTTGCGAACAGCATCAAGTTCGCGAGCTCAAGGGATTTGGCGAGAAGACCGAGGAACATATCTTGGTTGGCATCGCCCTGGCGAGTGCAGCAGGCGAGCGGATGCTCTGGGCCGACGCCGACACAATCGTACAAGACGTGCTCGCGCACTTGCGTATCTGCAAATCGATCGAAGAGATCGAGCCAGCCGGGAGCTATCGTCGCGGCAAAGACACCGTCGGCGATTTGGATTTTCTGGTCGTGGCAAACGACCCCACCGAGGTCATGGACCGGCTCGCCGAGTATCCTAGCGTGGCTGAAGTACTCGGTCGAGGCGAGACGAAAATGTCGGTCCGCTTGCAAAGCGGCGCACAGGTCGACGTGCGTGTTGTACTCGCCGAGAGCTATGGCGCCGCGCTGCAATACTTCACCGGCTCGAAAGATCACAACGTGATCGTCCGCTCGCGGGCCAAGCAGCAGGGGCTCAAGATCAACGAATACGGCGTGTTTCGCGGCGAGAAAATGATCGCCGGAAAGACCGAAGCCGATGTGTACGGCGCCTTGGGATTGCCCTGCTTTCCACCCGAACTGCGCGAGGCGCGGCAGGAATTTATCTGGGCCGAACAAGGTCAGCTCCCTAAGCTTATCGAGCTGGATGATCTGGTGGGCGACCTACACATGCACACGACCGAGACCGACGGCAAGAACTCACTCGAAGAGATGATCGAGGCTGCTCGATCGCGCGGACTCCAGTACATCGCGATCACCGATCACTCGCAACGGGTGACAATGGCCAACGGACTTGATGCCACCCGCGTACGCAAACAGTGGCGGGCCATCGATCAACTCAACAAACACCTCCGCGGCTTTCACGTGCTCAGGGGAATCGAGGTCGACATCCTGGAGCGAGGGGGACTCGACCTGGACGACGATGTGCTCTGCGAAGCCGATTGGGTCGTGGCCAGCGTGCATTACGGACAAAATCAGCCGCGCGAACAAATCACAGCGCGGATCGTCGAGGCACTGCGCAACCCGAACGTCTCGGCGATCGCGCATCCGACCGGTCGCTTGCTCAATCGGCGACAACCCTACGCGGTCGACCTCGAAGAGGTCATGAAGGTGGCTCGCGAGGAAGGAAAGATTCTCGAACTGAACAGCAATCCGCAGCGACTCGATCTGAATGACGTCGCCTGTGCCGCGGCCAAGGCACAACGCGTACCGATCGTCATCTCGTCCGATTCTCATAGCGTACACGGTTTTGACGTGTTGCGCTACGGTATCTTGCAGGCTCGTCGAGCGGGACTGACCAAGCAGGACGTCATCAACACGCTATCGTTTGCCAAGTTTATCAAGCGTTAATGCCTTGTGTTGCTCGCCGCGACTCGTACACGGCACAGGCGTCAATCACTTGCGGCTGAGCTTTTGCGAAGCGCTCGACCTGCCCTCGCTCCGGTGTGCTCGCCTCGGTCGAGCACAAGTTGGCCATTGACGAGCACATACTCGATTCCTTCGCTGTACTGAAACGGTTCGGTGTATGTGGCCCGATCGATCACCTTGTCCGGAGCGAAGACGGTGACGTCGGCAACCATTCCCGCACGCAGGAGACCTCGATCGGTGAGACCAATTTTCTGGGCGTTGAGCGACGTCATCTTGCGAATCGCATCTTCGAGCGAGAGCAACCCGCGCTCACGCACGTACTCACCAAGCACCTTGGGAAAGGTACCGAAGTTGCGTGGATGAGGGTTGCCGCGCCGCAGTGCTCCCGTGATGGAGTACGCTGAGCCGTCGCTGCCGACCGAGCACCAGGGCTGCGCGAGCGCGCGGTTCATGTCCTCTTCGGTATGATGCGCGAAGACCGTACTCACCGAGCCATGCTCCTCGATGAGCAATGCGAAGAGTTCATCGAGCGGGTCGCTCGACGGCTTTCCGGCTGTACGAAGCGCCATGACCCGGTCCATCGTGAGCCCTCGGTAGCGGTTCTCGGCCGCCACGAGCATCCGACTCCAATCACGCCCCACGGCCGTGTAGTGGTTGTACCAACCGTCGATGCCGCCGGTAATGTCCTGCTTCAGACGCGCTCGCAGGGCGGGATTTTTGAGCCTCTCGAGCATTGCGGCCGTCCCCCCTTCATGCGCCCAGGGGGGAATAATGCTCGACAGATTGTTGTTGCCGCGTGTGTAAGGATAGACGTTGGCCTGAACGTTCACGCCCCGCTGGCGAGCCGACTCAATCAGAGCAACGATCTCATTCATCCGCCCCCAACATTGCTCGTCGGCAATCTTCAGATGGATGATGTCGACCGGCAGTCGGGCTCGTTCGCCAATCGCGATCGCCTCGCGGACCGCATCGAAGACCCCCGTTCCTTCGGTCCGAATGTGCGTAGAGTAGATACCACCTCGCTTGGCGACCACGCGACAAAATCGGACCAGGTCGTCGGTCGTGGCCAGCGAGCCGGGTGGCATCATCAAATAGGTCGAGAGCCCCAAGGCTCCGTCTCGCATCGCCTCGTCGACGAATTGCTCCATCTGCACGAACTGGGGCTCGGTCGGACGCTCGAACGAATTGCCCATCACGGACTGCCAGATATTATTGATGCCAACATACGAGGCAACATTGATCGCAATGCCGGCCCGTTCAAGCGATTCAAAGTACGCGCCGAGCGTGGGCCAGCGTGCTTTGGCGCTCGAGTCGCTCACGCCTTGCGGTCGCGATCCTTGATTAGGTGCTGCCGAATCACCCTCGCCCAGCACGTCGGTCGTCACCCCTTGGCGTATCTTACTCTGCGCCGCTCCGTCTTCGAGCAGCAGATAGTCGCTGTGCGAATGGATATCGATGAAGCCGGGGGCTACAATCAGACCGCGAGCGTCGATCGTGCGGCGGGCTTCGCCTTTAGGCAACTGTCCCACGGCAACGATGCGTCCCGCGCGAATCGCCACGTCGCCGTCATACCACGGGTTGCCCGTACCGTCGACGATCCGGCCACCCACAATACGCACATCGTCGACCGTCTGCGCGGCAACAAACGACGAAAGCAGTAACAGCACTGAAAGGACACCCAACATACGTGTAACGCGTGAGCCATGCATGATTGTTTCCTTGTTTGAGAAAGCCCAATATAGTTGCCTCGCGGTCTGACCACGAGCATTTTGCGCTGTTCGATCTTCATTGCCTTGCGTAAGGTCAAGTTCTACAATGAATGACCTGTACTCATGTACGTTGTTAAATTTGCGAGTGCGATCATGTTGCTGGGCCTACGCGTGTTGCTGCTGCTATTGACGGCCATCACGCTTATTTTTCCGGCCAAATGGTGCTGCACGCTGGGGAGCGCTGCCCAGGCATGCTCGCAATCCTGTTGCACTCCGGTTGCGGACACTGCGAAAAAGTCGTGCTGTGCGTTTTCCACGCAGCACAATACGCAAGCCAACTCGACACTCGTCGCGTCCGATCCCTCAGGAACCGGTTCGTGTACCTGCCAGGGACCCGTCGTCACAACCATCGAACGATTGAACCGCCCGGACACTTGGGCCGTGTTCTCCTTTACAGCGAGTGTGTTGATGGAGCCCGTCGCTGTCGAAGCGCGCGCTATTCATTCTGGGCAAATATTCTCGCCTGCCAAACCTTCCCAACCACAGTTGTGTTGTTGGCGCTGCTAATGCGCGCTCCTCCGGCGTTTCTTTAGCCGGCATGGAACGAAGTTGTTGGTTACAAGCGAAACTCGCTGCGCACATTGAGCTGCGCTGACGATGTTTGTGCTGTCGATCGATCATTTTTGTCACGAATTAACCTATCGAGGAGTGTGCTTTATGAACCTGAACTTTTTTGCTCGTCGGACATGGTTGCGAAGCGTATTAGGCGTGGCGGGAGCGACCATGTTGCTCGGCCGAACCATGCAAGCAGCCGAAGGCAAGGTCTCCAACGGCTGTGTCAAAACGTGTCGTGAGTGTGCAGCTACTTGCAAGAACTGCGACATGTGCTGTCGTGCGGACAACCCCGTCTGCGCCAAGCAGTGCGAGGCCTGTCATCACATGTGCCTGGCCTGTGCCGCTGCGTGCGAGCAGGGCTTGCCCATCGCGTATGACACGTGCGTGATGTGCGAGAAGATGTGCATAGCTTGCGCGGAACGCTGCGAGAAGTCGGGCAAGGATTGTTGCAAGATGTGCGCCGAGACGTGCCGCAAATGTGCGGCGGCGTGCAAGGCGGCCCGCAGCTAATCGAGTGCGGTAAACATAGTGACCGGCGCTGTTCGTGGAGAGTAGCGCCGGTCGTGTTTGTCGGGAAGAGCGTAATAACGCAAGAGGAGTTTTTTCCGCCTGAAAAAAACTTCGCAAAACTGACGTTGTCTGTTTTGCGCGTCGTTTGCTAAGTTCCCTCCGGTGGTCGGATGGATTCGATCGCTTGGCGAGGGGACCCAGTGCTGAATGGATTCGGCGCTCCCCCTTTTCTCTTTTCCCTGGCGGGGTAGTCAAGTTGCCGGGGGTTATCGAGGTTCGGGTAATTAAGTTTACAGGACGACCAGCGGGAGTCTGTACATACCGGCCTCGCGATGCTCGGCCTAATAAGCCGATTACCTGACGATCAAAGGCCCATCACCTCGGCCAGTTTTACGAGGCGGCTTTTTTCGCCCATCGATTTGACCCCCGCGTGAATAATGGCGGTCACTTCGAGAATCTCCTGATGGGGCACCGGCTCGACACCCGTCATCACCATCCGCCGAAAGGTGTCCGCCTGATTGAGCATCTGGTAGTGATGCCCATACCAGTAATGATCTTCAATCGCCGGTGAGTAGGTGTACACCTTCTTGGCAAAGAAGGCGGTCGTCGAAGAGTACCGCGGGCCAGCATCGGGGCGACCGCACCACACTTCGGCCGGCGGCTTGTCGGGATACGTAATGAGCAGATGACAGGTATTACCATACTCGTACATGTTGACGGCCTCGACCCCCGCACCGCACAGGGTCATCACCATCCACACCGGATGCTGGCCATAAATGACCCAGCGGTCGTAGTCATGCGCGCCGGCCTGCGAGGCGAGCACATATTGCAGTGGCCCATACTCGCCCGAGGCTTTCATACGCAACGTTTCTTCGGTTCCCCATTGATAGCGATAGATGCTCGACGACATCAGAGGCGCTTTGTGCTGACGAGCAAATTCGAGAATCTTGCGTGTGCCGGCCACCGACGCGCCGATCGGCTTGTCGCAGAACGTGGGGAGCCCGCGCTCCAGGCCCGGAGCACAAAGATCGAAATGATCTTCGCCATAACCGCTGGCGTCGCCCACCCACACGGCATCGACCTCTTTAACCATTTGCTCCAGAGATGTGCAGACCTGCACGCCCGGAAACGCCTCGCAGAAAATCTTGGCAATTTCCGGATCTTGTTCGTAGTAATGTGAAATCACCGTATTGCCAAACGGCCAGCGGTTGAACGTCATCTGCGGGTTGCGTAGGTAGTTGTGAAACAACTGCACCGTGCCGGGATCTTTGTACTTCTTGATCGCATCGAGATTGCACTCGGGATGAAAATACTGAGCAAAGTGCCACGTGTGACCATTGAGCCGCTGCGCCTTACCTTGAATGCGAGCCGAGACCACGCCAATCTTCAAAACCTTGTCTGGCTTGGTCGCCGTTTCGGCAGCAGGAGCATTCGGGGCAAGAAATTGCGAACCGGCCGCAAGGGCCGCCGCAGAGAGTAACTGTCGACGCTGTGGATTCATGGGATAAAATCTGCGCGAAAGGGTGAAGTTCAAATGCAAGCATCTAGCAGTCTAACTGCGACCCGCGAGAGTGACAACAAAATCGATCCATGTGACGCACCGGACTCCGCATGTAGAATTCAACGTCTTGATTCGTAGTCACTCCCTCACCCGCTCGACTCTGGTTGGTTCACTGTGCTTGGTCTCCATCGCACTGAAGTCGTTAATCTGATTTCCCACTGGGAGTTTCCTCTCGCACATGCGGCGCGGCTCTGGCGATATGTTTATGTCGATAACATGCAAGACTTCTCCGCGATGATCGACTTGCCCGTGTTATTACGCCAGCGGCTCGCTCAAGACGTCTCCTGGAAGCTACCCCGGCTCGTGCAGGAAGTTCGCAGCGACGATCAACGCACGCGCAAGTTTCTGCTGGCACTCGTCGACGGAGTTGTCATCGAGACAGTACTCATGCAGCAGCGCAACCGCTGGACGGTCTGCCTCAGCTCCCAGGCTGGCTGTCCACTCGGCTGTGTGTTTTGCGCCACCGGTCAAGCTGGCTTCACTCGAAACCTGACCTCCGCCGAGATCGTGTCGCAAGTCCTATTCAGCGAGCAGGTTCTCCGTTGCGAATCGTTAGGCCATGTGCGCAACGTGGTCGTCATGGGCATGGGCGAACCATTACTCAATTACGACGCGATGCTCAAGGCTCTCGATATCCTGCACGATCCCGGCGGACTAGCGCTCGGCGGCAAGCAGATCACTCTGAGTACGGTCGGCGTCGTGCCAGGCATCATCCAACTCGCCGACGAGCGACGTCCTTACTCGCTGGCGGTCTCGCTACATGCGGCCACCCAAGCAGATCGGGCAGAGCTACTGCCCGTTGCGCGGACTTGGCCGCTCGACGAGTTGCTCGACGCCTGCCGTTACTATACGCGGCAACTCGATCGCCGAGTCTTCATCGAGTGGACGTTGATCGCTGGCCAGAACGACTCGGTCGATACCGCACGACAGTTGGCCGAGTTGCTCCATAAACTGCCCGCGCAGGTCAATTTAATTCCGCTCAATCGGACGCGCGGTTACGACGGCGCCCCGGGCGAGCCCGACATGGTCGAGCGGTTTCATCGCACCCTGCGCGATCGTGGCCTGAAGGTGAGCGTCCGTCAGCGGCGGGGCATCGACATTGCCGCCGGTTGCGGTCAACTTGCCGGTATGGTGTCGTTGAGCGACTCCGTTTCGCAGTAAAGATCGCCATTCCGGATCGATCCATCTGGCCAGTTTGGCAGCTCTCTCACCGTTATGCTACGATAACCACTTCGATCGCTTTTCAGTTTTTCTGGCAGAACTCTCTGCCTTCCGATGGTGTGTTTGTCGATCAGGTGCCACATGCGATGCATGGTGTCGTTCCGTGTCCTGGGGATAGCCGTAGCTACACTGGGACTGCTTGTTGACCTCGCCTCAGCAGCCTCGCCGCAGAGCAAAAGCCTGCCTTGGTCGTTCAAGCCGATTGCGAATCCCAAACCGCCACAGGTCAGCCAGGCGAATTGGGCCCGAGATGATCTCGATCGTTTCGTGCTCGCGACACTCGAACAGCAGAAGCTTGTCCCCAACCGCGATGCTGATCGCTACGTGCTAATGCGTCGCGTGACACTCGATCTTACCGGCTTGCCTCCGAGCGAGGATCAGATCGCCGCGTTCCTCGCCGATCGATCGAATGACGATCAGGCGCTGGCTAAAGTTGTCGATCGACTCCTGACTTCACCGCGCTTTGGCGAACGATGGGCGCGTCACTGGCTCGATGTGGTGCATTACGCCGACAGTGCCGGCAGGACTTTTAATCCACCGCTGACGTATGCTTGGCGCTACCGCGACTACGTGATCGACGCCTTCAATCAAGACAAGCCTTACGATCGCTTCGTGCTCGAACAACTCAGCGGCGATTTGCTGCCCGCCAAGACTCTTGCCGAACGCCGCGAGAATCTCGTCGCCACGGGCATGCTCGCACTCACGGCTTTTGATCTGCAAGCGCTCGACTCGCGGCAGTATGAGATGGACTGCATCGACGATCAGATCGACGTGCTCTCGCGGACATTTTTGGGGCTGACGATCGCCTGTGCCCGTTGTCACGACCACAAGTACGACCCGGTAAGCACACGCGATTATTACGCCCTGGCGGGCATATTCTACAGCTCACGGTCCCGGCCCGGGGTCTCGTATCGCGGCTCGGGCAATGGCTACGTCGATCATGAAGAGTTGATCACGCTCCCCATTGCGCTGGGGACCAAAGCGGTCGCTGCGAAGCTCGTGCCGGGGGTCCATTCGATGAACGACTACAACGATGAGTGGCGGACAGGCAAACGCAACATCCGTTATACGACCGATCCGAATTTGTGCATCGGGCTCGCCGACGACGAGATCAACGACTGTGCGATACGAGTGAAGGGGGACCCGCACGATCATGGCGAGACACCGTCACGCGGCGACCTACGTATTCCCGCGCTGCCGCGCATGACCCGACCTGGCAGTCAATCCAGCGGACGACTGGAACTGGCCAAATGGATCACGTCGCGCGATCATCCGCTCACGGCGCGGGTCATAACCAATCGCGTCTGGCAACACCTGTTTGGGCGTGGTCTCGTATCGACGAGTGACGACTTTGGCGTGATGAGCGAGCCCCCATCGCATCCTGAACTGCTCGACTTTTTATCGCGGCGGTTGATGGACCAGGGGTGGTCGCTCAAAAAGCTGATTCGCTCGATCGTGCTAAGCCGGACCTATCGACTCAGCAGCGATACCGTCGGCACGACGGCCAAGGACACGGATGCCGACAATCGTTACTACTGGCGCGCCAATCTACGTCGTCTCGAGTTCGAACCGCTCCGTGACAGCCTATTGTTCGTTGCCGGGCGGTTGTCGTTCGATCGGCCCGAGGGGGTGCAAGTGACGGGCATTGGTGGCAAGAGCAACAAGACCTCGGTAGCCAGCGTGCTCGATCTCGACGACTCGTGCCGTACCGTCTATTTGCCCGTGATCCGCTCGCGACTGCCCGACTCGTATGGCACGTTCGACTTTCCTGACCCGTGCCAGATCGTGGGTCAACGTGAGGTGACGACCGTCGCGCCGCAGGCCTTGTTCTTCATGAACAATCGGCTCGTGTCGAACTGTGCGGCCGAGGTGGTCGACGAACTGGCCAAGTCGGCCAAGCCGAACGACGCCGCGCGGGTCAACTCGTTGTATCTACGATTGCTGGGGCGACCTGCTACGGCAGACGAGCTGCGCGACGTGGCTGGACTATTGCCGAGCCTAGCTTCGTCGCCAGCCGAAAATTGGACGACGCTCGTACAAGCGTTGTTGTGCAGCGCCCCGTTTCGTTATGTGCGATAACTTCGTGTGAAAGATGAACTGGACAACCTTCATGCCTCACCATCGATCGTTGCCTCGCAGCGACTCGCGTCGCCGCTTGCTACAGCAAACGGCCACCGGATTTGGTTGGTTGGCGCTGCAGGCGCTCGCCACCGAGTCGGCTCGCGCAGCCGAACCGCGCTACCGCTCGCCACTGGCTCCCAAGGAGCCCCACTATCAGCCCCGGGCCAAGCGCGTGATCTTCCTGTTCATGGCCGGAGGACCATCACACCTGGACACGTTTGATTGGAAGCCCGAACTGGCCCGCGTGGGGCGTGGAGGGGGCAAAAGTCAATTGCTCGCACCGGTCGTCGACTTCGCCCCGGCCGGCAAGAGCGGCATTCACATGGCCACGATCTTTCCACACTTGTCCCGGCATGCCGATGATCTATGCTTGCTCAACGGCGTTACGACCGGCAACCCGGGCCATCAACAAGCGACCGTCGCACTCCACACCGGTAGCGAGAATTTTGTCCGCCCCTCGCTCGGTGCCTGGGTCACCTACGGCCTGGGGACCGAGGCCCAGGATCTGCCCGGCTTCGTTACGATCGATCCGATCAACGATCTCGGCGGGGCAATGAACTACGGCTCGGCGTTTTTGCCCGCCAGCTACCAAGGCACGCGGCTCGGAGCAGGGCAGGGGAGTGTCCCCAACATTGCCAACCGTCGCCTCGACAGCGCCGAGCAGCGCCGGCAACTCGACTTCGTGCAGCGCACCAATCGCCGACTGCTCGACCAGTTGCCCGACAACCCCGAGCTCGAAGGACTCATCGAGTCGTACGAGCTGGCCTTCAAGATGCAAACCTCGGTCCCTGACACGCTCAGTTTCGACAACGAGCCCGACTCGATTCGCGAACTCTACGGTCTCGACGACGGCGAAACTCGCAACTTCGCCTCACAATGCCTGATGGCGCGACGGTTAGCCGAGAAAGGGGTGCGATTCATTCAGCTCACCAGCCCCGGTTGGGACCACCATAACAACCTCCGCGAGCACATCACGCGCGGCGCCACCTCGATCGACAAACCAATCGCCGGGCTGATTGCCGACCTCAAACAGCGTGACATGCTTAAAGACACGCTGATCGTCTGGGGAGGCGAGTTCGGCCGCACGGCGCGTGACGACAAAGGAGACGGCAACGGTCGCGGACATGCCAACAAGGGGTTCTCAATGTGGATGGCCGGCGGCGGTGTGAAAGGGGGCCTGCGCTACGGCAAGACCGACGAGCTGGGCGAGGTCGCCGTCGAGGGAACGATGGATACGCATGATGTCCACGCCACGATTTTATATCTGCTTGGCCTCGACCACGAAGGGCTCACCTATCGCTACGCCGGCCGCGACTTCCGGTTGACCGACACGAAAGGGAAAGTCCATCGCGGGATTTTGAGTTAATATCTCGACTGCGTATAATGGCTTGATCGAGTCGTAACTTGTGCTGAAGTAGGTGACTCATGGATCGCGAAACGATCGCTCGACTGATGCAACGCCAGCCATTCGAGCCCTTTGAATTACACGTATCGAGCGGCGAAACTTATCGAGTGCGGCACCCTGAATTGGCCGTGCTAGGAAAAGCCAAGATCATCATTGTTGATCCCGAGACGGACACCGTCGATATCGTCGGCTTGTTGCATGTCACACGTGTGCGAACCATGCAACCCGTTTAGGTCTGTTCCATCGGTCATGCACGGAGTGCATGACCTACTAGTCTACGCAAGCCGTATCGGACCTCGTGGGTACGTTAGCGGGAGAGTGGAACATCATATGTCACGAAATAAAGACGGAATATGGTATTGGCTGATCATATTGGGCGCAGTCGTAACTCCCATAGGGATTGTGCTCGAATATGCCTGGCCATTTTCTGAAACGAACGTATCGGTCCATAACACGGGTCATACCGTGATTCAGTCAGTCGTGATCCATATAGGCAGGCGTTCCTACTACATTGGCGACATTGCTCCGGACAGTTCGGCTAGTATCGATGCTAAATCGTACATCAAAGAGGATGTGGACGTTGAGTTTGTGACCGAAGATGGAAAACAACAGAGACTTCATGTTGGCCATTTCGGTGGACTAGATGGAGCGGATAGTGAATCCATTCGGTTTCAACTGAAGGATGGGGAAATCGTAGGCTCTGAACATCTGTTAGGATATTATTGACATTTGCGAGCATAATTTGAATTGAAAAACGTCGTTCAATAATCGGCAATCGACCCGTCGGGGTACCGGCCGCGGGTGGGCCACTCGGGCGTGCGGGGCAGCTTGTTTAACTCGGCTAATCGCGCTTCGTCAATCTCGCAGCCGATGCCGGGTTCGGTCGGCAGCGAAGCATAGCCCGCCTCGTCGACCGTCCAACTCTTCTTGACCAAGCCCTTGGGGGTGATGCTCGGGTAGTACTCGTGGATCAGGAAGTACGGCACCGACGCGCTGGCGTGCAAACTGGCGGTCATCCCCAGGTCGGTCGTCACGCAGTGCGGGGCAATCGGCACCTGATACGCCTCGCCGAGCGTGGCGATCTTTTTGAGCTGCGATATGCCACCCGTGTGCGCGCAGTCGACTTGCAGAATATCGGCGCAGCCTTCCTGCAAGTACGTGATCACGTCCCAAATGGTGCGGGCCTGCTCACCGACAGCCAGCGGAATGTTGATCGCTTGCTTGAGTCGCTTGAACACCTCGATATTGCCCGGCACGGCGGGCTCTTCGATGTAGAGCAGATCGTACGGTTTGACGGCCGAGGCGAACTGGATCAGGAACGGCGGCGGCATCGCACAGTGGGCGTCGAACATGACGAGTCCATCGGACCCCACCTGTTGCCGAGCCCGCTCGATCATTTTGACAAAGCCCTCGATCTGGGCCGGCGTGCCCGAGAAGGGTTGCGGCCCCGCGCCGACTTTAGTGGCCTTGGCCGAGGGATACACGCGAACCTTGTCGCGCGTCGGGCCACCGAGTAGCCGATAGACGGGTACCCCCCAGAGCTTGCCCGTGATGTCCCACAGCGCCATGTCGATGCCGGCGAGCGTGTGGGTCATGAAGGGGCCACCGCGAATGTCTCGATGCGAGCGATAAATTTTCTGCCAGAGGTACTCGATGCGTGTGGGATTCTCACCGTCGATCAACTCGAACAGCGAATGGACGAGTGCCGAGGCGACGTTGACTTCAAGCTGATCGATCTCGCCCCAACCGGTGACACCATGGTTGGTCTCCAGTTTGATATACACCTTGCGATTGAAAGGGATCGGCGTGATTTTTGTGATCTTGATGGTCGATGTGCGGTCGGTCACGTTGGCGGCCGGGTTGTCGGCGGCGCTGATCGAGTCGGCAAGGATCGTCTGGGCGGCGGCGACCGTCCCGAGCGAGGTGAGTAACTGGCGGCGATTCCACATGATGCCATTCCTGAATAGGGCAGGGGAGGAGCGTGTCGGATGGTGCCGGCGATTGTAAGCGGAACGGGGGGAGCGAGGGAAGAATTTTTGCTTCGAGCGGCTCGATCCAGCCGAGCCGCTTGACGTTAGTCCCCGGATTACGTAGCGAATGAATAATGGTCGACGGGGCAATCTTATCCGGGGGCTCGCGCCCCTGGCTCGGTGGAGATAGCCCCTCGATTTGTTGTTGTCATGCGAGACGTTTTAGACCAAAATATAGGTCCTGCCTGAGTGGTCCGTTTCCCGCCTTCGGTTCTTCGATCTGCACTGTATGCTCACCCCACGTTGCTTCGTTTTTACCGCGCTGCTGTTGCTCCTGATTGCTTCGGGCAGTCCGAGTTGGAGCGCCGAGGCGGCACCATCGTTTGCACAAGCCGGCAAGACGTTTCTGGTCAAGCACTGCGTGCGGTGTCATGGGGCGAACATGCCCAAGGCCGATCTGTCATTGCACTCGCTGACCGACGAGGCGGCGGTGCTCAAGTTTCGCAAACGCATGGAAGGGGTGCTCGACATGGTCGAGGCGGGCGAGATGCCCCCGGCCAAAGAGCCTCGCCCGTCGGCCGACGAGATCGCGGGCTTCCTCGCCTCGGTGCGCGGCATTTATGAAAAGGCTGACTCGAGCGGTGCGGTCGACCCGGGCCGGATCACGATGCGGCGACTCAATCGCGCCGAGTACAACAACACGGTTCGCGATTTATTGCTGGTCGATTTTCAGCCGGCCGAGGATTTTCCGCCCGACGACGTGGGGCACGGCTTCGACAATATCGGCGACGTGCTCAGCGTCTCGCCGCTCTTGATGGAACGTTACCTGGCTGCGGCCGAGACTATCGCCAACCGGGTCATTCTGGCCGACATCCCCAAGCCGTCGAAGCGATATCTGTCGGGCCGATACTTGCAGCCGAACAATGCTCAGACCTCGCAAGGTCGTTTCCGGCAAATGGATGTGACGTCGAAGGAGCCCGTGCATGCGGGCCCTTTCACCGCGGCAGGAGATTACCTGAAGTTCACAGCCGATGCCGACCTCTTCTTTCGTGCCACGCTCTATGCCGAATCCAAGAGCAAAGCCCCCGTGAAGGTCGTGTTGTTCATCTCAGGCAAGGAACTGAGCGAGGTCTCCAGCGACGCCGAAATCGATCAACTGCTGGGCGCTGCCGTGCCGCAGATGAAGCCACTGAAGATCATGGGGACCTTCGAGATCACGGCCCGAGACGCGAAACAGCTGCAAACGATCGAAGTGCCGATCAATCACATGGGCAAGATCACGAAAGCGGGGATCGCCTTGCTCAAAGGTCCCGAGGGGGACGAGCCCGCCAAGCTACACATCGAGAACCTTTGGAGCGAAGGGCCACTCGACACGCGTCCCGCCTCGCATCGGATGATCTTGGCCAGCGATGAGAATGCATCTCCGCAGCAGCGAACGCGCGAGGTGCTCAATCGATTGCTCCCGCGAGCCTATCGGCGCCCTGTCACCAAGGACGAAATCGAGTCGCTGGCGCGATTTGCCGATCAGGTCGTGGCCGACGGCCAGAAGTGGGAGCTGGGCATGCGACGGGTCGTGCAGGCGCTGCTCTGCTCGCCGAAGTATTTGTTCCGCGTCGAACTCGATGACCGGCCACAGACAAAGGAATCCCACGCAATTGACGAGTATCAACTCGCCTCGCGATTGAGTTATTTTCTTTGGAGCAGCATGCCCGACGACGAACTGTTCGGCTTGGCCGCAAAAAAACAGTTGACCGCACGGCTCGAAGAGCAAGTGCGTCGCATGCTGAAAGATCCCAAGTCAGCAGCGTTGATCGACAACTTCGCATTGCAATGGCTGCAGTTGGGCAAGTTGCAATCGCTCACCCCCGATGCGCAACTGTTTCCCTCGTTCAACGAGAAACTGCGTCAGGCGATGATGGCTGAGACCAAGATGTTCATGCAGGAGATTGCCCGCGAAGATCGCAGCGTGCTCGACTTTATCCAGGCAGACTTCACGTACATGAACGAGCCGCTCGCCAAACACTACGGCATGCTCGACAAGTTTCGCAAGAGTCTCAACGACGACGCCAAGTCGCGTGGCGTGCCGGTGAGATACGACAGTTACGCTCGCGTCCCCCTGACGGGTACCGATCGTGGCGGCTTGCTCACCCAGGCCAGCATTCTCACCGTGACCTCGAACCCGACGCGTACTTCGCCGGTCAAGCGGGGTCGTTGGATCCTCGAACAAATCCTCGGCACGCCCCCCCCTCCGCCGCCACCCAATGTGCCCGAGCTTGAGCAGCAGAAGGGACAGCTCACCGGATCACTGCGTCAGCGGATGGAACAGCACCGCAAGAACCCGGCCTGTGCCAGTTGTCATGCCCGTATGGACCCAATCGGCTTCGCGTTCGAGCACTTCGACGCGGTCGGGGCGTACCGGCAGAAAGACGGCGAGTTTGAGATCGACGCTAGTGGGACTTTAACGGACGGGCGGAATATCCAGGGCCCGGCCGGTCTGCGCGAGGTATTATTAGAGAAGAAGGAACTGTTTACCCGATCATTAACGGAGCAGATGTTGACCTATGCCCTGGGACGGGGCCTCGAGTACTACGACAAGCGTGCCGTCGACCGAATGGTTGCCGCGGCGGCCAAAGACGATTACAAATTCTCTCGGTTAGTCATTGAAATTGCACGGAGCGATCCGTTCCGTCTGCGTCGAGGAAAGGAAACAAACCCATGAGCCATTATCAACACCTATCGCGTCGCCGTGTGCTACAAGGCTTGGGAGCAGCCGTGGCTTTGCCGTGGCTCGAAGCGATGGGCCCCGTCGCGGCTTGGGCTGCCACAGGCGAGCGCCGCGCGGCCGCAGCTCCGAACCGGATTGCCTTCCTGTATGTGCCCAACGGCATCAACATGGAAGACTGGACCCCCGGCTACGAAGGGCCTCTTGGCGAGTTGACCTCGATTCTCAAGGAACTCGAGCCGCACAAGCAACACATCAACGTGCTCACCGGCCTGACGGCCGACAAGGCCCGCTCGCACGGCGATGGCGGCGGTGACCATGCCCGCGCCTTGTCAGCGTTCCTTACCGGAGCGCAACCGCGCAAAACCGATGGCACCGACATCCGCGCGGGCGTGAGCGTCGACCAAGTTGCCGCGGCTCGTATCGGCGAAATGACGCGCCTCGCTTCGCTCGAAATCGGCTGCGATGCCAGCAACATGGCCGGCAATTGCGACTCGGGCTATAGCTGCGTGTACAACTCGACCATGTCATGGCGCTCGGCCACGCAACCGATTCCGAAAGAGTCGAACCCCAAGCTCGTGTTCGAGCGGCTCTTTGGTGGTGCTGGCGACAGCAACCGCGCCCAGCGAGACGCCCTGCGAAAAAGCATTTTGGACTTCGTGCGAGATGACTCGGCCGCGCTCGCCAAACAGCTCGGCGCCAACGATCGCCGCAAGCTCGACGAATACTTCCACGCCATTCGCGATATCGAACAACGGATCGTCCGCGCGGCCAAGCTCCCCGAGATCAAGAAGCCCGACATGGCGGCTCCCGAGGGAATTCCCAAGGACTACGAAGAACACTGCCGGTTGCTTTGCGATCTGCTCGTGCTCGCGTTTCAGGCCGACGTGACCCGCGTGAGCACGTATGTGCTGGCCAACGAGGGGAGCAATCGCCCTTACTCGTTTATTGGCGTGAGCGAAGGGCACCACGATCTCTCACATCACGGCAACGACAAGACCAAGAAACAAAAGATCGCCGAGATCAATCGTTTTCACGTGCGACAGTTGAACTACCTGCTCGGCAAGCTCAAGCAGGTGAAGGAAGGCCCCGGCACGCTGCTCGATCACTGCCTGATTGCCTACGGCAGCGGCAATAGCGACGGCAACGCACATAACCACGACAATCTGCCTGTGCTGCTCTGCGGTAACGGCGGCGGCACGGTGAAAACCGGACGACACATTCGCTACACGAACGAGACGCCGCTGAACAACCTCTGGCTCTCGATGCTCGAGCGAATCGACGTCCGCGTCCCGTTCCTGGGCGACAGCTCCGGAGCACTCGCCGGCCTGAACGGGTAACAGATGCACGTGCCCTACGTGTGGAATTCTCGTGTCATCACTCATCTTCGCATCCCCAGCCAAGCTGCTCTCGGCTAGAATACCCTCCGTTGTGAGCTTGCCACTCGGAGGGTTTTTTCATGCGCCGCGTTTGGATTCTGCTGTTGATCATGATGACCACCACGATGTCGATGTCAGCCGAGAACGGTTATCGGCTTCCTCCTCAGAATGTCGTCGACCTACTCACGGCCGCGCCTGAGCCGTCGGTGAGTTGGAGTCCCGACGGTCAATGGCTGCTGCTGATCGATCGCGATGCGATGCCCAGCATCGAGGACCTCGCCCGCCGCAAGCTGCAATTGGGAGGCATTCGTATTGATCCGGCCGCGAACGGTGCCTCGCGCACCGATTATGGTCGCGGGCTGTCGCTCCGCCGCCGTGACAGTGACACTCTGACACGGTTGCCGCTGCCGGCCGATGCCCGAGTGGGACTGGTGAGTTGGTCGCACAACGCGCGCACGTTCATTTACTCGCTCGTGACCGATCGTGGCACGCAACTCTGGGGTATGACGGTTGAATCGGACGAGCCGCGATTGCTCAGCGATCGACTGTCAACCGTGCTGGGCAACCCCAGTTGGCTCCCCAGCGGCGATGCGATCCTCTGCTCGCTCACGCCCGAGAATCGCGGCGATGAACCGCCCATGCCCAAGAAGCCGCTCGGGCCGAGCATGCAAGAGTCGAGTGGCAACACATCGCCGGCCCGCACGTATCCGGACATGATTTCGTCACCGTACGATGAGGCGCTGTTCGCGTATCACACGACCACGCAGCTCGCCACGATCGACCTGCAAGGCAAATTGCAACCGATCGGCGCACCGCAGATATTTGATCGCGCCGAGCCCTCGCCCGACGGAAGCTACGTGCTGGTCACGATCATCAAGCGGCCGTTCTCGTACACGCTACCCTACACGTCGTTCCCCCAGGAGATCGCGGTTTGGGACCTGAACGGCAAGCGAGTTTATCTCGTCGCCGACGTGCCGCTGGAGGAGAATATCCCCATCGAAGGGGTGCGCACGGGGCCACGTCATGTGAGTTGGACGAGCAGCGATCCGGCCCGGCTCATGTGGTTCGAGGCCCATGATGGTGGCGACCCGCGACGCAAAGTGCCTCATCGCGATGGTTTGATTTCACTCTCGGCACCGTTCAATAGCGTGCCTGAGCAATTGCTTAATGTCGAGCACCGCGCCGTCGACGTGTCGTATTTTCGCGATCCATCGCTCTGGGCCATGACGGAATATGATCGTGATCGCCGCTGGGTGCGAACGCTGCTGCACAATGAGAAGCAACGCGGTGAGCCTAAGGTGCTCGTCGATCGCAGTATTCGTGACCAGTACGGCGACCCAGGCGATATTGTCCCGAAACGCAACGAGCACGGGCATGCCATCGCGCGGCAAGACGGTTCATGGATCTACCTGTCTGGCGCGGGCGCGACGAACGAGGGCTATCTGCCGTTCCTCGACCGAATGAATCTCGACACGCTGGCAACCGAGCGACTCTGGCGTTGCCAACCGGGTCACCTCGAAAGCACGGCGCTGCTCGCCTCGTCGTCGGCCGACGCGAAGCCGTCGATCATCACCCGGCAGGAATCGCCGACCTCGCCGCAGAATTATCTGCTGCGCGATCTGCAGGCCGGTACGACTCGCCCTCTCACGACATTTCGCGACCCGACGCCGCAGATTCGCAACATCAAAAAGGAGTTGGTGAAATACAAGCGGGCCGATGGCGTGCCTCTGTCGGCGACTTTGTATCTGCCGGCCGATTATCAGCCGGGTCAGCGTCTGCCGCTGTTTATTTGGGCCTATCCGCTCGAATTTTCCGACCCGAGCACGGCCGGCCAAGTGACCACCAGCCCCGCACAGTTCACGCGCATTCGAGGCATCTCGCACTTGGCCTTGCTCACGCAGGGCTACGCGATCTTGGACAACGCGACGATGCCCGTGGTGGGTGATCCCGAGACGATGAACGACACGTTTGTCGAGCAAATCGTTTCGTCCGCGCAAGCCGCGATCGATAAGGCGGTCGAGATGGGCGTGGCTGATCGCAATCGAGTGGCCGTCGGAGGTCATAGTTACGGCGCGTTTATGACCGCCAACTTGCTGGCCCACTGCGATCTGTTTCGTGCCGGCGTGGCGCGGAGCGGCGCGTACAACCGGACCCTCACGCCGTTTGGTTTCCAGGCCGAGCGACGGCCGTACTGGCAAGCCAAAGACATTTATCTCAAGCTCTCGCCGTTCACATACGCAGATAAGATCAAGGAGCCGTTGCTACTCATTCACGGCGAGAACGACAACAACACCGGCACGTTTCCGATTCAGTCCCAACGCATGTTCCAGGCCATCAAGGGGAACGGCGGCACGGTCCGGCTCGTGATGTTGCCGCATGAGAGTCACGGTTACGTGGCGACCGAGTCGGTGCTGCACACGCAAGCCGAGACCATCGACTGGCTCAACCGCTACGTCCGCGACGCGAAAGAGTCCGACTCGCCTAGGAAGTAAGAAGCGATTCACTTAGCGACGCTGAGAAGGAACGCGCAGCAAGTGGATGAGCAGAGGGGCAGGGAAGTGGAGGGGGAAGTAATCGCCACAAAATACACAAGCGAACGCAATATGAAATACGGAGCTTTCATTGCGTCTTTTTGTGCCCTTTGTGGCTATTTTCTACCGTTCGCAATTGAACGATTTTCCTCACGATCACGAACCAAACACCGGCTGGATTTGGTTCAGCCGCTCGATGGTCTGGCGCATGAGCGCGTCTTCAGCGGCTTCGTCGGCCGCTTCATAGGTGACCGAGAATCGCAAGAACGAGCCGGCATCGTCCCAGGGAACGGTGACGATCGAATGCTCGTTGATCAGGTACTGACTACACTCCTCGGCGTTGGCAAACTTGCGGCCGTCGCTCGCTAAGCCCTTGGGGCTCGGCGTGTACAAAAAGTAGGTGCCGCCAGGGACTTGGCAATCGAAGCCGCAACGCTTCAGCGCATCGACCAACTTTCGCAAACGGCGTTCGTACTTGACGCGCACACGCTGTGGAATCGTGTCATCGTCGAGCGCAACGGCAGCCGCCTTCTGAATCGCCATGAACTGCCCCGAGTCGCTGTTGTCTTTCACGTCGGCCAGGGCCTGCACAATGCGCTCGTGACCGCACACAAATCCGATGCGCCAGCCGATCATGTGCCAGCCTTTGCTCATCGAATGAATTTCGATGCCCACATCTTTAGCACCTGGCACTTGCAAGAACGACAGTGGTGGCTGAGCAAAGCTGAGCATCGAGTGCGCCGCGTCTTGCACAACCACGATCTTGTTTTTCAGCGCGAAGTCGATTACTCGCTTGTAGAAATCGACCGTGGCGAGTTTGCCCGTCGGGCTGTTCGGATAGTTGATCACGAGCAGCTTGGCCTTATCGCACACGTCGGCCGGGATCGACTCCAGATCGGGAAAGAAATCGTTCTGCTTAAGCAGCGGCAGACGATGCACCGTACCACCGTAATACTTCGTATGGGTGCCGGCTACGGGGTACCCTGGCACGGTCATCAACGTGATGTCGCCCGGGTTAATGAACGCCGCGGGGATCATGGCCAGAGCGGTCTTGGAACCGATGCAGTGGTTGACTTCCTTGACCGGGTCGAGCGCCACGCCAAATGTTCGCTGCATGAACCGCGCGGCGGCCTCTTTATACGCGGCGATACCATTGTCGGCATAGCCACGATTGGTGGGCAAATTGATCTCGCATTGCATGGCGGCCCGAACGTTCTCGGGAGCCATCTCGTCGTTCTCGCCGATTCCGAAGTCGATGAGCGACCGCTCGGGATGCTCGGCCAAGGCCTTGCGTTTGGCGCGCTTGATCTTCTCGAACTTATAGATCTCGGTGCCTTTACCGTAGTTGATGCCGCCGATCCGCTCGGCGAATAGCTGCTGAAAGTAAGGGTCGCTCATGGCTCTCGATTCCGCGATATGGCGAGTTATAGATACTCAGGTAATGCACTCAGGAGGCCGAGCAACGCAAGGCCGGTATTTTCGGACTCCCGATGGTCGTCCTATTAACTTAATTACCTGAACCTCAATAAACCGCTAAGTTACCCTGCGACCGACAGGCAAACAAGGGACTATTCGGTGGCTCAATCCAAGACCATTTCGCTGCCTTCAGTGATTAACTGCCACTGCCCGCCAGGCACATCGCGGAATATCTTGCGGTAGCGGGGTGAGTCTCGCTGCTCGTGGGTCACGTCACGAATGACGATGCGCCGTACCTGATCCGGATACCGACGCACGATCGTGGCGTAAATTTCCGGATCGCGCTCCCCTGAGTCGCCAATCAAGATAAATTGCCGACCGGGCGCGGCCGTAAACAACGACTCGATCAAGGGCAACTTATGCTGCTCTGGTTCGGCAAACAACGCCTTGATACCGTCCGTGTCCCAGGCAAAACGCTTCAGATGCCATGAACCTTCGGGAAAATTGGCTTGCTGGCAAAACGGTGCCAATCCCGGATAGAGTTGCCAGGGGCCAGCCGACAGGTAGTGAAACATCGCTCCTTTCGCTAAGAGTTTCTGATACGCCTCAGCCATGTGTGGTGCCGCCTCGAACGGATCTAGAAACGTCCGTTCGAGTAAGCGGCGTTTGTCGCGGACCTCAGAGATCTTGATCGTGTCGTCGACATCCGACACCACGCTGAGCCCCGTGGGTTCAACAAACCCCAGCCGGCCGGCGAATTGCGGATAGCCACGCTTCTCGTCCGCAGCGACAAACGACAGCCATTGGACAGCCGTCGGCGCGTCGGGTTGTCGTAACGCGTCGACCTCCTTCGCGCTCAAGATCACGGTGCCGCGAAAATGGCCATCGCTCGACGATGGTGACATTGCAAAGCGATGCTGACCAAGCCGAACATGGAGTCGTTTACCCCGTTCGTTGTCAACGACAAACGGCTCTATGCGCTGACGAAAAAGCAACGACTCGTCGACCGAGCGGTCGAGTTCGAGCAACTCGCGAAACGCCACGCTGCGCACACGGGTCTTCAGATCAACTTCGTAGATCCAACCATGCACCTCGCCACGCCATTCATTTTGAACTTGGTCGTAATGGGCCAGCGTCGGAAAAAACACAACGCGCTCGTCACTGGCGAGGCTGTCGGCTCCACAGCTAACCCACACGAGCAAGCAATTTAACGCGACGTTCATCGGACGGCACTTCGTTTAAGCGGTAGAGGTGAGGCAACGTGTGCGGGCGACTCGATCCGAGCAAGTCTGTCGACCAAACGCCACGCGACCTTGAATCGAATCAGAAACATTTTGTGTCACACTTGAACGATTATACCAGTTGTGCGGGCTGGTGTTGCGAGACTTGTCAGGTTGTAGCGGTCGTGCGAGCGCGCAGCACTGGTAGCACAGAGAACCCTGGAAAGAATGAGCTTGAACGCTTATCGAGCGTTGGTAGAGTCGAAATGTAGGACCCACAACGATACGACCTCATGGCCGCGAATCGCCTCACTCATACTTATGTCACAGTTACCACGAGTCCGCTGCGAAGAGATCGATCACTTGTTGCGAAACGCTCAGTTACGCGACGAGTTGGAGCCGTATTGTGACGAGGCTGTGTACAGCCTCAACACCCGGCGGGTGCCAACCCCGATCGAGAACGAATTCTTAGCCAGCATGCTCGAATGGGAGCGTGCGCCGATTGTCCCCATCGCGCAGTGGTTCGCCCCTGAATTGCAACTCCCCGCGCCCGAGTCACTCGACGACGCGCACATCCATTCGCTGTTGTGGGAAACCATTCAAAAACTCTTCGATGCCGGGATCGTCCTCGATTTCACCGATCATCTCTCGGACCGCCAACTGTATACGATTATCTATCGCGACATCCTGCCTGCCCCTGAGAAGCGAATCAATCGTCGCGATAATTTCTTGCATTGGGACTGCGCCAATTCGGCCGACGATCCGGAAACTTGGTTGCGTTACTACGCCGACGAAGAAGAGCGTCGTGAATGGCTCGAGACCGACGACGCGCCGTTGCCGGCGGTCGAGCCGCTGCCGTATCCACGCCAGCTGCCACGACGACCGTTGTAAAATCATGTTGAGTTCATGGAAGGTGGGTGACGGACGGGACTTCCAGCGCAGAGGAGTGAGTGTCGCAACAACGCTCCTCCTCTGCGTTGGCCCTTGCTCCGCTTCTACAAGTCACCCCGCGGAGGTTTCTCGATCGTGCGGCACGAAATCCGCCTTCCTGACTTAGGGCTCGCTGCCGTTCAGTTGAGCCTGTGGCTCGTCGACGTCGGACGGCGTGTCCGTGCAGGTGACCGCATCGTCGAAGTGCTCGCCGACGGCATCACGGTCGATCTCAGCGCGCCAGCCACCGGAACGCTTGTCGAGCAATCTGTCTCGGAAGACGAACCGCTCGTCGTTGGACAAACCCTGGGCATCATCGAGGGTGACGAGTAATTATGCGGCGCCTACACACGCAAGCGGCGTTTATCGCTGAGCTTCGCTTCTCAGGCGGAGTAAGAGCTTGGCCAGATCTTTGGGCAGCGGCATCGAGTAATGGTGCATCTCGCCAGTCATCGGATGCTTAAAGCCTAGCTCGGCCGCATGCAGTGCCAGACGCGGTGCTCCGCTGCGGTCGACCATCGGCGGAGCATGCAGCGGCTGCAAGTAAACCTTCTCACCACAGACCGGGTGCCCCAACTCCGAAAGATGGATGCGGATCTGATGCGTGCGGCCGGTTTCCAGTTGGCACTCGATGAGTGTGTAGTTTCCCAGCTTCTCGACCGGACGGATGTGCGTGACGGCATCCTTGCCCAACGAAGGGTTGGTGGTGCTGCCGCGTCGACCGTCCCCTCGATCGCGCACCAAGCGCGAGGAAATTGTTTGCGGGCCCACCTCGCCCAGCACGATCGCCAAGTACGTCCGCTCGGTCGTGTGCTTACGAAATTGCTGGCCCAGCTCACGCTCGGCCGGGATACTCCGGGCAAAGACCATCAGGCCGCTCGTCTCGCGATCCAACCGATGTACGGGCCGCACCGGAGGCATACGCATCGAGTTCGGCTTTTGACCTTGGCCTCGTTTGATGGGCGGTTTGGACTGCCGCTTCGACAAGATGCGAGGTAGCACATCCTCAAGCGTCGGGTTGTTGCGTCGACGCTGTGGAGACCAATCTTGCTCTTCATGGTGCCGCACGCTCGTCATGCCCGAGGGCTTCTCGACAACCACGACGTGAGCATCGAGATAGCGCAGCTTGACGTCATCCTCGCGGGCCGGTGGCGCAATAGGGTTGGCGATCACCTTGATCACCTCACCGGGCTTGAGTCGTCGGGCTTCGTCCTGACAGAGGTTGCCGTTGACCAGCACGCGGCGTGTGCGAATGAGCTGCTGCACGTGTGACCAGGCGGGCTTGCCCGGCAGCCACAGGCGCAAGGCCGCCGCGAGCGTCAGCCGCGCTGAGTCTTCGCCAACGCGGAACACATGTTCGTCCTGGGGCATGCCAGCGGTTCGAGAGGAAAGGGGGGGCGAGGGTTTTGCGACCGTCACGAAAAGATCGCCAATCTGAGCGTAGTTGACCCGAGGCGTGCCGTCTAGCGGGCAAACTCGACTCAATTCGAGTTTGCAGATCGCCGCTGATCTACAATACTGTCTCCAGGCACTTCTGTTCACCTTGTAGGGTTGTTCTCAATGACTGATTCGATCTGGCAGCATGGCTTACGCACCGCCCTGCGGTCGCGGACCGAGTTTCGTGGCGATGTCGAATTGCTGGCCATTCCCGCAGCGCTCGATTTTTACCTCACCGAGCTGCGCGAGCTGTTCGATCGCCTGGGACGCAAACTCAATGACAGCGAGCTTGACCAGTTGCGGCAACTGCTGGGAACAGCCTTGGATGGGGCATTCGAGCAAGGAAGTGCCAACAAGGTCGTCGTGCATTACGCGCTCACCGCCTCGCCCGGCATGGATAAAAACCTGGCGCTGCATGTGACCACTCTGACAATCGATTTGAATGAACAATATCGTCGTTGGCTCGAGCAGCGTCAGGGGCAGCCATTCGGAGCACATCCCGACGCGCGGGTCGTGTCAATCCTGGAACAGTTGGGGACACCAGCCTCGGCGCCGGTGCTCGATGTCGGAGCAGGGACCGGTCGCAACGCGATCTACATGGCGCAGCGAGGCTTCCCGGTCGACGCTGTCGAAGCGACACCGGTCATGCTCGACAACTTGCAGGCCGCCATCACGTCGATTCATGTGCCGCTGCAAATCATCGCCGGCAACGTGCTCGACCCCGAGTTGAAATTATGCGGCGGCCATTATGCGTTGATTTTGGCCAGCGAGGTAGCGCCCCATTTTCGCCGCGACGGCTCGTTGGAGCGTTTGATCGAGCGTTGTACGGCGGCTTTGCGATCCGACGGACGATTGGTGCTGAACCTGTTTTTGGCGCGCGACGATTACCTGCCCGACGCGCTGGCCGAGCAGCTTTCAGAAACGCTCTGGTCGACGATCTACACGCGCAGCGAGTTGCATCGCGCCCTGCAAGGGTTGCCGCTCGTGGTCGAAAGTGACGACTCGGCCTATGAGTACGAATGGCGAAATCTGCCGCCATTCGCTTGGCCCCCGACGAGTTGGTTCGAAGCCTGGGCGCGTTGCGAAGGGCTGTTCCTCACGGTCGACTCCGCTCAATTACCGGTCGAGCTGCGGTGGGTCGTGCTCCGTAAGTCGACATAGCCGGGGCGAAACGGCCTTGAATTCAGTGCCAGCTGCTAGTCTCCGAGCGTAAGCCGAGCCGTGATGCCGATCACGACAAAAAGGAGCAGGGTGACGACACTCACGGCTACCAACGACTCGAACATCTTTGTTAATCCTTGCGATGAAATTCCGAACAGCAGAACGACCAGCGCCTATTTTTATCGCAGCCAGGGCGAGTTGTCACCCCCGGACAGGAGCGAGCGAAGGGCCGTTTAGCGAGCCGCTCCTCGCCCCTCCGCGCAAACCCGCTCAAAATAGCTTTCATGCTCGCGAACCGTTCGTGGATCCAGGAACAGCGACTCGCCGGCCGTCTTGATTCGCTGCGCGAGGGCGCGTCGCGCTTCGCGATCGTGTGCCAACTGCCGGGCGATGCAAACATAGTCAGCCGGTGAGCTGGCCAGGGTGTCTTGAATACCCAGCTCCCGATACACACCGAGCGTCCAACGTCCGCGCTGATAGGCACCCGGCAGCGAGACGACGGGCGTGCCGACGGCGACGGTGTCGTAGACGGTATTCGCGCCGCCGCCATAGTGCAGCGTATCGAGGGCGACATCGGCGAGAGCCACGACGTTCAGATACTCGGGGCGATCCATCCGCTCAAGCACCTGCACGCGCCGCTCGACCGCGGGGATCGACCCGCGCAGCCGCTCGATGAGTCGCGCGGTGATGCGTGGCTGGGCGTCGGCAATAATCAGCAGTCGGCCGAGCGGATCGCCGTTCATCAGCTCGCCGAGGATCGCGTCGAAGTCGGGATGGTACTTGCGCAGATTCTGTGTGCAAATGTAGAGATGCTCTTGCGCCGACCAACCATAATGGGCCCGGTCGCGGAGCCGATCAGGCAAGGCAGGGCGCTCGTAACAGGTGGGCAAAGCCTGCATACGCACCAGCGACTCGCTGAACTGCGACGACGCCGACTCGGGCTCGATCAAGTCGCACGATACAAAGTCTTGGATGCGCGGATTGCCACTGGTGATTGGCCAGCCCCATGTGCTCGACTGTCGCGGCGCGGGCTGAAAGAACGGCAGGAAGTAGTTCGTCGAATCGGTTCCCACTTCCCAGTAGTGAAGCACGTCGAATCGCGCGTCACGAATGGCCTGGGCGGCCTCGACTAGTTTTTCGCTCAGGACCAGATACTCGCCATCGGCAATGCGGATCATCTGCTTGAGGACGTTCGCTCCGCTGCGCGAGCAGATCACGCGCACATCGAATTTGGCGCGTGAGAGCCGCTCGGCGATACCTCCCCAGCAGCGTGCAAAGACCCCTTCATGCCCATGAGTGACGACAATCCCGACGCGCGGCTTGCCCGAATTGGGCAACAGCTCAAGAGGCTGGATCGCACTGGTGAACAGTGCTGCGTACCGCTGCATGAGTTCGCACACCTCGTGCCCTTGATAGGCCAAGGCCATCGGGGGCTCGGCCCCGCTAGAGTGCAACGTCGCCAGATCGAGTTGCGGCGCGTCGTGTTGCAAACGCTCGATGGTTTGCCGCAATTCGACTGGAAACCGCTCGACATACGCCCGGTGCGGAGGAATCACCTCGGCGAGCGCTGAGAGCCGCAGTTGTGCCGTCAGCGTGTCGAGTTTGTCCGTCAGGCCGCGACGGTAGCACTGCTCGGCCGTGGCTAGGTCTCCCTGCGCTTGCCAAGCCTGGGCAAGCGAGACGGCAATGTCGAGGTTCTCGGGTTTGAGTCGCTCGGCTTCGCTCAGGTGTTTGATTGCCTGGCCGAGTTCGCCCAACTCGCTGTAACTGCAACCGAGATTAAGGTGCGTGTCGGCCGAGTGGGGTTGCAATTCGAGTGCGTGGCGATAATGGTCCACCGCAGTCTTGATCCGCCCCTCCTCGCGGAGAAAGTTAGCCAAATTGAAGTGCGCGTGAGCATAGTTAGGCCGCAACTGCAGTGCGCGCCGCAACGCACCCTCGGTTTGCTCCCGGTCTCCGCGGGCTTTGAAGATCAGACTGAGGTTATAAACCGGTTCCGGAAATCGCGGCTGGAGGTGAATGGCGCGGCGGAAGCAAAGCTCGGCCTCGTCGAGTTTCCCTTGCTGACGCAATAACTCTCCTAGATTGTTGCAGATCACGGCGTCGCGCGGTTGCAGTTCATGGGCGCGCCGCAACATAACCTCCGCCTCGGCGTGTCGTTCGGCGCGGCTGAGGATCATGCCGAGCATATGTCGTGCGTCGAAATGGTTCGGCTGTCGTTGGATCAATTCGCGACAGACACGTTCGGCGCCGACCCAATCACTGGCCTGAAAACAGCGGATCGCAGATTCAAAGGTGAGCTGAGTGGCAGTCATCGAGATAGACAGACTCGGTACGGAAAAGAATATCGCAAAATTCTATCGTAATCACCAGGATCGGTTTTCGTCGCCGCTCAACTACAGAAGTTGATCCAAAATCTGCCGCAACTCGTTGAGGTCGACCGTGAAATCGCGATCCTGATTGACGACCGGCCCGCTCAGGAGAGCATAGCGCTGGCGCAAAGCGCTCGCGAGGACCCAAAAGACATGGTTCATCGTGTCGCGCGGATGCAATTCGAGCAACGTCAACGTCTCCGGGCCGAATACAATGTTGGTCAGTCCTGAGCCGTGAGGACCGACCACGATCTGTGCCTCCGAGAGAAGCCGGACCTGATCGATGAACGGTATCGTGGCCAGTTGCACCGTTTCAAACCCGAGCGATTGCAGGCACGCGATCAGGGCGCTCTCATTGAGCACGCGGCGATTAGGAGCGTCGCCACGCGAAATATACAGACGACGATGAGGTACCGCGATAGGGATACCGTAATACGAGTAAACTCGCTGGCGAATCCATTGCAGCTGGGCAGGCCAAAAGTCGCCGCTGGCCGGAAAGTACAACCGCTCAATCTGCCAGTGGGTTGCGTCGAACGGCAAGCGTTGCTCGTTGGGCAACCCCAGCGCCGCGAGCGACTCGTGTTGAAACGAGTTGAGTGTACGAGGAAGCAAGACCGGGACGTCGCGCAAGGCCACGTGCTGTTCGAGCCACCACAGCCGCGCAAGACTGTTGATCATCCAGTGATGGTAGTTGAACGCCCAGGGTTGTGCGAGCAGCAGCGCCGCCCCGGCCAGGGTGCGTGTCGGCGTGGGATCGCGCAGCACGACGCGCGGCGGTCGCTGTGCCAAGCCCGGCCCTCCGGCGAGGCACTGCAAGTAGGCGCCGTCGTTCAGATTTTCGAGCGACCAGTACGATTCGGAGAATACCTGCCGATCATGCGACACGACCACGAACTTCTCGCCAATGAGCCGCGCGTCGGCAAGGCAATCCAGTCGCAATTCCGACAGCGGAAACGCATGCTGGTCGCGCAACGGAGACTGCGGCATAAAAAAGAACCGCTCTCGATCGAGGTCGATCAACTCGGGGCGCGGGCAGTCGAGGTGCGGCGGCGACTCGGCACGCCAGTGTCGCGTGAGCCCGTTGGTGACCAGAAGGTCGTCGAGGCGATCGACCCGAGCGCTCGCTTGACGCAGCGCACTGATTCGCAATTCGAGCGGATTCGATGACGACATCGGACGATGGACGATCAAAGGGGAATACGACTCAGCGACACTTCTCATGTGTGCGGAGCATTAACAGTAGCTCATGTGTTCTTTCAATGCGAGAGCGGTCGAAGCGCCGAGAGGAGCAGGGGAGGGGCACAATTTTTGCGAAACCGGACAAGATCGACCGGGGTACAATAGGCAGACCCTTTCACCGGAGGCGTTATGCAAGCTGGCTTGATCTCGTTGGCAATCGTGGTGTCGCTCGCCGCTCCCAGTGTGGAGACCCCGACATTCTCGAAACATGTCGCGCCGCTTGTCTGGAAACATTGCTCCGGCTGTCATCGGCAGGGCGAAGTGGGACCTTTTTCGCTGTTGACCTACGAGGACATGGCGAAACGGGCCGATTTTATAGTCGATATCACGTCGAGTCGACGCATGCCTCCGTGGAAGGCGGAGCCGAATTTCGGCAAGTTCCACGACGAGCGACGGCTGAGCGATGAGGAGCTAGCGACATTGCGAGCCTGGGCGAAAGCCGGCGCGCCGCGTGGCGACGATCGAGATCTGCCCGAGCCGCCGAAGTTCACCGAGGGTTGGACGCTCGGCAAGCCGGACCTGATCTTGGAGATGCCCGAGGCATTTACTATCCCGGCCAGTGGTGCCGATATCTATCAATGCTTCGTGCTGCCGATTCCCACGAGCGAGCATCGAACGGTGGCGGCCGTCGAGTTTCGGCCAGGCAATCGGCGCGTGGTGCATCACGCCTTGCTGTTCCTCGACTCGAATGGCGCTGCGCGGAAGCGAGACGAGCGCGAGGCGGGACCGGGCTATCGCAGTTTTGGTGGCCCGGGGGTGATCCCCACCGGCGGCTTGGGTGGCTGGGCACCGGGCGCGATCCCCCGCTTCTTGCCCGAAGGGACCGGTATGTTCCTCCGCAAGGGGAGCGACCTCGTGTTGCAATTGCACTACCATCCGAGTGGCAAAGTCGAGAGCGACCGGTCGAGCGTTGGCATCTATTTTACCAAGCAGCTCGCTCCGACAATCGTGGGAGGCTTGGCCGTTCGCAGTCGACAACTCAACATTCCGCCTGATGAGAAGCACTACCGTGTGACGGCCGAGAGCGAACCACTGCCGGTCGATGTGAACGTACTGGGCGTTGGCCCGCATATGCATTTACTTGGCCGACAAATGAAGGCCACGGCCCAAAAACCCGACGGCTCGACCGTGCCGCTCGTTTGGATCAAAGACTGGGATTTCAACTGGCAAGGGGGCTATGCCTTTGCGGAGCGCGTGCGACTCCCCAAGGGAAGTGTCATCCACGTCGAGGCTGAGTACGACAACTCGGCCGACAACCCGCACAACCCGAACTCGCCGCCGAAGCGGGTCCATTGGGGAGAGCAAACCACCGATGAGATGTGCTTGTTTAGTGTGCAATTGACGACCGACTCGGTAGCCGACCTGCGCAAGGTTGTGACGATGCGAGGCGCGAGACTGGGGGCCGCTTTGGTCGGCGGCGTCGAAGAGCAGGACCTGCCCGGTGGCGTCGCACTAGACCGCGCCGCACGCATCGAAGTGTTCGTCGACGCCCTGCTCGATCGCGGCTTCGTCATCCCCGAACCGGCCCGCGAGTTGCTCAAGTTTTTCGACAAGGATAACGACGGTCGCCTGAGCCGCGAGGAGTACGATCAAATCCCCATCGACGTGCGCAATCGCATCCGTGACGAGATCCGTCGTCGGATTCGAGAAGTGGCCGAGCCATCGGGCGGCTGATCTTAATCTCTCCCGTTATCGAGCCGCGACAACATCCACGTCGAGCCGCAGCACGTGCGGGGTCAACTCTTGGTTTCCGGTACGATCAACAGCCAGAGCCGAGAGTCGTCCGTCGGCGGGGATCGAGAGTTCGATCGTCCAGTCGGCCACGCCGGCCGACTGCGCCGTGATCTGGGCGTTGAGACCATTCACGTTAACGGTGGTAATCTCGCCGTTGTCGTGCGAGACTCCGCGAACGCGGAGCTTGCCACTACTGCGAGTGACCTGCGTGATGACCGTAGCCGGGGGAAGATCGTCGACCGGGTCGAGCAATTGTGGCCACGCCACGTTCGACACCTTGGCCACGACCGACTCGTCGCCGGTGAGCGGTGGCTCTTGCACGTACTTGTTCCCGTCGGCCAGCAGATCGGCGGCCTTGGTGCTGACAATTTTGGCGTGTTGCCCTGATCCGAAGTAATCGTGAATGAAATAGGGAACCCCCTGTGGCACGAAGGGATCGACTCGCGTGCTGCCACCTCGATTAAAGACCGGTCGGCGACCATTGGTTTTGCCCCAGACCACGTTGCGGAAGTGACTTGCCGCCTTGCCCGACAAGTTGTTGTCGCTCATATGCACGACTGGGTGCATTTGGTTGCCGCCATCAAAATCGTCGATCGTGAGACCATCGACCGAGATGATCCCGCCTTGCGCGCTGGCGTCGTCCATTCCACGATTAAAGGGCTCGCCGCCGGCGTTCGAGAGGTGAATATTGCGGAACACTTGATTGTCGAACGTCGGCCGATAAATGCCGTACGCCACGCGATGGATGCGGATGTTCTCCATGAGCATTGCGGGGCTATGCGGCCGGAAGGCGTAATGCGCCTCCCAGATTTTTAGACCGCGAATGATATGCGGATGCCGCGTGTCAGGGCCGGTCCAATCGAGGTTCTTGATCGTGTCGAGCATTTTCTGGTCGCGGATCGGCGTGTCGGGTTGCGAACCGCCGTTGGCGGCCACGACCATGCCTGCCAAGCCCTCGGTATGCGACTCGTTATCCTCGAATCGCCAGATCGGAATCGTACGCACATCGACATCTTTCGGCTGGCCATCAGGCATCCGGACGCTCAAGGTGCTGCTAAACGACTTCGAGTTCTGAATGTCGTAGCGGAAGCCGTACTCGTCGTTCTCGCAGGCGACATTATGCACGAGCGTGTTGCGGCCATTCGACCACCAAAACGCCGCGCCATCGTTGGGGTCGAACGGCAATACTTGCTTGGGCAATCGCTTACCGTAGAACGCCTGCACACCCAGATTGCGATCGAGCAGGTTGTAAACCTCGGTACCGTCTTCCATGAAATAGCCGTGACCGACACTCTGATAACCAACGCAGTCGCGCACGACGAGATACTCGGTACCGTGGATCGTGATCCAACGATTGTGTGAGTCGACGATCGCCGCGCCGAGCACCTGACTACCTCGCATCGTGTCGCCGATCAGGTGATAGTGAATGGCATAGCGGCCGAGCACCCCTTCCTTGCCCAGGTGAGCAAAGCGAGTGTAGCTCGTGCCTCCGCGGCTGTAGGCGTGGTACATCGTGTGGCCGCGCACCCCCTTGGGGTCGGCGCTCTCGACGATCACGTTGCGCGACAAGTTAGCCACCTCACTACGGAACTCACCGTTTCCGTAATGTTCCAATTCGAGCGGCTGCTCAAAGTGCAGAGTCAGGCCGTCGATGCGTGTGATGCGACGTTGTTCGGTTCCGATATGCTCGGCGCTGTTGCGAAACGAGCCGCGGCGCGGTTGTTTGCGTGCACCGGTCACGATGATCTCGTCCCCCACTCGCCAACCGGTCACCCCCTCGGCGAGCGTCACGCTCTTGGCGTCGGGCTTGGCATCGGCACCGAGCTTGACCCAGGTGCGGCTGAGCGGCGCGCCGTGCAACTCCATCTGTGCCGAGCAGCAAACCAGCGCCGGAGCGTCGTTCTTGTCCATCCCTTCGATGAAGTGCAAGCGAATCCGGGCGGTGTGCTCAGCCGGGATCGGTTGTTCGAGCGTGCCGACCTCGAGTAGCGGCATCGATCCTTCTCGCGGCGATTGTGGCTCGCCCGCCACATTCACTCCCGCAAAGTCGCAGGCAAAACCACTCTCGCTACAGGTCGTGCTGTTCTGAACCTTCATCACCGCGACGTTCAACTCCGTGTCGCGATCACGGGCAAAGCTGAGCGTTCCCACGATCTGCACCAGCCGCAGCACCGCGGGAGCCTGGACGTCATACGTCACGCGCGTCTTTTGCGACACGAGCACACGATCGCCCGTGGCGGGTACTCGAGCCGGAGACCAAGTCTGTGGATCGGACCAGTTGCCATCCTTCACGCTGCGCTGGGTGAAGTTGATGGGGTGATGATGTGCATGATCTTGTTTAGCGGGAGCCGCTTGTTGAGCAACTCCGGTCGACATGAACCAAGCGAACGACACGAGCGCGCAGCAGCACGATGCAACAGACAAGAGACGCACGGCAGACTCCTCTCGATTCCATAAGGCAGGCGATCCGGACCGCCTCTGATTATCAAGATTACAGAGCGACCGTCCAGTAAATTTATCGCTCACAACAGGGCACGAAAGCCCGACATCCCCCGGTCTGAGAATCGCACAACGGCTGCTTAGATGCTCGCGCTAGCTCGGCCCCTGTGGCTTCGGTAACCACTTGCAAAGCAAAATGCCGCCGAAGTACAAGAACGTCAGCGGCACAGCCATCAGGAAAATGCTGTACGGGTCGGCCGGGGTCAAAATAGCCGAGATGATAAAGATCACCAGGATCGACACTCGCCAATTCGACATGTAATGCTGCACCGTAAAGATGCCGATCCGCTCGATAAACAACATCACCAACGGTAGCTGAAAGCTGACACCGAACCCGAGCGGCATGAGCAGCACGAAGCTCAACCACTCGCTAATACGTGGGTCGGGGTTAAAACCCATGTCGCGATTGAACTTGAACAAGAATTCCAATACCGGAGCGAACACGAACAAATAGGCCGTCCCGGCGCCGAGCAAGAACAACCCCAAGCTCACAGGCAGAAACACGTAAATGTACTTACGTTCGTGCGGATACAACCCCGCCGCGACAAAGGTCCAAATCTGAAAAAAGACCCAGGGACTCGACAGGACGATACCAAACACGAGCGACGCCTTGAGCCAAATCATGAACGCTTCGGTGACGTTCAGCGTGTTCAAACTGGTTCGCGGATCTTTGTCCGACGGTTGCCACAGCAGCATCGGCACTAAGTGATCGCGCAGATGTGCGATCTTCGATAGAGTGTCGATCGATCCCGTCTCGGCTTTAGTTTCGGACTCGGCTTTTGACTCCGCATCTGCTTGTTTTTCAGGCTCGCTGGCCTTGGCCGGGGCGTTGCTCGGTTCCGGAGCCGTGAGAGTCGCGGGGTGAATATACCGGACATCGAAAATCAACTCGGGTATGCCCAGTTCCTTGTCCCCCTGGGCAATCTTTTTGACCTCTTCGAGCGTGTAAGGAGGCTCACGGCCAACACGCTTCTCGTCTTCGATCCAGACTGCGTAGTCGGTCTCGGCTTGCAGTTTATAGTAGTCCTTGAGCGCATGGATGATGGGAGCCGAGATGAATTCAACGACCCGATCGCCGTAATAGAGCCCAAAACCGGTGGCCAACACCAAGCCGATCACCGCACGAAATAAACACACCCGCAACTCTTCGAGATGCTCGCCGAAGGTCATCGTCGTGTCTTGGAACAGATCGTCGTTGGGTTGCTTGGCCATGTCAGAAACTCAGCGTTCAAACAAGGAGGGCAGGGGGGAGGACCCATCTCACGGAGAGATGCGCAGTGGTCGGCAACGACACGCTGCATTCCCCCAACCATCGACGGTCGATCGTTGGGGACGGGACGAGGGCCGACGGGTCCGGAGAAATTCCTCGTCCAAATCCTCTGCCACGTCTCGGGCAAAAGGATCAAGGCCGATGCCTTGGCTCGTAAAGCGATTCACCCGATAATAACAAGCCAAGCTCGCGTGAGCAACCAACCCCCGGGTAATTCATGAATCGCGATTCGATACCGTTGCCGCCACTGGCTTTTACGCCTGTGTACCGACGCTACCTGTGGGGCGGTCGACGCCTCGAAACGCTCCTCGGCCGCCCACTGCCCGAGGGGAACGACTTTGCCGAGAGCTGGGAGCTTGTCGATCGTGCCACGGATCAAAGCCGCGTCGTCCGTGGCACGCTCCAGGGGGTTACGCTTGGCGAACTTGTCATGGCGCGTGGGGCCGAGCTGCTCGGACGACATCACCCGCAGCGATGTTTTCCTCTGCTGATCAAATTGCTCGACGTGCAGCGGAGTGTCTCGGTGCAGGTGCATCCGAGCGATGCACAGGCCGTGCAGATGCAGTTGAACGATCGGGGTAAAGCCGAGGCCTGCGTGGTACTCGCCGCGGAGCAGGGGAGCGTCATCCACAGCGGCCTGAAGCGAGGCTTTGATCGCCGCGCGTTCGAGCGTGAACTGAGTCGCGGCACCTGCGAACTGTGTTTGCATCGCATGGAGCCAAGAGTGGGGGACTGCTTGTATCTCCCGCCGGGGACGGTCCATGCCGCAGGGGCGGGGGTCGTGCTGTTCGAAGTACAGCAGCCGAGCGATGTGACATTCCGCATCTTCGACTGGAACCGGCTCGGCGCCGACGGCCAGCCACGCCCCTTGCACATCGAGCAAGCCTTGCAGGTGATCGACTTCGAGCGTGGGCCCGTGAACCCGACACAACCCGAGACGCTCGATCGACCACGATTTGAACGGCTCTTGGCGACGCCGCATTTCGTGATCGAGCGCTGGACATTGACGGCACCTCAAACAATCACGGCCGACGACCGTTGCCGCACGCTCACGGTCATTGCCGGAGCCATTGAGGTGCAATCACGCGCGGGGTCATTGCAGCTCGACCTGGGGCAGACCGGATTGCTGCCCGCCTCGATCGTCGATGCGGTCGTTGTACCGCGGGGCGCGGCGACCGTCTTGAGCGTCTATCTTCCCTAATCGCTACGGTGACTCTGCCAAGCATCGCGGAGGTAGCGGTGCTAGCGGATTCGTTCAAGCTGCCGCCCTCGCGGCGTCGATGCTGACAGCGATTGCAATTGCCCTTGGGCTTTGAGAGGCGGACTCCTATACTCCGCACCCCTCAAAAAGTATCGGAAGCCGGAGGCTTCAGTCGGATGAAACGCGTCTTCGCCACGCTCGTCGTTCTGGTCCTAGTCAGCCCACTCGTGGGTTGCCAAGGGATGCGACGACCGCAGTGGTTCAACCCCGGGCCGATCGATTATCAACGGCAGCAGGCCCAGCGATTCGATCCGTATCCGGATCAGGACGTCGGCCCGCGCATGGAAGGGACTCGTCCGCCCGGCTATCAACAGCAGGGCGCCGAACCCACCCGGGCACGCTGGAACGAATGGGGCCGCACGCGCAGCGGCTATTGACGTCTAGTCCGTTGTTGCCAGATGGAAATCGATGACCAGCGGCAGGTGGTCGCTCGCCGCATGGGTCAGCGAAGAACGCACGATGCGAGCCGCCCGAACGTCGATCGTTCCGCGCACAAAAGCCTTGTCAAGGGAACCGATCGGCAGCCAAGCCGGAAACGAGCGATATCGCGATGGCGGCGTCGTCGCGCCACGAAAGCCATGCTCATGGAGCGGCCCCGCCCCCAGTGTGTTGCGCCAGTCGTTGAAGTCGCCCGCAATGATCGCCGGATGCTCAGCCAGGGCGTGCAACGTATGATGCCCAAGCAAATGTCGAACCTGCCAATGCCGTTCACGCTCGGCTAGTCCCAAGTGCCAGTTCACGACCACCAAGGGCCCCTCGGGCGAGTCGACGAGGGCCAACTGCGCGCCGCGCGGCTTGCGGTCGTTCATCCGCAACGAGAGCTGATGCTGTTCCCGTAGCGGCCAGCGCGAGAGCAGCAGATTGCCGTAGCCCCCGTCCTTGATTTTGACATTGAGCTGATACAGATGCGCGACGGCTTTAAAATGCTCGGCCAGCAGATGAGCTTGGTCGTCGAAATTCGAGCGTTTGACATGGCGATCGACTTCTTGCAACAGGATCAGGTCGGGGTTTTCATGCTCGATGCAGTCGATGATCCGCCGCAGTGAATAACGCCGATCGCGCCCGCCGATGCCCCGATGCATATTGTACGAGAATAGTCGCATGGCGATGGGGCAACGTGGTGGCGGCAGCGGAGTAACGCAAGTCTTATTTACTTGGCGGCGAGTAGACCATGATGCAGCGGTGTTCGTGTGGGCGGTAGTAACCCTGCACCAACTCGCGGATCCGGTAGCCGAAATTCTCGTACAGCTTGACGGCTGCGAGATTCTCAGGATTCACGGTCAACAAGACATTCGTGCGCGCCTCGGCGAGCGCGGCGCGCATGAGCTGGCTGCCGATGCCCTGAGCACGACACTCGGGGTGGACCATGATTTTGTGCAGAAACGTCTCGCCCTGCCGGGTCGGAAACATGACCAACGCGCCCGCGATCGCGCCGGTCTCGCTGAGACGGCGGCCGTCGGTGAGCCGAGCTACGATGACCCGCCCGTACTCGGCCCAGACGCGCCAAATATGTTCGCCGTCGGGGATGAACTCGTCGCAGCGCACGGGCCAGGCGATACGGTCGAGCGCCGCCACGGACAGAAAGTCACCCGTCGTTGCGGATTCAATGCTCACATTGCTCATCGGGGTCGCCATCATCCAAAAAGGTTGACTTCACGTAGCTCGGCCGCGGCTTGCTCTGGAGGCAACGGGTTGATCGACCACTGCGAGGCCCATTCGAAGCCAGCGCTGCGCGTGAGCCGGGGAATGATCTCCAGATGCCAATGCGAGCCGACCGACCAGGGTGCCTCCCATGGGGCCGATTGCCAGACCATATTATACGCCGCTTCCCCCTCAAGTGCTTCCAATCGACGCAAAAGCGGGCCCAGCAGCTCAGCTAAATCCGTCTGCTCGGCATCGGTCATTTGTTCAACGTGTGGGCGATGGGCCTTGGGCACGACCCACATCTCGTAGGGTTGTCGGCTAGCGTAAGGACACCAGACCGAAAAATGAGCCGTCTCACAGACACGACGCTCGCCGTGCGACTCTTCGTGCCGTTGTCGACATAGCCCGCAAGCATTATGGCGATCGCGATACGCGCACAGGGCCTGCTCGCGACGAAGCGACTCGGCCGGGATCATCGGCAAAGCCAACAGCTGGCTATGTACATGTTCGAGCGACGCGCCCCCCTGTGGACCAACATTCTTGAAAATCAGCGCGTAACGCCAAATCTGCTGAGCATACAGCTCGTCGAGTCGCTGGCGGTACACACGCAACACGTTCTCGATCTGCGCCGCGCTCATCTGCGACCAACTCGCCACGTGCTCAGGCGCTTCGATGATCACATCATGCACGCCCCTCAATTGCAACTCGTCCAAGGAAGTAGCTGAGCCATGGGCGATCGGGTACTTGTTCGCGACAACCCGCACGCTCCAGCCAGGCGAGTCGGGAGCGGTTCCCATGCGTCGAATGGCCAACAACTCGGGATGAGCTTCGGCTTCGTGCCCCTCGCAGAACGGACATGCTTCACGATGCGCGGCCGGAGCGCTCGGGGCAGGCTGAAAGTCCAATGGCCGAGAGGCTCGCTGCGGCGCGACGATCACGGTGCGCTCAAAGAGCGGATCGCGGCGCAGTTCGCTCATCGCAACCACCTTGTTGCAAAAATCCCACGCACGCTATTTGCCCGTCAATTTATCGAGCAAACGGCCGAACCAGCCCTTGCTGGGGCCGGTATCTTCCGCAGGGTTGGTGGCGGTCGCGGCACTTGCCACATTGGCCACCGGAGCCGCTTTGACCGGCATGAGAATCGGAGCAGTCCCCTCCAAGTCGGTCAGCAACTCTTCGAGCGATTGATACCGTTCCTCGGGCTTTTTCGCCATCATCCGCAAATAGATTTGTTCGAGACGGATAGGCATGTCGTTGCGTAGCTCGCTTAGCAACGGGATCGGCGCCGACTGGTGCGCCATGAGCTTGTCGAGGGGCTTTTTCGAGACATACGGCGGCCGACCCGTGAGCAGATAGAACAGCGTGCAGCCCATGCTGTAAATATCGCTGCGGCCGTCGGCTTTGCGGGCGTCGAGCGCCTGCTCGGGAGGCAGAAAGTCGAAGCTTCCCATTTGTTCGCCGGCCGTCGTGAGTTGCACGTCGTCGTTCTGTTGCAAAGGCGAACTGTCGCCGATCTTGGCCATCAGCAGATTCGTGACCCGCACGCGCCCTTGCACGTCAAGCAACAACACGTGCGGCTTAAGGTTGCGATGGTACACGCCATGCTTATGCAACTGGCTCATGCCGTAGGCCACTTGCGTGATGTACTCTTGGGCCTGCTCGGGCGAGAGTGGTCCCTGCTGCGCGACGAGGGTCGCGAGATCGCTCCCCAACACGTACTCCATGATCAAATACGGTCCGCCGGCAAACTCGCCTCGATCGTAACCCACGATCACGTTCGGATGAGACAGAGACAGTGTCGTGAGCAATTCAATCTCACGCTCGAACCGTTTGCGCACCTCATCGATCTTGACCGACTCGGGGGGCAAATTCTTGAGATAGAAAAAACGTCCAATCTTGACGTTTTGAACTTTGTAGACATTGCCGAGCTTGCTAGCGCTCACTCGATCGAGCACCTTGTAGGGGCCAATCATGGTCCCGTGGCCAATCGATTGCGGCGAGGGCTTGATGCTCTCGGGCAGTTTAATGTCCAGGTTTGCCGAACTGTCGACGTCGACGCCCGGCGCGGCCGACTTGAGTACGACGTCATACGAAGCTTTGCGACGCGCGTCGAGCAGCAACTTGCGACAAGCGGCCAATTCCTGAATGACTTGTTTCGCATCGGCCGCCAAGGGACCTGTCAGATGCGGTTGAACTTTTGCGGCTTGAGCACGTGCGGCGGCGTCGATTTTAGCGCCATCTACCTCGTACAGCGGGAGGTTCAAAAAGCGATAAAGATTTGCTGGCTGCTCACTGGCTGGGATACCCAACCAGGTTTCATAAGGATCGAAACTCGACATCGGCACACCGCTCCCAATCGGTTACTCAAATGGTCAACCTCTATAGCCTAGCCACCCAAACGCCCCCTGCACAGTAGGGGGGCTCATTCCGCTCACATCTGGAGAAATCGAGCAAGGTACAGAGGGAGAGCCCATTCGAGGGCGTGCTCAAGCCAGCGGATCGCTAAACGGGTCGATTCCGATCGTTTCGACGCTTTGCGACAAGGGATCCGACGATTGATTTGCCCTCGGAGTGGTTCCGCTGGGGCGAACGATAACCGTCATGCCACGGACTTCGACGATCCGGACAGGCGTCCCGGGCTCGATCGGCAAACCTTCGCTCAGGGCGTCGATCGTGCGGTCCTCGACCAGCACCGCGCCACTGGGCATCATCAGGCTCTTGGCGACGCCCGATTTACCAACGAGTTGGCGCAGTTCGCGTCGCAACGGGGAGTCGGGGAGCAGTTCTGACGATTCCGGATTGCGCAACAGCACACGACGCCCAAGAGGCGTATGAGGCCACCAACGCACGCCGACCATCAGACACAGCGGGACGACGATCACCACGCCGGCCATGAACCCCAGCCCGGTCCAACGATCGACCATAAACGCCAACACGATCGAGGCACCAAGGCAGCCGAGAGCCGAAACACCCAGCACGCCACCCGACGGCACAAAGAACTCGAGCACCGCGAAGGTCAAGCCGGCCAGAAACAGGATGATCGCCCAGTAAAGCAAATCCATGATGACAATCGAATAACGGATCGGGAATCAGACTCAAATTGACTCGATCGGCAGCTTGATGAGCGTCTCGTTAGACCAGTTTCTTGACCAGTACGCGAGCACCGGTTGTCTTAATCACTTCGATCCGCTCTCCACGATCAACATACTCACCACTCGCCAAGCTGACATCGACCAATTCCTCATCAAAGCGGGCTTTGCCACTGGGCACCAGAGGCGTGATCGCGATCCCCGTGCGTCCCAGCAGGTGCTCGAATGAGGCGAGCGATTCGCGGCGTGACTGCTGATCGAGTTCAGCGCCCGACGGTGGCGCGAGCACCATACGACCCAATCCTGGGGTGCGAGGCAATAGACGATTCATGAGCACCGCGGCCATGACCGTCGCAGCGATGATGCCAGTGAGAATCACGAGCGTGTCGCGCAAATGAGCCATCTGATATTCGTTATGCGGCCAGACAAATGTCTGGCTGGCCAAAATAAGCGAGGCTAAGACGAGCAAGCCGCCACTGAGGCCGAAGATCGTGAGCCCCGGTACGACGAATACTTCGAGCAGAATGAGCACCACGCCGGTGATAAACAACAGCACCTCAAGCCAACCGGCGGTGCCGTTGAGAAACTGCGACCAAAAGTAAAGCACGAAGCAAATCGTTCCGGCGATGCCACCAATGCTGATGCCCGGTGACTGAAGTTCAATGTAGAACGCAGCCAACCCGATGAACAACAGTGCCCAGCTAACTCCCGGCATGTTCAAGGCATCGATCAGATTACTGGCCCAGCCGGGCTGCACCAGCCGCGGGCTATTTTGCAGGGCATACACGGTCTTGAAGTCGGCAAAGCCGTCCACGATGTGGCTGGCGAGCCCGAGCGTCTCAGCGCGTCGACCGTCGAGTTGCAACAGTTCGCCGGGGCGTTTGACCTCGATATCTTGGCGCCAAGCAGCAGCGTCGGCGCGCTGGGCGAACTGGGCCGCGGTAAAGAAGTCGAATAAGCCATCTTCAAGCCGCACGTACCGCGACACGCCGGGCTCGCGATCGATCAGCGCCGTAAGGAGCCCCGCGGGACGCAGCTTATCACGTGATAAACGTTGCAGACCTTGGCGCAACAACTGCAGATCATCATCGCTCAACTCGGCTGCTCCGGCGCCCCCCAATACCGATGAGGGGAGCACGACCAACTCATCACAAGCCAAGGCTGGGAGCATCGCGTCGCCTCGCGCCTCGCCGGCGATATAGGCAACCGTACGACACTGACGCGGATCGCGACGCGCGAGGTCGTCGGCCAACGACTTACTCGCGGCCCAATCGCCGCCGGGGCTATCGATCCACAGACAGATGAAATTCACGCCGGCATCACGAATCTGAGTATCCACCAGCTTCTGGATTTTCTCGACCTTGCCGGGCGTCACCACACCGGTCAACTCGACCATTGCGGCGACCCAACCTTGCTCTTGAGTGGGTGCGTCGACGACCGCTTCTCGCGGCAGACGCCAAGTTTTTGCGATCTCGCTACGGTCGTCGGCTAACAACCCGACCACGTCCCACTCGCGTAGTTGCCGCGCGGTGAAGAGCCCCGGTGCGCCCGCTGCTTTAATAACCTTTGTCGAGCGGACTGCCTTTTGGAGTTGCAGTTGTTCGAGATCGCCACGGAGCACAAACTCGCGGCTCCGCTCGGTCTCGACCAACAACACCTCGGCGTCGCGATTGATCATCCCTAGAGCCAGCGCTTCGGGGACGGTGAGCCGACGCTTGGCGATCTCGGCATAGCTGCTGCGGAGCCCCTGATCGATGACGGGTTCCAACTTGCCAGCGTCTCCCAACTCAGCGTCGCGCCCCATCACAATCTCGTCACAGGCGAGTGCGAGCAGCACACCGTGCCCTGTGATGCTCTTGGGGACGTAGGCAATGGTCGTCGCGCCGGTAAGCGTCGGACTCGACAGAAACCTTGCTAGATCGATAGCATCGCCGAACGGGACCGGACCGGGCTCGATCTCCAGAATAAACACGGGCCACGCCCCGCGCTGCTTGGCGAGCACAGTGGTCTCGCTGATCGCGCGGCGGACGCCTTGCTCGGTGCGATTACCCAACGGCGGTGTGAGTCGAATGAGCCGTCCGAGCCGTTTCTGCTCGACGTCAGGAGCCCGTTTCGGTGCCACATCTTGAGCGACAATCGGCCAGCCCATGCTCAGCCAAGCGAACATCAGCAGTGTGAACAACACAGGCCAACTTTTGTCCGTAGGCAATCGACTCATGTTTTGCGACCGGTCCATAGCGAGGTCGCTCCCTTGCCCGCCCTGATGAATGATTTCGTGCAGAATTATAGGCCGCAGCGATCAAGCGTCAAATTCGACTCGTCACGGTTGTAGCGATAAGTCGAGGCGAGAAGCCATGATACGCGATAAGTAATCCACTCGCGCTCATAAAAGTCGAATGAACGTAGATCGCGCAGAGGTAAAGGCAGAGCCCTGCAAAGCCTGGGGGCACTAGGCAGGTATCTCGAAGAGCGATTGGCTCTTCACGATCGCATAATCGTCGGGGAACGTGTGAAAGACCTGCACGAGCAGGCTACGATTACGACTCTCGACATTGATATAGCTGAGCGCGCCGAGCGCCATGCGGCCGCTCGACGAGAACTGGTGCAACATGCCTTGCCGTTGCCCATCGTGGGCCAACTCTTGCTGGAACGTCCAAAAGACCTCGGGCGCGGTGGGCTCAAGTTGGAAGTTGGTGCGGTACGACACGCCGCCGCGCAGCGTCATGTGATCGCTCCGCTCCCCCTTGAGCTTGTAGTTGAGCAACCGCCGTTTTTGTGGCAAGGCATGCTGGGCCGATACGCACACCTCGCTGAGCGTCATCGACTGATAACGCCACGTCACCACATGCCCCGCGCTGGTGATATCGATCTTCGCCTGATAATCGCCCCGCTGCACGACACGGCTGGAAAGCACCTCGAATAGTTCCGGGTGCAGCGTGCGGCCGTATAGTTGAAACACCAACTCGGCAACTTTCGGGCGAACGGTAATCACAGGCGGAGACTCTCAACAGGCAGATGGATTCCACTCGGCGATGCTGCGTGCCAAAGGGCTCAACGAGCCAGGGTCATCACGCGACCTCTACCTCGCATTATAGGCAACATCTTTTTTCGGCGCAAAGGGAGCTTGGAGAACTTCCTGAACTACGCTCAAATTCCTCTTGACATTCGTGCAAAAACTGCACCTCAAACTTTTTTTGACCGAGAGTGAGCGATCTACCGATGTTCTCCCGTTGTCGAATCGTTGATCTCAGCGTACCGCTGGCCCATGAGTCCCCGAGTGAGCCGATGCCGGCGTCGATCCGGTACATCGATCATGCCGGCGAAGGCTTGCAGCAAATGAAGCTATTCTTCGGCGTCGAGGAAAAAGATTTGGTCTACTCACAAGGGCAGGGGTGGGCCATCGAGGAGATTCAGGCCATCACCCACACCGGCACCCATGTCGACGCCCCGTATCACTACGCGGCAACGAGCGCAGGGCGACCCGCTCGACGCATTGACGAAGTGCCACTCGAATGGTGCTTTGCTCCCGGCGTGGTGCTCGATGTGCGCCACATTGCGGCCGGCGAATTCATCACGATCGACGACCTGCGCGCGGCGCTCGACCGTAGCGAGCACGTGCTTCAGCCGCTCGATATCGTGCTGCTGCAGACCGGGTCCGACGCGAGGCTCGACACCGCCGAGTATTTTGCCCAACCAGGCCTGGGTCGCGAGGGGACGCTGTGGTTGGTCGAACAAGGCGTGCGGGTCATTGGCATCGATGCCTACACGCTCGACCGACCGTTTGCGAACATGGTCGCCGACTTCCGTCGCACCGGGGATGGCCGTTACATCTGGCCAGCCCACTTCGCCGGCATCGAACGGGAGTATTGCCAGATCGAAAAGCTTGCGAACCTCGACAAGTTGCCGCGCAGCGGCTTTCAGGTCTCATGTTTGCCTGTGAAGATCGAGAAGGCGAGCGCGGCTTGGTGTCGGGCCGTGGCGCTCGTGCCAGCCGACGACCCTTAAATACCCGGAGCGCGGTCCGGATAAATGACCAACTCGACGCGGTTGTTCCGCTGCTTGCCGGCCGGCGTACCGTTCGAGACCACCGGATGATTCGTGCCATGCCCGACTACGAACAAATGATGCGGCGGAATGCGTCCGCGCGTCTGTAATTGATCGTACACCGCCATAGCCCGGCCGATCGAGAGATGCTGATTGCTCGACCAGTGTCCCGGTGGCACCGGGTCGCTGTCGGTATGTCCTTCGACGCCGATCATTTGCGTGGGGTAGCTGCGCATGACCTCGGCCGCGACAGCGTCGATCGTGGCGATCGCTTGCGGCGAGAGCCGTGCCGTGCCGGGGTCAAACAGTCGCGAACCGGGCAACTCGATCCGCAGCACATCTCCGTCGACGCGCGTCTCGACCCCAGGAATATTGATTTTCGAGAGATTCGTTTGCAGGCTGTTGTTGGCCGTGATCGATGCACCGGCGCGTCGGTTGAGCGAGGCCGTCAGCGCCTCGGCGCGACGTGTGGTGTCTTGGGTCTCGGCTCGCATTTGAGCTGCCGACTGCGTGGCAACGCGCAATTGCTCGCGCATCGCCCCCACCTGATCTTGCAGCACGCGAGTTTCTTGCCGCGACTGGGCCAGCATCCGTTCGAGTTCTTGATTATCGGTGTCCAACGATGACGCCCGAGTCTGCAACTCCTGGCTGCGTTGGTAGAGCCCCGCGACGGGGTTGGCCGGAGGAGCACCTGGCATCGCGCCAGCTTGAGCCACGGCCGGCGGCTGTTGATAGCCGCTCATCCGTTGCTGCCACGAGGTCAACAAGCCGGGCTGACCATTTTGCGCAGCGCAGCCCACGAGCGACGCCGCGAGCAGCAGCCAGAGCCAGCGTATTGAGCCGGTCCACGGCATGGACCCACGCTCCCAAAGGGCCGAGAAAAATGAATCGCAATCGCCACCTTTCGAGGTGGGGCCGGGATGGTAGCAATCGGCTCACATTGCAGCAAGGGCAGTTGAACTCGCGGCCCCCCTTTTGAACGCCGCACTCCTATTTGTGCTATCATCACTGGCAGCGGTAACGTCGTTCATATCTCTAATCGTTGCATGTCCATTTCATCTCGCATGGCTCGCTTTCGTCGAGTGCCGCTGGCGTGGCTCAATCTGACGCATCAACCTCGTCAGCTCGCGGCCGCAGCCGGCGGTGTGGGTTTCGCGGTGCTGCTCATGTTCATGCAACTCGGGTTTCGTGGCGCGCTTATCGAAGCCACGCTGCAATTGCCCCGACTGCTCAATGCCGATTTGGTGATGAGCAGCCCGGCCAAGAACACCCTCTCAAACAAGGAAACCTTCTCGCGCCGCCGATTGATTGCCGCCCGCGATTGCCCGGGGGTCGCCGCGACATGGCCGTTTTACATGCTGATGCTGCGCGGCGAGTGGCGCAATCCGCAAACACACGAACTGCATCCGATCACCGTCTATGCGTTCGATCCACATGATCCGGTGCTCAAGATTCCCGAACTGCCGACATTGACTGAGACGCTGCTGCTCCCTGGCCGGATTCTCTTCGACCGCAAAGCCAAGCCCGAGTTTGGCAACCCGCGCCCCGGAACCGTCAGCCAACTCTCGGGCGAGCGTGTCGAGGTCGTCGGCAACTTTGACCTGGGAGCCGACTTTGTCAGCGACGGCAATATCCTGATGAGCGACCAGAGCTATCGCGATATTTTTTTCCCTCCCGCCGCGCGTGCCACGGCGCTCGCGGGGGTCGACCTCGGGCTCATCAAGCTCGTAAGCGGCGCTGACCCCGGCGAGGTTCGTGACCGCTTGCGGCGCACGCTCGGCAATGACATTCAGATCCTCACCCGCAACGAATTCATCGCGCAGGAACAGGCCTTCTGGCAAACCGCGACTCCCGTCGGCTATATCTTCGGTTTTGGCACCGTGCTAGGATTCGTCGTGGGAGTGCTCATCTGTTATCAAGTCTTGTACTCCGACATTGCCAATCATTTGAGCGAGTACGCCACGCTTAAAGCGCTGGGGTATCCGGCCGGGTTTTTTATGCGGATCGTGTTCGAGCAATCGTTGTGGCTCGCGGTGATCGGGTTTATCCCCGGCACGCTCGCCGCCTTGGGATTGTACGGAACTCTGGCAATGCTCACGCACTTGCCGTTGCAAATGACCCTGGAGCGCAGCCTGTTTGTGCTGACGCTGACCCTGGCCATGTGTGTCGTCTCGGGCGCGCTCTCCATTCGCCGTCTACTTCAGGCCGACCCGGCGGAGCTGTTCCGATGAACCAGGACACACCCAGCCAAATGCTCCGCGCCAGCTCGCGGCTCGCCACCCGCGAGCTGCCTCGCGGCGCCGACGCGCTCAGTGTGCAGATCCAAGGTCTGCAACACTGGTATGGCAAAGGAGAACTCCGCAAACAGGCGCTGTTCGACAATCACTTGGAGCTGTCGCGCGGCGAGATCGTCATTATGACGGGCCCCTCGGGCTCGGGCAAAACAACCTTGCTCACGCTCATCGGCGCACTCCGCGGCGTACAACAAGGACGATTGTCCGTGCTGGGGCGAGAGCTGTCGCAACTCAGCCCCAGGGAGCTTGTCGGGGTGCGACGTGATATCGGGTTTATCTTCCAAGCCCACAATCTGTTCGCCTCGCTGACGGCGCTGCAAAATGTCCGCATGGCGCTGGAGCTGCACGACGTTGCCCCGCAGCGCCGCGATGAACAGGCCGCCGAAATGCTCCGAGCCCTGGGACTTGAACAGCGATTGCATTACAAGCCGCAGTCACTCAGCGGCGGACAACGACAGCGCGTCGCGATCGCTCGCGCCCTGGTTAACAAGCCGCAGATCGTCCTGGCCGACGAACCCACCGCGGCACTCGACAAGCAATCGGGCCGCGACGTGGTCGAACTGCTCAAGACAATTGCCCGCATACAACGAGCCACGATCTTGATCGTGACGCACGACAATCGCATTCTCGACGTGGCCGACCGCATCGTGAATATGGTCGACGGCCGCATTATTTCTGACGTTGTTGTGAGCTCTGCGGCTGTCGTATGCGACTTTCTCAGGCAATGTCGACTGTTTAAGAATCTCACGCCAGCGACGTTGAGCAGCGTGGCCGACAGTGTCGAGATCGAATCAGTCGACGCGGGGCAAGAGGTGGTCCGGCAAGGGGAGTCAGGCGATAAATTCTATATTATCCGCCAAGGCCGCGCCGAAGTGCTGGTCCGCGACGACACGGGGCCCCGGCGCGTGGCAACGCTCGTCGAACGTGACTTCTTCGGCGAGGCGGCTTTGCTCACCGGTGAACCACGCAACGCCACGGTGCGGGCACTCGACAACCTCGATCTCTATGTGCTGGGCAAAGTTGAATTCCAACGCGCCATCGATAGCTGTGCGTCTTTTCACGACGAACTTCGACACGCGGTCTTTGAACGACAATAAAGGAAACCGGGCCGTATGTCGCTCGAACAGACCTGGAAAGAGGCCATGGCCTGCTGCCAAGCTCAGCGTTGGCACGAAGCCCGCCCTTTGCTCGAACAGCTCGCCGCCGCGGCGCCACAACACCCCGACGTGGCCCACGCGCTCGGAATGGTCCATTATCACATCGGAGACAAGCCGCAGGCGGTCGTTCATTGGCAACGTTGTGTGCAACTCAATCCGCGCGATGGCCAAGCGCAGTCGAATCTCGGCCGCGCGCTCGCCGAGCTTGGCCGATCTACCGAGGCGCTGCCCCATTTGGATCAAGCCGTGCTCATGGCCACGAACGATCCGTTGCCGTGGCTCAACCGAGCGTTCGTGCGTTGGCAGTTGCAGCAATTCGACTTGGCACAAGACGATCTTGTGGCCGCATTGCGACGCGATCCGCGCTCGGTCGTCATTCGTCAGCACTGGGCTGAGTTGATCCCGCAACTGTTGTCGACGCGTATCGAGGCCGTTTCGCTCGCCGCCTTGCGCTCGTGGAGTGAATTGGCTGCGGATGACCCGCTCGCGCATTTTTATTTCGCCGCACTCACTCATCATCGCGGCGACACGAGCGCCGCGATCCCCAGCTACGATCGTGCCTTAAAACTGAATCCGCAACTGATCGAAGCCTGGAACAATCTGGCCGCGATCCACATGCAACGCTGCGAATACGAGTCCGCCGAGCGATGCCTGCGACAAGCACTGGAGCAGCGCGGCGATTTCGCCGATGCGCTGCTCAACCTGGGGACGCTCAAGTTTCGCACGCGACAATTCGACGATGCGCAACGCTACGCTGAACAGACCCTGTCACTGCGTGCCAACGATTCGACGGCCATGATGCTGCTTGGCGAGATTGCCCTGGAACGGCTCGACTACGAAGCGGCTCAAACGTGGTTCGATCGCACAATGGCTCAGCATCCTCGTGAGTCCGCCGCGTATAACAAACAGGCCGTGGTGGCGATGGCCATTGGCGATTTGGACGCGGCCGTGCGATGGCTCGACACGGCCTGTCAGCTTGACCCCCGCTCGCCGGTCTTTGGCAGTAATCGTTTATACCTCGAACATTATCGCGACGGGGCAAACCTCGAACGGCTCGCAGTCATACACGCCCAATGGGACGCCCAATACGCGAAAAATTGCCGCAAGGTCACCCTGCCTCGTCTTGCTCCGCTCGACGCCGAGCGCACACTCCGCATTGGCTTTGTATCGGCCGACCTTGGACATCATCCGATCGGTTATTTGCTCGCACCGTTCTTCGCCGCCATCGATCGTCGCGCCTGCAAACTCTTTTGCTACTCGAATCGGGCCTTCAACGACGATGTCGAACAGAAGCTGCGCGCACATTGCGACGGCTGGCTCAACATTCAAGGCCTCGGCGACGATCAAGTCGCCCAAGCGATTGTCGACGACCGCATCGACGTGCTCATCGATCTATCGGGACACACGGCCCGGCATCGGTTGCTGGTCTTCGCTCGACAGCCTGCTCCGCTACAGGCTTCGTGGATGGGTTACGTGGGCCCGACCGGCCTATCGACGATCACGCACTTCATTGTCGACGATTCGCTGGTAAGTCAGGAGCTGGTCGCGCGCTACACGCAGACACCGATTCGGCTGCCGATCGTGTCGTGCTGCTACCAGATGCCCGATGCCGCGCCGAGTATCCAACCGCTCCCAGCGCTGAAGAACGGCTACGTGACGTTTGGCAGCTTTAACAATCCTCGCAAAATCACCCCCACGGTGATTGCTGCCTGGTCGCGCGTGTTGCAAGGGGTACCCGACGCGCGATTGGTCATGAAGTTTCGTGCCCTCGATAACCCGTTGGGGATACGCCGCTATCAGGAGATGTTTACCCAGCACGGAGTCGACCTGAACCGGATTACCTTCGAGGGACACGCGCCGTTCGCAGACATGCTCACCCGCTATCAGGCTATCGACTTGGCTCTGGACTCGTTTCCCTACACCGGGGGCACCACGAGCATCCTGGCACTGTGGATGGGAGTGCCGATCGTCACCCTGCGCGGCGAGACCGTCGCCGGTCGCCAAACCTGGGCCGTGCTACGCTCCATCAACGAAACGGACACCGTGACGGACTCGGTCGACGAGTACGTGCAGCGCGCCATCGCGCTGGCCAACAATCTGCCGCAACTCAGCGCCATGCGGGGTCGATTGCGCGAGCGACTCGCCCAATCGCCACTCAATCAAAGCGCGACACTCGCCCGTGCCTGGGTCGAGGCCGTTCGTGGCGCGTGGCGCACGTTCGTTTTGACCGGACAGTAACCGATCGAGCACGTCTCGATGCTGCCCCCGACGGCTACTTGGCCAATTTCAGCTTGGCGTCGCCGGGCTCGAACGTTTGCGGCTCGGGAGTGTCGACCGTAAGCCGCTGCCAACTCGCGCCGCTCTCGCGAAACGCCCGCCAATCGCGGACCTGATAGGCGATGTTCAGTTCCGGCGTCTCAATGGGCTTCTGATGAAAATGCGAGTGGACTGCGGCGCTCGTCATGCCCGTAGTGAGCAGCGTCCGCTCGGCCGGGTAAGGCTCTTGTCGATGAATGAACAAATGTTGAATAGCATGCGACAAGGCCTTGAACAGGCAGCGATTCCCCCAGGGACCATTGAAGTGCGCGAAGGCATGTGGCTTGGCCTCGCCTTTAAGTCGACAGGCAAAATTCCAACGGCTCGACGAACTGCCCGCGATCAGAGCCGTCGCCTTCAAGCCATCGCGATACTCGATCAGAATCGCTTCATGAATTTGCGTCGGGTCGTCAGGACGGGCGTCGGCGCTCTGCGGCGGCAAACTGGCTCGCGGGCGCTGCTGGCGTTTGGCCTGCATATCACGTTCGGCTTGCATGGCCGCTTGGAATAGCGCCTCGGACCAACGACCCGACTCGGCCGCCTTGCGTAGCGCGTCGCCGGTGAGCGTTTCGATCTTGGCCACGCCCGTCTCGCCGCCGCGCCGCCCTTCGACCACGGCCTGCAACACTTCGATCGCGTGAAAGTCGTACACCTCGAACTTGCCTCCATGCACGCTCACGACTTCTTCCATCTCGGCGTTCGCGGGCAACTCCCAAGCCGGCCGACGCTCGGCAAGCGGCACCGAACTACCGGCCAGCAGCGGAAAGTTATGCTTCCGTGCGGTGTCGTACATCTCGCGAGCCCAATCCCAGCGGTACGACAGATGCTTGTCGTTGAACACCGGCACGTAGCGATTCGCGCGGTGCATCACGGCGACCGACTGATCGAAAAATTCCTTACGCGGATACAGGTGCTGCCCCATCTCGTTGTACGGATAATCGCCATGCTCGGCGATGATGAGCACGGCGTCGACGGCGAGCTGCCCCGTGCCACAGCAAAGCGCCTCGTCGATCGTCCGGTAGATCGGAATCTTGAACCGACGCGAGACCTCCCGGGCCATGTCCAGCTCGGGGTACTGATCGACATAGAACGACACGACCTCGCAACCGGGGTCGATCAACTCGCCATTGAACAGATAGGGCTCGATGAAGTTTTCAAGGATATTGTAGGCGTGCGAGCGAAGCCGTAGCTCGGTGAACACGACCGCGACACGCGGTCGCTTCGGTGCAGCAGCCCAAATCGGCTGGGCGAGCAGCCCCAACGATAGTGCGGCCGAATCAGCAAGCAATTCACGACGAGTACGCAGGGGGAACATCGCAGAGGCGTCCTCTCATATCAGACGGTGGCTCAACGAGCCGGCGCGCGGCAACCGACCGCGACTACGCCAACACGCCGGGGATCACATCCCCTTCGGGTAATACGAACTGCGGACGACGCTGACGATCGTAAAGCCGCGTGTGAGGGTCGATACCTAGGGCACGATAGATCGTCGCGGTGATATCGCCGGGCGTGTAGCCGGGTGTCACTGGCCAAGCCGCCTGAGCGTCGGTCGCGCCGATCACTTGCCCACCCCGGACACCGCCACCGGCAAAGAACATCGAGCCGGCCATGCCCCAGTGATCGCGGCCGCCCCCTTTGTTGATCTTGGGCGTGCGTCCAAACTCGGTCATAAAAACGACGAGCGTCGAGTCGAGTAGCCCGCGATCGGCGAGATCGCCAATCAAGCCGGCGAAGGCCCGATCGATGCCCGCGAGATGGTAGCCCCGCTTGGCCATCTCGCAGATGTGCGGGAAATTTTGCGCCGCGACATTGTGATTATCCCAGAGATTGCCATAGTCGTTGTCGTAGCCGTAATCGACCATGACGAACCGTGCGCCCGCTTCGACCAAGCGACGTGCAAGCAGGCAGCGGCCGCCGATCTTGGTGCGACCGTAACGTTGCCGCACGGCGTCGTTCTCGCGTGAGATATCGAACGCCCCGCGAACCTGTGAACTGGAGAGCAAGTGCAGTGCATTGAGGTAGTGGCCATCGACGGCCTCAAAGGCCTCGCGCGCCTCGGCGCCGCGCAGTGCCGCATCGAGCGACTGCCGCAATTGTCCGCGACGCGTGAGCCGATCGGTGTCGAGCTCAGCCAGCAAGCGCAACTCGGCGGGAGCGAGACTTTCCTCATACTCGGCGGGCGGATCGTACTTCTTGGGCGTGGCGGTGAAGTCGGGCACTTCCGGCTCGCCCCCGACGCAGAATGGATCGTACGCGCCACCAAGCCAGCCGCCGCCAAAGAGCTTCGTCGGCGGAGGACCCGGCCGAGTTATGCCCGGGACCGCTATATAGCCCGGCAGACCGCTACGTGAGCCCTGCACATAAGACACGATCGAACCAATGTTCGGCTCGCTACGAATCTGTGCGAGCGTCACGTTGCGCCCCGACAACGAGTGAGCCTGGCTCTGCAAGTGATCGTTGCTTGCGTGAGAGAAACTACGCACCAAACAGAGACGATCGGCAAGCTGCGCTAA
>CAYLYE010000003.1:0-56456 GCA_964387325.1 uncultured Planctomycetaceae bacterium
CCCCAGTCAAGCGCGCTAATCCAGACTGCGCCACGCCCCGAGTGTGCGACGCTGTGTCGCCTTACAGGACAGGAGCCGAACAGTATCTCACATCCACGCGCGCTTTGCAATTCGTCAAATCGACCCGATTCTCTCGATCGAAGGCGAAAATCTTGGCCAATCCAGGCCGTTATGCATACGCCGATTTAGCGGCAATTGCCGGACGACCTGTGCCGGAGTCGCAAACATCGCGCAGGATCGTGACCGCTTGCTCGACATCCGTGTCGTCGACATCCAAGTGCGTCACCATACGGACATAATTGCGACCAAACGCGCCGACCAACAGTCCTCGGGCTTTCAACTTGCCAGCAAACTCGCTGGCGCTGCCGTGCTTGGGGTCGACGCGGAAGATCACGAGATTCGTGTCGACCTTCTCGGGGTGAAGCGTCAGACCGTCGATTTGACGAATGCTCGCCGAGAGTGATTGTGCGCGGCGATGGTCGTCGGAGAGACGATCGATGTGATGTTCGACGGCATGCAGCGCAGCGGCGGCAATGACCCCGGCCTGACGCATGCCTCCGCCGAATACTTTGCGATGTCGCTCGGCTTCATCAATCATGGCGCGCGGGCCGACCAGGGCTGAGCCGATGGGAGCGCCGAGCCCTTTACTGAAGCAGACGCTCACGGTGTCGAAGTGCTCGGCCCAACGTGCGAGTGGGATGCCGGTCGCGACCGCGGCGTTCCACAGTCGGGCGCCGTCCAGATGGGTCTTGAGACCTTGTTCGTGAGCCTGCGCACACACGGCTGCGAGCGTCTCGTAAGGCCAGGCGCGTCCGCCGCCGCGATTATGTGTGTTTTCAAGACAGAGTAGCCGAGTGCGAACAAAGTGCTGATTGTCGGGTCGAATCATGTCGACGAGTTGCTCGCGCTCAAGCACGCCGAACTTCCCTTCGATACAACGAGCGACGACGCCACTCAGCTGCGCGAACGCTCCTTGCTCATAATTGTAAATATGGCAGTTGGCCTCGCAGAGAAATTCGTCGCCGCTCTTGCAGTGCAAACGCACGCCGATCTGGTTGCTCATGGTGCCTGAGGGGACAAAAATGGCCGCCTCTTTGCCGAGCAGTTCGGCCACGCGCTCTTGCAGGCGATTGACGGTTGGGTCTTCGCGCCAGACATCGTCACCCACCTCGGCGCGGGCCATCGCCTCGCGCATGGCTGGGGTCGGTTTCGTGGCCGTATCACTCCGAAAGTCGAGCGGGGGGCAAATCATGATGTCGCAACAAGTAAGGGAGAGATGAGGGGGAGGGCGAATCGAGGGATCGGGCCAGTCGGAGCGAACCTCGCCCAGGTGGCGATTGTCGTCGATTGGGGGCTTTCGTCCGCGGGCTGCTCGGGTCAGAATAATGGATTCTGATCCTCGCGGCTATTGTATCGGCACAACGACCCCATGAGCAACCAGGAACTCTCGATCCGGCGAATCGATGCCCGCTCGGCCGATTGTCGCGCGGCGATCGACGAATTGCGACAACGCTTGAGCCCGCGGGGCAACGTGGTCAGCGAAGCGGGGCGGCAACGCACGATCGAGGTGTTTGGCGAGCCCCTGTCGCCGCAGCAAGTTGTCGAGCGGATTTGTCACGACGTGCGGCAGCGTGGCCTTGACGCGGTGCTCGAGTACTCGGCTAAGCTCGACAAGGCGGCGCTCGATCGGTCGACGCTCCGCGTCAGTGCGGCCGAACTGTCCGCAGCCCACGCCCAGGCTGACGCGGCGCTGCTCTCCACGGTGCGGCGCGTGCGTGACAACATCCTGACCTATCAACGGGCGATCCTGCATCGCGATGTTCAAATCGAGCGACCGCAAGGCGGGTATCTGCGGCAGCGTTACTTGCCACTGCGACGCGTCGGCGTGTGTGTACCTGGCGGCGCGGCTGCGTATCCGTCGACGGTTTTGATGACCGTCGTGCCCGCGCAGGCGGCCGGGGTCGAGCAGATCGCGGTCGTCGCTCCGCCAACGGCATTCGGCGCGTACAACGCAAATTTGCTCGCCGTGTGTCATGAGCTCGGGGTGACCGAAGTTTATCGCATGGGAGGCGCTCAGGCCGTGGCCGCGCTGGCCTACGGAGTCGAAGGGGTGGCGCAGGTCGACAAGATCGTTGGCCCCGGCAACTTGTTCGTCGCCTTGGCCAAGAAACACGTCTACGGCGAGGTCGACATCGATTCGATCGCCGGACCTAGCGAAGTGGTGGTCATTGCCGACGAGACGACGCGACCCGACTACACGGCGGCCGACTTGATTGCCCAGGCCGAGCACGCGCCGGGCGCGAGCATCCTGATCACCTGGAGCGAGCGGGTGCTGGAAGCCACGTACGCTGAATTGGTCAAGCAGACGGCGACGCTGTCGCGTGGCGACTTGGCTCGACAATCGCTCGAGGCATTCGGTGCGCTCGTGCTCGTGCGAAATGCGGACGAGGCGTGTGCCTTGGCCGACGAGTTTGCCGCCGAGCATTTACATCTCGCGGTCGACAACGCCGAGCCGCTGCTGGCCAAGATCCCGCACGCAGGCGCAGCCTTCTTGGGTAATTACAGCCCGGTGGCGCTAGGCGATTACGTGGCGGGTCCCTCGCACGTCTTGCCGACGGGCGGTACGGCGCGGTTCGCCAGCGGCTTGTGTGCCAACGACTTCTTGCGTCGCACGAGCGTCATTCATTTCACGCGTGAAGGTTTGCTTGGCGTGGCCGACGATGTGCGGCAGCTCGCCGATGTTGAAGGGCTCACGGCCCACCGCGCGAGTGTCGATATCAGAAAATGATGAATGAGGAATGCTGAATGATGAATTAAACTCCCCTACGCCAATCTCCGCTCATTTTGCATTCATCATTCAGAATTCATCATTTGTCCTATGTCCTACTTCCGTCCGCATATCGATGCGATGACCGGCTACGTGCCGGGCGAGCAGCCGCAAGGCGGCAAGTTCATCAAGCTCAACACGAACGAGAATCCGTACCCCACGTCGCCCGCTGTCAAAAGCGCGGTCATGGCCGTGCTCGAACGAGGTCTGGAGAAGTATCCCGACCCGATGGCGAGCGCGTTTCGCACCCGCGCCGCCGAGGTGCTGGGGGTTAAGCCGGATTGGATCCTGTGCGGCAACGGCAGCGACGAGATCCTCACGCTCGTCACGCGGGCCTTTGTCGGCGAGGGAGAGCAACTTCGCTTGCCGTACCCGAGCTACATTCTCTACAAGACCCTCGCCGAGATTCAGGGCGCCACGAGCGAAGAGATTCACTTCGCTCAGGATTGGTCGCTGAACGTGAGTTTTGCGGCGGCGGGCCCCAAGCTGCGGCTGGCGTTTTTGCCCAATCCGAACAGTCCCTCGGGGACGGTCATTCCGCCCGCGCAGGTGCTGGAGCTTGCCCGGCAATTGCCCTGTCCGTTGATCGTCGACGAAGCGTATGCCGACTTTGCCGAGAGCAACTGCGTGTCGCTCGTCGAGCAGTGCGACAAAATTCTCATCTCGCGGACGTTGAGCAAATCGTACTCGCTGGCCGGGCTGCGATTTGGTTTCGTCGTGGCCCAGCCGCACATCATCGAGGGCTTGGTTAAGATTAAGGACAGTTACAACTGCGACGCGCTGAGCATTGCCGCCGCGACGGCCGCGATCGATGACCAAGCCCACCTGCGGTCGAACACGGCCAAGATTCTCGCCACGCGCGAGCGGATGACCGCCGAGTTACGCGCGCTGGGCTTTGCGGCCGTCGACAGTCAGGCGAACTTCGTCTGGTGTCCGCATCCGACGCGGAGTGTCAAGCCGCTGTACGAGCTGTTGAAGCAAAACCGTATTTTGGTGCGTTACATGAACTACGCTGGCTGGGGTGACGGCTTGCGGATCAGTGTCGGCAGCGACGACCAGATCGACGCCTGTTTGGCGCTGTTGCGGCAGCTGTTGGCGTAAGGAGTTGCGAAGAGCGTGGTACGCACGGAGTGCGTACCCTACGGGATGAACATGCGCTACTCGTACTTGAGCAGACTAATCACCTTATAAGGAGCAAGCCTGGCGGCGCCTTCGAGCGAGGTGAGTTCGATCACGAAGGCGCAGCCGGCCACGGTCGCGCCGGTCTTCTTGACCAACTCGCAGCAGGCCCGCATCGTCCCGCCGGTCGCGAGCAGGTCGTCGACCAGCAACACGTTTTGTCCCGGTTGAAAACTATCCACGTGAATTTCGAGAGTATCGCTGCCGTATTCGAGGTCGTATCGAAACGAGTGCGTATCGAAGGGGAGCTTGCCCGGCTTGCGGACGGGCACGAAGCCGACGCCCAAGGCAATGGCGAGCGGCGCGGCGAAGATGAACCCACGGGCCTCGGCAGCCGCGACGACATCGACCTTCGCGTCGCGAAAATGGTCGGCCAACTGGCGGATCGTTTCCGTGAGTGCCGGTCCCGAGGCGAGCAGCGGCGTGATATCGCGGAACAGGATGCCCGGCTTGGGAAAATCGGGGATCGCCCGAACGTGCTCGCTGAGTTCAACGCGGCTCATGCAGTCATCTCGCAGTGAAAGAGAAAATAGCGCGAGCCGATTGTAACCCGGCAGGCTGGTTTCTTCCAAGCGGCGGTAAACACCGGCTTCGGCCTAGAGGAACTCGACATGCTCCTTCATCTCGGCCGGCGCAACACAAAAGGCCAACAAAGACAGTGCCTTGATCAATTCGCTTACGGTGCGCGCATGCTGATGGCAGTAGCAAATTCCCGCATGAGAACAGCCTTGTGCCGCTAAGCTCAAGAAATCGGCATCATGTGTCACCAACACACGACCTTCTCGCGACGCAAAGGCCAATTGCTCGATGTCAGTGGCCGATGCCAGTCCCTGTTCGCGGGTGGTGGTTACATCAATGTTGCGAATACGCAGGGCATGAGCAAGCGCCGGATCGACGTGTTCGTCAAGGTGGAATCGCAAGGCGGAAATCATGCCGGCTTGAAGTCCGGAGAGCACGCTTGGAGACGAGACGGAAACAAGGCCTTCATCGCTGCGACGGTCTGTTCGTCTGCTGCCAATTGCTCGTCGATCATCGCCCGATGATCGTAGTAGTACGCCAAGGCCGCGTAGACCTGGGCCAAGGAAAGCTGGGGATAGTCACGAACGATCTCTTCCGCCGAGCGTCCCAATCGTTCGTGCCAGATCATAATGTCTTGCACACGGATGCGGGTCCCCTCGATACGAGCCTTACCACCGCATGTGCCTGGAGTGAGCACGATGTGGTCATGGCTGACTGGGGAGACGGCAGGTGATGACACGGTGCTCATTACGCTATTCTATCCCACTGGCCCGCGAAAACCAAAGACTTTTACCCGCTTGGCCCTGTTCTGTTGAGGTTTGTTACGGCGCGGGGGGGCCCGCGATCTTGGGCTTGGCGGCGGTTCGGTCATCGCTGCCCAGCAACGTCTCACTGAATCGCGAAACATAATGCATCGAGCTGCCCTCTCCTTGCACGCCAACCAGATGCTTGTCGAGGTCCATCTGCTGACTTTCGAGGCGACCCCGCTCGATGTTGAATCGCACGCGGCCGTTCATCTCGCCTTGCACCAGTTGAGCTTCGATCGCTGGATCATGCACCGGTGCGAGCAGCTGTGTTTCGACCTTAATCGTCGCGATGCCGTTGCGAACCGATTCGAGCGTAAAGAGCTGACGGCGGGCAATCTTCTTGGGCTGCTGATCGCGACCGGTCACTTGCAGGTCGTCGGGGATGCTCCAATCGCTGCCCATTGCCACGGGCTCTTCCGGGAGCGGAATGGTCAACTGAGCGGTGGTGGCCGTATGCTTGACGGCGCTGTCCTCGCGCTTGACGAGCTTGCCGGTATTGTCGAGCGTGATCGTTGCGAGCAGCACGCCGACCGCTTTGGCCGCGTCCTGAAATCCGACGGGCGCTTCCTTGTCGATGGTGCTGTCGTACGTGGCCTCGGGTCGGCCGGTGAGGTTCTGTCGCATCTTGACCCGTTCGATCGACTGCTCGAAGGTGGCTCGGCCGCGCGAATCGACTCCGGTGACGCGCCAGGCTTTGACGGAGTTGCTGTAGGTGTCGGCCGTTTGAGTCGAGCCGGCGGCGCTCATCTTCACATTGGCAAGATGCTCGACTTCCCAGCGAACGGTCTCACCGCTCTTAAATTTGTATCGCAGCAGGTAGAGCGGTTCGCCCGTCTTGTTCTTGGCGGTGGTCGTTGGTGTGGCGCTGCCCGCAGCCGGCGCGGGGGATTTGAGCACGGGGGCGGCGACTGTGCCCTTGGCCGCGTTGTTCGGAGCGGTCTTGCTTGTCGGTGTGCTCGGACTCGGCGCGGAGGTCTTCTTGGGCGCGGCGTTTTTGAGCTGCGGCCGAGGCGCACCGGTGGATTGAGCCTGTGTGTTGCGGTCCAAGAGTAGGCCAAAGCCTAGGCCTAATGCGGCGATGACAGCTAGAGCCGAGCAACGAACGAACATGATTCTCGCATCCTTTCGAGAGATCGAAGTCAGTCTACGAACATCGTGCCCGCGCCATCCTATGGCTTGGGCGACCGGCTATCCGTTGCGGGTCAAGCTGCCGCTCCAGCGAAGCTTTTCGCGCAAGGTCCCGTAGTAGCCATGACCGGCCACTTCGACCAATTGGAATCGCGCCGGAGCGCGTCGCACCCGCAAGCGATGTCCCTCGGTCAAGTCGCCGATCACTTGGCCGTCGATCACGATCGCCGCGCCGCTTTGCCCTGTTGGTACATCGAGCTCGAACGTCCGGTCGGCCGAGTCGACCACCGGTCGATGGGTCAGCGTGTGCGGATTAATCGGCGAGATGACGAAGGCTTGCAGGTCCTTGCGGAGAATCGGTCCGCCGGCCGACATGCTATGTGCGGTCGAACCGACGGGCGTGCTGATGATTAGGCCGTCGCAACTATAGGTGGTGACCCATTCTGCGTCAACGTAGAGATTTACATGCATCATGCGAAACGGCGCGCCAGCACGAATGGCGATTTCATTCAAGCCGAGGCGCGTCCAGACCTCGACACCGTAATGCAGCAAGGTGCACTCGAACATTAAATGCTCGACGACCCGATAGCGGCGGGCCGCCAGATCTCGAAGCACTGCTATCACGTCGTTGGGGTGCAAGGCGGCGAGAAAGCCGAGCGTGCCCATGTTGACGCCCACGACCGGCCGTTGTTCGTGGCCCATCTGATGGGTTGCCCGAAGAATCGAGCCATCGCCCCCGAAGACAAAGGCCAGATCGGCCTCGACGCCCCGGAGATCGGCCTGAAATCCGAGGTCCCAGGTGACGATATCAAAGTGCTCACTCAGCGGCTGACGCAAGCGTTCGACGTCGGCCACGACCTGGGGCCGATCGCCGAGCCCCAGAACCATGATCCGCAAGCGTGGTGTGCTAGCTGTTGTCATGCAATCGATAATAGACGCTACCTGGGCAGGGAGCGAGAGGCCTGACCGCCTAAAAATGGCCAAAAACGACTGGGCAGAAGCAGGCCGTTGACCGAGATCATTTCGATCATTTCAGAAACTTCACCTGCCGAAGTTCGTCATCTTCGAATGGGGGGGCGGGATTTGCTCCATTAATCGTTAAACGTGTTTCCATCGGAATGAACGTGGCGCAATTTGCGCAAAAAAGACTCCGCACGTTTGGGGGAGATGTCCAGCTTTGAGCTACATTTTACCAACAGCAGGAAAGCCTGCGCAGGGCCGGTCTGTAAGTGCAAAGCGTATTGCGCCAACAGTGAAGCAGATTCATTTCTGTTGACGAGAGAAAAAACATGAGTAGCGAGTTTGGAATTGGTACGCTGTTGGGGTTGTCAACCATTCAATTGGTCGTGGGAGGCGCCCTTGGCGCGTGGCTAAGAACTCCATCGCCCGCGCCGGGCGGCACTGCGGCCGACACCGCGGGTTTGCGCGACTCGATCATGAAAGAACTGATGGAACAGCAGAATCAGAAGGTCCAGGAGATGGACGAACAGATGCGCAAGCTGCAAGACTTGGTCGGCAGCGTCGGCGCGAATGTCGGTCAGCACAACAGTAGCGTGCAGGCGATCAACGCCGAGCTGGCCAACGCGGCCACGGGCGATACCAGCGAACTACAAGATGCGCTGCTCAGCACCGTCTCGAAAGTCACCCAGGCGAACGAAGCGCTGCAAGCCCAGCTGCAAGAAGCCGAAGCCCGGTTGGTCGAGCAACAAAAAGCGCTCGAGAAGCAAATGGCCCAGGCCCGGACCGACGCCTTGACCGGCGCGCTCAATCGCCGCGCCTTTGACGATGAATTGGGCCGTCGCGTCGCCGAGTATCACCGCTATCGCACCCCGATCACACTGATGTTGGGGGATATCGACTTCTTCAAGAAATTCAATGATACCCACGGCCATCAAGCGGGCGATCAAGTCCTTAAGGAAACGGCCAAAGCGCTCAGCAAGGCGATGCGCGATGTCGACTTGGTCTGTCGCTACGGCGGCGAAGAATTCGCCATCATCATGCCCGCCACCGAGTTGACCGGCGGCGGACTCGGTGCCGAACGCGCTCGATTGGCCATCGAAGCGGTCACCGTCATGTTCGAAGAGCAACAGTTGCACGTGACCATGAGCTGCGGTGTCGCGTCGGCTCTCACGAGCGAAGACCCCAGCTCGCTCGTCAAGCGGGCCGACGAAGCGCTCTACGCCTCGAAACGGGCGGGCCGCAATTGTACGCACTTGCACGATGGCTCGATGATCGTTCCACAATCGTCCCAAGCGGACGTTAAAGCACCCGAGGTCGAGTTGAGCAAAACGGTCGATTTGCTGCAAAGCCTGCCCAATCGCGACGCGTTTACGGTCGAGCTGCGGCGCCGCATCGAGCAAAACCATCGTTATCATACGCCGGTGAGCGTCATGTTGTGCTCGATCGATATGTTCAGCAAGATTCGCGATCGCAACGGCAAAGAGGTGAGCCAGCAGGTGCTCCGCGAAGCCGTGCAGGCCATCAATCTCATGCGTCGCGACACGGACATGATCGCGCGCGTGGCCGACGACCGGCTGGCCATTGTGCTGCTGTCATCGAACCTCACCAAGGCGGTTGATCTTGCGCAGCGGATTCGTCAGACGCTCGAACAATGCGAGGTTAATTGCGAAGGGCACGATCCGATGCAGTTCACCGTGAGCATCGGCGTAGCCGAGGTGCGCCACGACGACGACGCCGAAACCATCGTCGAGCGCGCAACGCTGTCGCTCGACGAGGCGCAAGTCGCCGGCGGCAACAGCGTCCAGACCCAAGACACGCCCGAAGCCGTGCCGATTGCGGCGACACTACATGCGGTTGGCGGCCACCATTAAAAGCCGTTGGCTGGGCCCGTCGGAATCAGGACAACTCTCTCGACAACGACCTCGCGCCACCTCGATGCGGGGTCGTTACTTTTTCTTCTTCGCGGCCTTTTTGCTCGCTTTCTTCGCGCCGGCCTTTTTGGCCGAGCCTGCCGCAGCGCCCTTCTTCTTGCCAAACACGTTATCCCAGTTCTGTGAGAACAGCGGGGTTGGGCCTGTGCGAATGATCGGTCCTGACATGGCGGTAAGTGCTCCTCGACGATGAACGATTTAATCTGGGCTCTATTCTAGGTACTGAAGTTGTTCCTGCAAGATGGGCAAGTCGAGGGGGATTTTACGCCGCCGAGCGATTATAATCAGCTCCGTGGATTCCCCCCTGCTCACGTGATTACCTTCGATTTGTTAAAGGGTTTCCGATCATGATGCGTTCGTGGCTAGGTTGCGCGTTGCTGGTTGTCGTTGCACTCTCTTCAAGCGGCCTGTCACATGCGGCCGATGCGCCCTCGATCGGTACCTATCGCGGCTGGGTCACCGCCGCCGCGTTCTCACCCAAGGGGGATCTGCTCGCCACGACCGGTGGGCAAACTCTGCTGTATCGACCGGGCGAGGTCCAACTCTGGGACCCGCAGAGCGGCAAACAACTCGCCTCGTTCGAAGGACACGAAACCGCTGTCTGGTGTGTGGCGTTTTCGCCCGACGGTGCGACGCTCGCCACCGGCGGCTACGATGGCACGGTGAAGCTGTGGGACGTGGTGACGAAAAAAGAAAAGGGGTCATTTGCCCCGCATAAGCATTGGGTTCACGGCGTGCTCTTCAGTGCCGACGGCAAGTCACTCTTCACCGCGAGCGATGACACGACCGCTAAACTTTGGGACATCACGTCCTCTCCGCCGCAAGAAAAACAAACCTATAAAGGGCACGCCGGCGCAGTTACCTGCCTGGCCTTATCGGCCGATGGCCAGAAGCTCATCACCGGCAGCAACGACAAGACGGTCATCGTTTGGAACACGGCCGACGGCAAAGAACGACTCAAGCTCGAAGGGCACGACGACGCGATCCTCGGCTTGGCCTTGCTGACCGACGGCCAAACGCTTGCCACTGCCAGCGCCGATCGGTTCATGAAGTTCTGGACGCTCGATGAGTCGAAGGCAGTCAAAAAAGAAGCTCCGAAAAAGGAAGAGCCGAAAAAAGAAGAATCCAAGAAGGATGAGCCTAAAAAAGAAGAGGCGAAGAAGGACGACAAAAAGCCTGACGCCGAGAAAAAAGACGGCGACAAGAAAGATGCCCCGCCGGCCGAGCCGCCGAAGAAAGTCCCGTCCCCCAGCGAGCTCGCGTCGATCGAGGCCCACAAGAATTGGGTCCACGGCCTCGCCCTGAGTCGCGACGGAAAGTGGCTCGCCACGGCCGGACACGATCGCTCGGTCAAGCTTTGGGACGTCGCCGCGAAAAAGGAAGCTCACGCCTTCACGCTCTACCTTGGCAGCGTTTGGGCCGTCTCGTTCTCGCCTGACGGCAAGACCCTCGCCACCGGCAGCCACACCGATGGCCTCAAGCTCTGGAATCTCGACACGAAGCAAGAGCGTTTCCCGGCCCCAAAGGTCGAAGAGAAACCCAAGGACGCGAAGAAATAATCAAGCATGCCCCGCATCAGGCAGCTACCGAGCACTACAGCTCGCGGATCCAAATGTTGCGGAACCGCACGGGGTTGCCGTGGTCTTGGATCGTGAACGGCAATTTGGGCGGATGGGCTGCATAGGCCGGGGCCTTGTCCCAGGCGGTCGAGCCCTCGAGCGCGAAGTGATTCTGCACCAGCACACCATTGTGCAACACGGTCACGTAGGCGGGGGACTTCACGGAGCCGTCGGCTTCAAATCGCGGGGCGGTGAAGATGATGTCGTAACTCTGCCACTCGCCCGGCTTGCGACAGGCGTTCACCAACGGTGGGTTCTGCTTATAGATCGCGGCGGCTTGTCCGTCCGGGTAGGTCGAGTTGTCGAACGAGTCGAGGATCTGTACTTCGTAGCGTCCCATGAGATGAATGCCGCTATTGCCGCGACCTTGGCCCGAACCCTTCACTTCGCTCGGAGCGGCCCATTCGAGGTGCAACTGACAATCGCCGAAGGCCTGCTTGGTGGCGAGCCCGCCCCCTTTGACCGTGGCGACACCGTCGGCAACGAGCCATTTGTCTCCGCCGTTGAACGCGGCGAGGTCCTGGCCACCAAAGAGCACGATGGCATCGGAGGGGGCACCGCTCGCGGGACCGGGATCGACCACTTTGGGCACGTCCCATTTCTTGCCGCTGAGATACTCGACCCCCTGCACAGCCGAGTAGCTCAGGACCACCAAGGCCGACAAACAAAGTCCCACCATCGAGAGCGAGGGGCGCGAGAAACGGGGCGAGATCATACGAGTGTTCCTGTCGTAGGGGTTGTAGTGCCGACGATCCATAATCACCCATCTTCACACGACTTGCAAGCCGCACCAAATCGTTGACGGCTCGCCGAGGGAGGGGAGAATAAAGAGATCGTCTTCTCTCGTCTCAGTTTGCCCTTCAGGAAAAGTCGCCGTGAGTGTGGCGGTCCCTTCAGACGCAATGCAGCAGGCCCTCGAGCTGCACCGAGCCGGTGATTTGCGTCAGGCTGCGCTCGCCTACGAACAGATCATCCACTCGACACCGGCTCATGCCGAGGCTTGGCATATGCTCGGCGTCTTGAGCCATCAGTTGGGTAAAAACGAGCTCGCGCTCCGCTGTATCAGCGAGGCCGTGAAGCTCGACCCCATCCAGGCCGCGTACCATAGTAACCAGGGGGTCGTCTATCTGGCGGTGGATCGCGTCAACGAGGCGATCGCCAGCTACCGGCTCGCCATCCTCCGCAAGCAAGACTATCCCGAGGCGTTCTGCAACCTGGGGCACGCGCTGATCAAGATCCGCGATTTTGACGAAGCGGACAAAGCCCTCCGCGAGGCCTTGCGGCTGCAAGGCGAGTATCCCGAGGTGCAATTCAACCTCGGCCAGCTCGCTCAAGAACGGGGCCACGTCGACGAGGCGATCCGCTACTACCGCGAGGCCCTGCGCCTGCGGGGCGATTACATCGAGCCGCTCAACAATCTCGCCGTGCTGCTCAAAAATCGGGGCGAGTTCGACGAGGCGCAACAACTCCTTCAGAAGTCGCTCGAACTCAATCCGCGCGTGATCGAAGCTCGCTACAACCTCGCCCAAACCAAGCATGCCCAAGGGCGGCTCGTCGAGGCGGTCGAACTCTACCAACGGTTTTTGCACGATCGCCCACAATATGCCTCGGGCCACAACAACTTGGGCAACGCGCTCGAGGACCTGGGCCAAGTCGACGACGCGATCATCTGCTATCGCACGGCATTGCAACTCCAGCCCGATTTGCTCGAAGCCTACAACAACCTTGCCCACGCCTTTCAAGTGCAGGGCAAACTGCAAGAAGCCAAGCTTTGTTATCACGAAGCGCTCAAGCTCGCTGCGCGACACCCGGTCGTGCTGAGCAACTGGCTGTTCTTCCTTAACTACCTCAACGAGGTCGACCAGAAGGATCTGTTCAAAGAGCATCGCCGCTGGGGCAAGCAGTTCGGACACGAAGATCGCCCCGTGCCCAACTATCCGCACGATCGATCCCCCGAGCGGAAATTGCGTGTCGGCTATATATCCCCCGACTTTCATGAGCACGCCGTGGCCCGGTTCATGGAACCGATCTTGGCCTATCACAATCACGAGCAATTCGAAGTCTATTTGTACGCCGACGTCGCGGTGAGTGACGTTACCAGTCAGGCGTTTGCTCAACTGGCCAATCACTGGCGCGTCACACGCTGGCTCGATCACGACCAGCTGGCCGAGCAGATTCGACGCGATGAGATCGATATTCTCGTCGACTTGGCCGGTCACACGGCCTGGGGGCGACTGCCGGTCTTTGCGCGGCGTGTGGCTCCGGTGCAGGTGTCGTATCTGGGCTACCCGAACACGACCGGCTTGGAGGCGATCCAGTACCGGCTCACTGACGCGGTGTGCGATCCGATCAGCGACCCGATCCTGCACAGCGAAGATCTTGTGCGGCTCGCGCCGAGTTTCGCGTGCTTTGCGCCGCCGGTAGATATCCCTGAGTCCGGTCCGCTCCCTTACGAACGCAATAAATTCATCACGTTCGGCTCTCTGCACAGCCTTTCGAAGCTCAACGACGACGTGCTCGACCTGTGGGCCAAGGTCCTGAAGGCCAATCCTCGCTCGCGGCTGCTCATGTATCGCGACGCACTCAACGGCTCGGCCGTGGATCACTTCATCGCGCAGTTCGAGAAGCGGGCCGTCGATCGCTCGCGGCTTGAACTACGCTGTGGCCCGCCGGGTGGCGCTCATCACCTGACACAGTACCACGACATCGACGTGTCGCTCGATCCGTTCCCGTGGTCGGGGCACACCACGGCTTGCGAATCACTTTGGCAGGGAGTGCCGGTCATCACGCTGCGTGGTCAGCGTTACGCCGCCCGCATGGTGTCGAGCCTGCTGCAAGTGCTCGGCCATAGCGAGTGGATTGCCGAGACCCCCGAGCAGTACGTGAAAATCTCGACGGCGCTGGCCAATGCACCGGCTCAGCTCGCCACGCTGCGATCGTCACTGCGTCGCGAACTGCTCAACAGCGGCGCCTGCGACGGTGTTTCGTTTACACAAAATATCGAGTCGGCCTATCGCCGAATGTGGCAAGAGTGGCTGCGCACCTCGGCCCGCTCCGCCCACAAATCGCCTCGTAAATCGTCACCCAAATCGAAATCGACTCCCAAGAAGAAGTCTTAACTCGGCTCACGCTCGAACAGGTAATCACACATTATGCCCACGATTCGCGACGGTCTCGACGAAGCGTTGAAATATCACCGCAGCGGCAAACTGATGGAAGCGGAGAGCATCTATCGGCAGATCAACGAGCTGGCGCCGTTGCAGCCCGATGCCTGGCATTTACGTGGCGTGATCGCCACTCAGATTGGGCGACCCGACGTGGCGCTCGAACACATTCGCAAAGCGATCGAGCTGAATCCGTTCACGCCGGTGTTTCACAACAGCCTAGGGTCGACCTTCGAGGCGCTTGGTCAAATTGAGAAAGCGTTGGAAGAGTACGAGCGCGCGCTGGAGATCAAAGGAGATTACTCCGAAGCCCATTTCAACGTCGGCCGGATGCACGAGCGGCTGCGGCAATTCCCTCAAGCCCAGAAAGCGTATCATCTCGCGCTCCGCTGCAACGCCGGCTACCCCGAGGCCGAGCATCGCTTGGGTCGCGTGGCACTCGAACTAAACCAAGCCGACGAGGCGGCCGAACATTTTCGCAAAGCGCTCCGTATCAAGCCCGAGTTTTTGCCCGCCATGGAAGACCTGGGGGTGCTACGCATTCAGCAGCAGCGCTATACGGAAGCCGAGAATCAGTTTCGCAAGCTGCTCGAGTTACGGCCGCAAATTGCCAACGCCCACCACCAATTGGGCCTCGCGCTTCAAGGCCAAAGCCGGCTCGACGAAGCCGAACGCGAGCATGCCGCAGCCTTGCGACTCGATCCAAATATGTTCGAGGCGCAGAACAACTTGGGCATCTGCCTCGCCCTCCGCGGAAAATTACAGGACGCAGCCGTCTGCTTCCGCGAGACCATTAAGCTGCGCCCCGAATATAGCGATGCCCACAGCAACCTGGGGAACGTCTACCTGACGCTGGGACAGCGCGATCAGGCAGTCGATTGCTACAAGCAGGCGATCGCGCTGAACCCCGACAACGCGCAGGCCTACAGTAACTTTGCCGCCGTGTTGGGCCCGATGGGCTTGCTCACCGAGGCGGCTCAATGTGCCCAGCGCGCCGCCCAGTTGCAGCCCGAATATGCCGACGCACACAACAATCTGGCCAATGTCTACAAAGAGCTGGGGCTCTTCAAGGAATCGATCGCCGAGTCGATGCAGGCTTTACGCATCCGGCCATTCTTCCCGCCGGCGCACAGTAATCTGCTGCTGACCTCGAACTACGATCCACAAGCCACGAACGAGCAGATCTTCGAGATTCATCAGCAATACTTTCCAAAGCAAGGCGCACATCTGGCCCGGACCACGGCCCACGCGAATCTCACGTATCCGGATCGCCCGTTGCGGATTGGCTACGTTTCGCCCGACTTGCGTGAGCATCCCGTCACGTCATTCCTGGAGCCGATCCTCGCGAATCACGATCGTCGCGTGTCGTCGGTCGTGCTCTATAACGATGTGAGTGCTCCGGATGTCACGACGACTCGCTTGGCCAACTACGGCCATGAATGGCGCAACACACACGGTCGCACCGATGACGAAGTGGCCGCGATGGTGCAAGCCGACGGTGTCGATATTCTCATCGATCTGGCTGGCCACACGGCCCACAATCGATTGCCGATGTTTGCTCGCAAACCCGCCCCGGTTCAAGTCAGCTACATCGGCTACCCGTCGACGACGGGCGTGCCGACAATCGACTACTTGATCACCGACAACGTCATCGATCAGCCGGGAGACGATCGTTTTTACACAGAAAAGCTCGTGCGGCTTGAGCCGAGTTTCTGTTGCTTCACGGCGTCACCGTTCTGTCCGAATGTCGCGCCGCTGCCGGCGATGCAGCGTGGCCAGATCACGTTCGGCTCGCTCAACGGCCTGATGAAGCTCAACGATCATGTGCTGATGTTCTGGGCGCGTCTGCTGCGCGAGGTGCCGAACTCGCGATTGTTGCTCATCCGCAACACGATTCGGGGTCCAGTCGCCGACCGGATTCGCAACCTGTTCCGACACCAAGGGATCGACGACGCACGGATCGACCTGCGCGACAATTGGGGGGGCGGTCGCATGCACTACGCCGCCTACGAAGAGATCGACATCGCGCTGGACGTGTTCCCCTGGAGTGGCCACACGACGGCGTGTGAGGCCCTGTGGATGGGTGTCCCCGTCGTCACGCTCTACGGTGCTCGACATGCCGGTCGTATGGTGTCGAGCGTGCTCAACGCCGCCGGACTGAGCGGCTGGATCGCCCAATCACCGGAGCAGTATATTAGTATCGCCCAGCAGTTGGCCAGTAATCTGCCGGGGCTGATCGACACGCGGGTGAAATTGCGTGGCCACCTCGCCGCCTCGCCGCTGTGCGACGGCAAGCGCTTCACCGCCCAACTGGAACAAGCCTACCGCCAGATGTGGCGCGCCTGGGCCGCGTCGTAAACGAACGTTCTCTCCTAGCGAGAGAACACAGTCCATCGGTCTTCCAACATGGTCAACACGCTCGTGAGTCTCCAAACGATGAAACGTTACGCATTGCTTTTATCGCTGTTTGTGTATGCTTCGTTCGCTCAGGCCGACGACGGCTGGATCACGTTGTTCGACGGCCAATCGCTTAGCGGTTGGCATAAGAATCCCGAGCGCATCGGTCACGGCACCGGAGGCCAATGGGTGGTCGAAGACGGCGTCATCGTCGGCCAGCAAGACCCGCCCGGCAGTGGTAATGGCGGCATCTTGTTGACCGATCGCAAGTTCAAAGACTTTGAGTTGCTCATCGATCTGAAGCCCGATTGGGGTGTGTGCAGCGGTTTGTTTCTGCGCGCCAACGATCGCGGCCAGTGCTTGCAGATGATGGTCGACTATCATGAGAAAGGGAACGTTGGCCATGTCTATGGCGAAGGCACAGGCGGCTTCAACAATCGGCCCTTCGAGTTGTTCGGCAATTATGACAACGAGAAGCTCATCAAGCTCACGACCAAGCCCTCGGGCCTCGAACTGCCCAAGGCCTACTCATGCAGCGGCGATGAGTTTGTCCAAGCTTGGAAAATCAACGCCTGGAACACGGCTCGGGTGCGCGTCGTGGGCAACCCGCCACGCATGACCACCTGGATCAACGACCTGAAGGTGAGTGAATTCGACGGCACGACTTACGACGGCAAGCAGTATGACAAGGCCAAGGTCGTGCAAACCCTCGGCGACTCAGGAAGTATTGCGGTTCAGGTGCATGGCGGAAAAAGCTGGCCAGCAGGGGCCAAGTGCCGCTGGAAGAATATCAAGATCAAGTCGCTCGATGCGCCCTAAGACCGTATTGATCGTGGATCTGTTGAAATACGTCCGATCTACTGCCGTTAGCTTGTTCATTCTAACGATCTTGTCGGCAGGTCATTACTCGACCTTGATCGCTGCAGAGACGTTCAGTAACTCGTTGGAGATGCGCTTTGTGCGTATCCCCGCTGGATCGAACACGCTGGGCTCAAGCGACAATGACACGCTGGCCGACGCCGACGAGCGACCTGCGCATCGCGTAACGTTCGATCAGCCTTGGTGGCTCGGCGCACACGAAGTGACTCAATCGCAATTTGAGTCGGTGATGGGCGAGCGACCGGCCTGGTTTTGCAAACAAGGGGGCGGCGCTGCGGCGGTCGAGGGGCTCAACACCCTTGAACTGCCCATCGACATGGTCTCGTGGCACGACGCGGTCGAGTTCTGCCGACGACTCAGTGATTGGCCTACTGAACGCTCCGCGCAACGACGGTATCGGCTGCCGACCGAGGCCGAGTGGGAATATGCCTGCCGAGCAGGGAGCACGACCCGCTACAGCCGTGGCGACACCTTGACGCCACGCGACGCCAATATCGGGGCAACCCTCGGGCGAACCTCGATCGTCGGTTCGTATCAGCCCAACCGCTGGGGGCTGTTCGACATGCACGGCAATGTTTGGGAATGGTGTGCGGATGCGTATCGCTTTGATGCCTACACACGCCCGAATTCAACGGACGATGATGAACCGACCCAGGGGCACGTCGTGCGCGGCGGCGATTGGAAACACGCCACGCACATGGCTCGCAGTGCAAATCGCGATGTCACCCGATCGACACGTCGCGATCCAGGCAACGGCTTACGCGTGGTCGTCGAACTGCCCGCCACCGGTTCTCGCTGAGCCGCGCGGACGGGTGAAAGTCATTGCCACAAAAAACACAAAACGACGTAAAAATAGAGCCCATGAGATCGAGGGATCTCCGTGCTCCGTCACTCAGGCAGTCGCCTGTGCATCGATGACGGTAAATAACTTTTTATGCCCCTTTGTTTTTTTGTGGCCATTTCTGTTGGCCTGCGAATATTTGGGGCTGCCCACAAGCTAGTGCCTAGAGTTGCAACGAGGGCTGCTTACAGTCAGGGCAACTCGCCGGACCATGGAGCCAGCGCAAGCAGTCGTACTGCAACGAAAAAAACCCGTAATCCCATACAGTAATGAGTGTTGCAGATTTTTCAGCGAAGCGTGCTTCACTGTGGCACGCCAGTTGCTTTTCCTCTGCATCGGCGTGCGATGCGTTATCCGCAGGTGAGGGCCCCACCTGCGGGTAATTTTTATTAACGCCTGCACGGCTAATGAACCAAGGCGACCAGCGGAAGCCACCGCTTCGCGATCAATCAACCAACTCCGGGCGTGATGCCCTCGTGACATTCGAAGGGTGCCCCGTGACTTGGACGGCCACTCCGCCTATGCCGTCCAAGTCCGGGGTTTTTTGTTGCACGGTCATGCCTGTTTTCCACGCTCGATGAGCCCGCGCTCTGCTGGACGTCGCACCGGCTCCTCGATCGCGCTCATTGCCACGGCTACGGTTGATGTTCGTTCGCCTAAATCGCTCGGTGTTTCACGGCCGATATTACCCCCGGCACTGAATTCCGTTCTCAGAAGGTTCAAATCGCTAATACGGACACACGACCTCGGCCTGCTGCGTCGCACGCAACGGGGGTTGCCGAAACCGAGGCGTGACTCGTGTCTGAAGCGAGCACCATCGTCGAGGATTTATTGACCGGCAGGTTCACGAAGTCATCGAAGCAGCGTTCAAAGGCGAGCACCACGACTGGATCGAATTGACGACCGGTCTGCCGCAGAATTTCGCGACGGGCCTCGTCGACCGGCCAGGCGGCTTTGTACGGTCGTTCCGACGTGAGTGCGTCGTAGACGTCAGCCTCCGCGACAATCCGCGCCACGAGCGGAATGTTCAATCCACTCAGACCGTCGGGATAACCGGTGCCGTCCCAACGCTCGTGATGCGAACGGGCTACATGTACCGCCATCGTTAGAAAGCCTCCGACGGGCGATTGATTCGCGGCTTGGGCCAAGACCTCCGCGCCGATAATCGTGTGCTGCTCCATGACGGATCGTTCCTCGGTCGTGAGTCGCCCCGGCTTGAGCAAGATGGAATCCGGAATGCCGATCTTGCCAATGTCGTGCAACGGACAAGCGCGGTTCAACTGATCGAGAAACCTGTCGTCGATTTGGTTTTGATACGGCGACTCACGGCGCAATTCGCGAGCCAGCAACATCGAGTAATCACGCATCCGCACAATATGCGCGCCGGTCTCGTTATCCCGAGTCTCGGCCATTTTGCGGAGCATGAATGCCGCAATGTCTTGCATGTCGGAAACGTCTTTCGACAAATTCCGTGACACAGACAGAATCGACTGCACGGTCTCGGACATCTGCTGCATCGACGTCATCGCGTCGCGCAGCCGGGTATGTAAGCGAACTCGCGACAGCAACTCGAAGCGATCGACCGGTTTGACCATGTAATCGTCGGCGCCTGCGGCGATGGCGGCCGTCAATTCCGACGCGGTTGAATGAAACGATACGATCGTGACGATCGGTACCAAATGCGCGGGGAGTGCCTTGATTCGACGGCAGGTCTCAAAACCGTCCATGCCCGGCATATCAAGATTGAGCAACACCATCTGCGGTTTCAGTTCCCGCACGGCTCGCACGGCGTCCAGGCCATTGTCGATAACCACGACACGATGCTCATCGATCAGGCAATGCCGCATGAGTCGGCAGATCGCCGGATCGTCATCCACGAGCAATATGAGCGCCATGATACGCAGGTCTCTCGGGTTTAACTCGTTCGCGTACTGCGAACTCGACGACAAAACCCCAGCAGATGCTGAGTGCGTTCGACCGTGTTCTCTGGGCTGCCATAGGCGACGGCAAACTCGACGGTTCCCGCGACCGCGGCGATCAGATCGAAGCCATAGCCACCGGCGGATCCTTTGAGTCGATGCGCCAAGCGCCGCACGCTCGTCCAGTCTTGCCGTTCGAGGGCGGTTGTTAACGCCTCGATCCGCTCCGGCATTTCAGCGATGTACTCTTCGACAAGGTCCGCCATTGTTTCGTCAAGCAGGGTCGAGTGAAGGGGCACGAGGTCGGATGCATGCGTCGTGGACATCATTGGCTTCAAGCGTTGAATCGGAATCCGGGTAATTTGTCGAATCGCACGACCGTCCCCAGGCCGGATCAGCGGCCCTGCGGCGGTTGAACGAGGAAGCTCATTGTTTAAGAGCCTACCTAAACACTACGTAAGCGTAATACACGCCTTATCGAACCAACGCAAAGCGGTGTCAAATTGTAATGATCCGTGGGAAGTCACAGGTGGGGTAGCCGCTTCCGCAACAAGAGCGGGGGCCCATTGAATCGGTTCGAGGGGTCATACCGATCGGGTCAATCCGGTTGTGACGACTCTGCGGTCATGTTCAGCGACCGTCGTATTGTGGCTCTCTAATCCACACACCAATCAGGCGACACCTGCGATTGGCTGGGGGTTATTCATTGCCTTGTGCGTCACTCCCCGAGTACAACCGTTCCTGAAACGTCCGTGTCTCTTTGTCGAGACCATCATGCGCCATCTGCTGCTGCCTCGGAGTTTGTTCTTTACACTAACGTTGCTCGTAACCCTCGGTGGAGCATCTGCCGACGGCGACGAGCTGCGCTGCGGGTCAGCGCTCGGCGTATCACCCCACTCCTCGGCGAGATCATGGCCGGCGGTCACCCGAGTTAAATATGATAAACATGCCCGGGCCGAGCGATCTTGAGCGTGGGTAGATCGAGCGTCGCGAGCTGCTCGGCCACGCGGTCATACATCGCCGGCTTGATATGCACGGCGTAGAGGGGCAGCTCGCGGCCGAGCTTGCGATACTCGGCGGCGAACAACTCCGGTGTGAGATGGTAGCTGATCGCTGCCAACTCGGCCATCTCGTTCGGAAAGCTGCATTCCAGAAACAGAGCGTCGAGCCGCGCTTGCTCGCGCAAGGCGGTCCAGACCGCCTCGCTCGGCGCGGTGTCCGAGACAATCGCCACGGCGCTCGCCCAGTCGTCGATGACAAACGCCACGGTCTCAATCGCGTGCTCAAGGGGCAACGGAGTGACCGTGTGACCGCCCACGGTCACGCTTTGATAGGGTTCGATCTCAATCAACCGCACGAAGGCTGTCGAGCCGCGCGACAACCGGACCATGTCGGGCCACACCAGATCGTTGAAGATGCTCTGCCGCAACACATCGAGCGTGGCCCGCGTGCCGTACACGCTGACGCACTGCGGGCCGGGCTCATATACGTTATCGAGAAAGATGGGCAGCGTGGCCACATGATCCAAATGCGCATGCGAGAGGAAAATATGTTGAATACGCCGCTGGGCATCGAGCGGCAGCAGGCCGAGTGCGCCAGCATCGATCGCGATCACATCGTCGATGAGCGTCGTGATCAGAAACTGGTAATGATGCGCTGACCCACCGCTGGGAGCCACGATCTGGATGTTCACGTGTCGGCTTTGCCCAATAAAGATGCGGAAAGGACCTCGGCTACGTCGCGTCTATCGTACCCGTGAAGGGAGAAGGTCAACAAGCGGAAGTGTCGCTACGACAGGTTTACTGAACTCGCATTCTCGCCACCTGGGCCAATCGACTACACTGCGGCACGATTGGGTCCCTGAGATGACGAAATTCTCATCTGGCGAAGCATGTCCCGATACCGCTCGAACGATCGCCGTTTGCCCGCTGAGCTGCCGTCCAGGCTGAGCAGGGGTGAGCAGGTCGGGCGCGTGTTGAGCTCGACACTTGGGCTGGGACTCTTGGGCAGCTTGCTGCTCTTCGCCGCTCAGCCGCCGCTGGGGTGGTGGCCGCTCGCTTGGTTAGCGCCGCTGCCGTGGGCGCTGATCGTGCGGCGACCGAAACTCGCAGGTCGTCGTCCTTATCGAAGCGTCTGGCTCGCCGGGTGCGTCTATTGGCTGCTGGCTGTGCATTGGCTGCGGCTGCCTCATCTGCTCACGAGCATCGGCTGGCTGGCCTTGTCATGCTATCTGGGTTGTTACCTGAGCGCCTTTGTCTACCTGAGTCGGCGCGGCGTGCATGTCCACGGCTGGCCGACGCCCTTGAGCATGGCGATCGTCTGGAGCGGACTCGAACTCGTGCAGGCTCATCTGCTTTCCGGCTTCAATATGGCGAGTCCGGCCAATTCACAGATCGCGTTCAAAACGCTGATTCAAATCGCTGACCTCGTCGGCGGATATGGCGTGAGTTTTGTCATCGTGTTCGTGGGCGCCTGTCTGGCCCAAGCATGGCACGGACGACTCGACGTGCGGCCTCTCGGCGCGGCCGGGATGCTCTTGGCCGCCGTGCTCGGGTACGGCGCGTGGCGAGACGATCAGTACGAGCCCCAACGTGGGCCGACCGTGACACTCATCCAAGGCTCGATCGATACCATGATGCATGAGGACGCGCGGCAAGCCTACGAGCATGCCCAACGCGCGTTCGATCAATATGTCAGCCTCACGCTCGATGCACTCAGCGTGCGACGCGACACGGATCTGATCGTGTGGCCCGAGACCATGTATCGCAATCCGCTCATCACCCATGCCGAGCAGGTGACACCCCCGGCCGGTGAGCCCTGGACGTTCAACGATCTGCGGCAACGAGCTCAGGAGTATCAGTCCATTCTGAAGGCGTTTGCCAAGCAGATCGGGCGACCCACGCTGCTGGGGATCGACGCCTGGCACTACGAAGCGTCGCGCGTGCATCGTACCAACTCGGCCGTGCTCTTAGAGAGCGACGGTACGGTGAGTGCCCGATATAACAAAATGCACCCGGTGATGTTTGGCGAGTACATTCCGTTGGCCAAGCAGATACCGTGGCTGTATCAGATCACGCCGCTCGCCGGGGGTATCGACTCGGGCGATCACGCGACCGCGCTGCGCATCACCGGCTCCGGCGGACAACCGTACTCGCTGTGCCCAAGTATCTGTTACGAGAGCGTGCTGTCGCACGTGATTCGCCGTAGCGTGAACGAGTTGACCGCCGAGGGAACCGAGACCGACGTGCTTGTGAACCTGACGAACGACGGCTGGTTCTGGGGCTCCAGTGAGCTCGACATGCACCTGGCCTGCGGGGTGATGCGAGCCGTCGAGTGTCGCAAGCCGCTGCTGATCGCCGCCAACACGGGTTTCTCGGCCTGGATCGACTCGCAAGGGACGATCGTCCGCCAAGGCCAACGCCGCGCCACCGATACGATCGTGGCCGACGTGCAGCTCGACTCGCGTCAGAGCCTGTATCTGGCCTGGGGCGACTGGTTTGCTGGGGCGTGCTTACTGGTTTGTATCGCGAGTTGCCTGCCACGACGCTCGAAAAGCCAGGGGTACCCCCCGGGCGATGGGTGATGATCCGGATATACCGTCTGCGGAGGGGAGCTAAATGGGGCTATTTTGAATCTCGCACGGAAGTTTGTTGACGCTGATTTTTGAGCGAGTTTATACTGAAAACTCAACTCCAAGATGGTGTCGGCCTATCGTTCGATCGATTCGGCTGGGGTTCCCCAGTCTGGCATACGACCCGGTTTCAACCACACGAGGTGGCCGGTTTTGTGTCAGGATAGGCAAAATGTCGCACACGGTCGTGCTCAGTTCGATGGCCTTGTGTTCCGAGCGCTCCAGGAGCGGTGGCGATGAATCTCGTCGGTAAAATTTTAGTCACGCTGATCTTTGTGATGACCAGCGTGTATTTGGGCTTCGCCGTCAGCGTCTATTCGACGCATAAGAACTGGCGCGAGAAAGCGACCGCGCTGTCGAGTAAGATCGCGCAGCTCAAGACCGATCTACAAAACACCCAGGCGAAAAACCTCGCCGAGCTCGAGACGCTCCAGGCTCAGATCAAGGAGCAAAAGGACAGCGTCGACAAGCTCAAGACGGCGCGCGATACCTTGCTCAAAGAAATTGAAGACTCGAAGGAGCAATTCGCCGCCAAGGAAAAAGACCTCCGCGAGGCCACGTCGCTGGCCACGGCCGCCGTCGCCAACGTCGAAGCCGCCGACAAGAAAGTCGATCAACTCCGCGCCGACTTACAGAAACTGCGTGAAGAGAAGGACGAGAAATTTAAGCAGTACGTGCAGTTGCTCGACGACCGCAATAGCTTGCAAGCCGACCGTCGCCGATTGGACGACACCAACGTCAAGCTCACCGAGCAGTTGACGAAAGCCAAGGTCGTGCTCGAACGGCGCGGCCTGTCGGTCGAGACCGACGTATCGAACGAGCCACCGAAGATGGACGGTATCGTGCTGGCCGTTGCCAACGACGGACTCATGGAGATTTCGCTCGGCACCGACGACGGACTCAATCGAGGGCACACGCTCGAAGTCACCCGCGGCACACAGTATCTCGGCCGGGTGCAGGTGGTCGACGCGCGACCGGAGAAAGCGGTTGCCAAGGCACTGCCCCAGTTCCAAAAGGGTAAGATCGAAAGGAACGACCGTGTCGCCACCAGAATCAACTGAGATCAAGCCCTCGCTGCTGGGCAAGTTCAACGTCTACACAGCGCTGCTGGGCCTGTCATTCTTGGCCGTCGGCATCGCGATCGCGCTCTTGTCGCTTGAGTTGGCCCGCTATGAATGGGATTTCAAGGCCAAGACCGCCCCGGTCGGCATGATCGTCGGTCGATAGCGTGTCGACCATGAGGCGGCTCTGCATCATAGGTCAGGCACCCCGTGCATGACATCGTGCAAGATTGCCAACCGGCATCTTTTATTCACGTAACAGGCTCTCAGGCACGGAGTGCCTGAGCTACGGTTACTGCGACGGGCTCAACGCACGACTTGTTCGCGAAATGCCTGTACGGCGAACACGACCCAACCGGCGATGAACGCCACGCCGCCCAGTGGAACGATCGCGCCGAGCCAAGTCTTGCCGGTCAACACGAGCACGTAGAGCATGCCGCTGAAGAGCACGATGCCGGCCAGGAACAGCGCGGCGGCGAGGGTCGAACGGCCAGCGAGTGCCAGGCTCGCCAGAATGATGCCCAGTGCGTGCCACAGCTGATACCGCACACCGGTGTCGAACTGTGCGAGTCGCCGCGCGAGCAACTCTCCCTCGACGCCCAGCGTATGTTGCAGATAGTTGTCGAGTCCATGAGCGCCGAATGCGCCCAGTCCTACGCCGACAGCCGCGAGCAACGCGCCGAGCGCTTGCCAAGTGTGTGCCGTCATATTTTCGATTCCGTCGAGTGGAGTTGCACGCCGGCGGCCCGTTCGCAGACTTTGACGATCGCTGAGAAATCGTCCTGGCCGTGCCCTTGATTGATCGTGGTGGTGTACTGCTGTAAGGCGCTGGCTGCGACCGGGGTGGGGACCTTGAGGTCGTCGGCCATTTCGACCGCGAGGCTCATGTCCTTGCGCATCAGTTCGGCCATGAAGCCGGGGGTAAATTGATTGGCGAGCAAGAATTTCTTGCCCCGGGCGTCGAGCACGGTCGAGTTCGCGCTGCTCACGAGCATCACACTCAGGAGTGACTCGAGATTCACGCCGGCCGCGCGACCGAGCACGAAGCCTTCAGCGATGAGCGCCATGATGCCGCCGCCAACCATTTGATTGATGAGCTTAACGGTCTGACCGCTGCCGATGGGTCCGACATGGAACAGGTGCTTGCCCATCGCCTGCAAGACCGGCTGGGTTCGCTCGTAATCGGCCTGCTCACCGCCGACCATGATGGCGAGCGTGCCGGCCTCGGCGCCCCAGGGTCCGCCGCTGACCGGCGCGTCGATCATGCTCATGCCACGCTCGCGGAGCTTCGCGGCGATGGCCTGTTCGGTCGCCGGGCCCACGGTGCTCATGTCGATGAGCAGCTTGCCTGGCGCGGCGGCCTCAATGATCCCGTCTTTTCCCAAGGCAATTTCGGTGACTTGCGGGTCGGCGGTCACGATCGTGATGATAAACTCGCATTGCCGCGTAAGCTCAGCAGGCGTCGCGGCGCGCGTGGCCCCTAGGGCCGTAAACTCGGCGGCGATTTCGTCCTTGCGCGCGAAGAAAACCAGCGCATGGCCAGCCTTGATCAGGTTCTTGGCCATCGGTCGGCCCATCGTGCCCAAGCCAATAAATCCTACGGTGCTCATGGCGAAATCCCCATCGGGTGAGTGGTGCGGTGTGAGTCGAGCGGGTCGTGACAATGTACCGCTTGGATGGGTCGCTGACGAGCGGTTCAACACGGATCGAGACGCGCGAGGTGGCGAGAAGGTGACGCTCGGGCAAGGGCGCGTCGACTGGTTGGGCCGCGACGTCGCTCGGAAAGATCAGTTAGCTGAGAGATTCTTTCGCAGCCTCGAATTGCGGCCGTTCGGTAAACGTGCCGAGTGATTCGATCGACCCGAACACGATCCATTCTGAACGTGGGGTGTCCTGGCCACAGCAGTGCAGCCAGGACACCCCATCGATTCGGACCAGAAAGTCTTAGCGACCTAGCCTTTGGCGGTCTGGTAGCGTTTGGCGACCTCGCCCCAATTTACGATGTTGAAGAAGGCGGCGATGTAATCCGCGCGTCGGTTCTGATAGTTCAAATAGTAAGCGTGTTCCCACACATCGATGCCCAGGATCGGCGTGTGTCCTTGCATCAGTGGGCTGTCTTGGTTGGGCGAGCTTTCAATGGCCAGCTTGCCATTCTTGTCGAGGGCGATCCAAGCCCAGCCGCTACCGAAGCGACCGAGTGCCGCCTTGGTAAAATCTTCCTTGAACTTGGCGAAGCCGCCCAAGTCGTTGGTGATAGCCGACGCCAAAGCACCGGAGGGCTCACCGCCCGCACCTGGGCCAAGGATCGTCCAGAACAACGAGTGGTTCGCATGACCGCCGCCGTTGTTACGCACCACCGTGCGGATATTCTCGGGAACGATATCGATCTTGGCGACGAGCGCCTCGATGGACTGGTTCCCCAGGTCGGTCCCCTGCAGGGCGTTGTTCAGATTGGTGATATACGTCTGATGGTGTTTCGTGTGGTGAATTTCCATCGTGCGAGCATCAATGTGCGGCTCGAGCGCGTTGTAGGCATAAGGTAGCGGCGGCAGTGTATAGGCCATGGCGTAATCTCCCTGGAGATAAGATGAATTCGACTTCGATTGACAGACGCGCAACATACACCAGCGGCGCGCCCGTTGGCAATCTCCCCAGGGCTATTCCCGAGCAATATTGACCTTCATAGATGGCCTATCCCGCCAGCAACGGGTACAGCACAACCGCCAGCAGCATGCTCATTCCGGACACCATGCACGCGACCAGTACGGTCAGCACCTGAATGCGGGCATTGCGGTCCTCATCGACCAGTCGATGCCGTTCGTCACGATCAAAATGGTTCAGCCACTCAGGACCCCGCTGGTGATGGTCTTCGGAGACGAACGTATGCGGACCAAGGTGTGACATTTTAGAGAACATGACCCACGTTCCTTTCACAGGCTCCGTGCTCATGTGGCGAACGGTACGTGGCGAGCGTCGCCAGGCGATCGCGCCAGCGGCATGAAGCCACTGTAATGATAGCGCGGCCGGTCAAGCCCCGACGCCCCCCCATATCTCACACAGGCCGACAATGGTCGAACCAATTCAGCGACGTGTGCCCCTTCGCTTGATCGATCCTTTTCAGGGCTAATTGGGTTCTGGTCATTAAGTTACCAGGACGACCATCGGGAGTCCGGAAATACCGGCCTCGGGTTGCTCGGCCTACGGAGTGCATTATCTGATTATCAATAGACCCCGTCGCGCGCTCCGCGCACGACCGGTCGTCCGATCGAGTAATACGTAAATCCGGCGGCACCGATCACGGTCAGGTCGTAGACATTGCGGCCGTCGAAGATCACGGGCTGCTTGAGTCGACGTTTGATCTCGACAAAGTCGGGATGATAGAACTGTCGCCACTCGGTGACGATCGCCAGCGCGTCGGCGCCGTCGAGCGCCTCGTTGGGATGCTGGGCGTACACGAGCCGATCGCCCCAGAGCCGCTGGACATGCGACATCGCCTCGGGATCGTAGACTTGCACGCGACAACCTGCCGAGAGTAACTCGTCGATCAGCACCAGGGCGGGTGCCTCGCGAATATCGTCGGTCTGCGGTTTGAACGCGAGTCCCCAAACGGCCAACGTCTGACCGGAGAGCTGTCCCTGGAAGTGCTCGTGGATCTTGTGAAAGAGCACGTGTTTCTGCGCTTCGTTGACCGCGTTGACCGCTGTGAGCATCGGGGCGTCGACCTGCAGGCTGTGGGCGCGGGCAATCAGCTCGCGAACGTCTTTCGGAAAACAACTCCCGCCGTAGCCCACACCAGGAAAGAGAAACTTGAAGCCGATGCGATTGTCGTGTCCGATGCCGCGTCGCACGTCGTCGATGTTGGCTCCGGCCCGCTCGCAGACGTTGGCCATCTCATTGATAAAGCTGATCTTGGTGGCCAGCATGGCGTTGGCCACGTATTTGGTCATTTCGGCGCTCTCGGGCGACATGACCAGATAGGGTTGCTCCTGGCGCAAATAAGTCGAGTACAACTCGCGCAAGACTTCGCCCACCTCGCTACGCCGTACGCCGACAACGACTCGATCCGGGCGCATGAAATCTTCGAGAGCGGCTCCTTCGCGGAGGAACTCGGGGTTGCTCGCCGTATCGACCACGCGGTGCGTGAGCGTTTGTAGTCTTTCGTGCAGTTGCAGATTGGTCCCCACCGGAACGGTGCTCTTGGTGACGACAATCGCGTTGGCAGCGAGATGCGGCGCGATGTCTCTCAGGGCTTGCCAGAGGTAGTCGAGGTTGGCCGAGCCGTCGTCGCGGGGCGGAGTGCCCACGGCGAGAAAGATGACCCGGGCTTGGGGTACGGCGTCCAGGTGTTGGGTCGTGAAGTGCAAGCGGCCGAGTCGGACGTTTTTCTCGACCAGCTCTTGCAGTCCGGGCTCGTAGATCGGAACTTGGCCGGCGAGCAATCGGGCGATTTTGTCCGGATCGGTGTCGATGCACGTCACGTCGTTGCCCGCTTCGGCAAAGCACGTGCCTGTCACCAAGCCCACATATCCGGTCCCCACGACGGCAATACGCATGATCGGGTCACTCTATCGAAAAAGGGAGGCGTGAGCGTTGGCCCTAAGATGGCTGCTTCACCCTAGCTTATGGCGACACCACAGCGCGTAGGTGTCGGCTACCGTTTGATCGACCGAATAGGTAGGCGACCAACGAGTCACGGCCTGTAGACGACCGATGTTAGCGATTGGATCGAATTTGACGCCGGCGAATCGCTCGACGGACCCGGCGGTAAAGCCCGCGATCAAGGCCAATCGCTCGAACCACTCGCCGCTGCGCCGAGCCACGCCGCTGCCGACGTTGTAGATTGCTCCGGAGATGCCGTGCTCGGCCAACAAACGATAGGCGCGGACCATGTCGCGCACGTCGGTCATGTCGACCCAGGCGTCGAGCGTCTGCACCTCGATGGGCTTCGAACGGTCGCCCAAGGCCATCTGCCGAGCCCAATGCGAGAGCATAAGGCGTGAGTCTTGTCGCGGTCCGGCATGATTGAACGCGCGCACGATGACGACATCGAGGCCCTGTTGTTCGGCGGCATCGTGCGCCAATCGCTCGGCGGTGAGCTTGGTTTGACCGTAGCCATTGCGCGGGGCGAGCGGCGCTGACTCGTCGAGCGGCGTCGACGAAGCGGGCATGGCGTACACGTGGGACGAACTGAGCACGATGACCCGCGGCGGGCGCGGGAGCTGCGCGGCTAATTCGAGCACATGGCGTGTGGCGTCGACGTTCGTGGCCATGGCCAGCGGAGTCGGATGCATCGCACCACATTCGCCTGGAATGCTCAAAGCGGCGAGGTGATAGATCACCTCGGGGGCAAACGCCGAGAGCCGAGTCCGGATGCTTTCGACCGCTTGCGAGTCAGACAGATCACAGGGCCAGATCGAGTCGGCTGCGGGGGGCTGCCACCAAGGCTTGCTGTTTGAGTGTCGAGCGCAACCGGCCCAAGTTTCACCGAGGGCTTGGAGGTGGTCGGCCAGATGGCTCCCCGCGAAGCCAGTGACTCCGGTAATAAAAGCCCGCATCAGCGGTGACCTCCCTGCTCAAACGTCGCGCACGCAAGTGTGGTGCGACGGCCTCGTTACTCCCAGCGACGCGTGTCGCCGGGGATCAGCGAATAGACGTAGGCGTCGTGCGGCACGTTGTTGATACGCAGTCGATGGCGAGCAAGTCCCTCGCAAACCGCGCCGATGCGGAGCGCAGTTTTCTGGCTGGGCGTGTTGCCAAACGCAGCCACAATCTCGAGACGTTGCATGCCCAACTCATCGAACGCCCAGCGGGCAACTCGACGAGCGGCCCGCGAAGCATAGCCACCCCGATGTCGACTGCTGCGGACCCAATAGCCCAAGTTGGCGCGCAACCGTACTCGATCAATCTCGTTGATGGCACAGCCACCGACGAATTGCTCGCCGGGGGTATCAAAAATAAAAAACGGATATGCTTCGTCCTCTCGCCACAGCTGCATGCAAGTTTTTACCCACGCCGCGGCATCATCGCGCGCGTAGTTCTCGTGACACCAGGGGAGCCAGCGACCGACCTCATGAATCGACTCGCGGGCGGCGGCGTACAGCGCGTCGATGTCGCTCTCGCGCGGGGTTCGCAGCAGGAGATTGTCGGCGAGTAAAACCGTTTCGGCTGCCATGACTGAAGACGTCGCTAAAAATAAAGCCGCACGATCGTCTCGGCCACACAGGCGGGCTTGGTTTCACCCTCGACCTCGAACGTCTGTTTGCAGACCAGCTCGGCCACCCCTTGGACAAGTTCTTTGACCTCGAGCAGCGTCGTGATCATGCGGACCCGCGAGCCGGTTTTGACCGGCGAGGGGAATCGCACCCGATTGAGCCCGTAGTTGAGCATCATCTTGGGGCCCGCGATGGAGAAGCTGGTCTGGAACAGGGTATTGCAGAGGGAGAGGGTAAAAAAACCGTGAGCCACGGTGGTGCCATAGGGCCCCTCGACGGCGGCCCGCGCTGGATCGCAATGAATCCACTGATGGTCCCCCGTCGCGTCGGCAAACAGGTTAATACGCTGCTGCGTGACGTCGAACCAATCGCTCGTGCCCAGCACTTGGCCGACGAAGGTCTTCAACTCAGCCAAGCCGTCATATACACGTAGAGGCATGCGCAGAAAAACTCCGCCAAGAGACTCGTTCGCGGCGGGCAGGGGCCTTGGCGACCCGGTGCGACCGGTGCTAAATCACGACCGAACAACCACTTGCGTAATTGACGGTTGCGGTGAGTTCGACAGATATGGCCGTTAGTCTAACCGAAGCGAGGCGGTTATCCAATCGGGGAAAGCGGTCGGTCTTGTGTGGGTCGAGGCGGCAGACAAGCGAACCGGCCCCGGTTGTCTGGCTCACAACCGGGGCCGGAGGGATAGTCGTCGATCATCGCCCTCATGGGCTCTAGGCGAAGTTGACGCCGTAGGTGCCGATGGTCTTGGTGCTGTAATTGGCATCGCCGCTGTACACAAACTTGAAGTAGTGCCAACCGGCTGCAAAGACTTGCGAGGCGGGGACGGTGTAGTAGCCATTGGAGTCCACGGTAGCCAAGGACAGGTCGATCGAGCCGACCATGGTCGATCCTTCGACGATGCTGAGCGTACCGGTGCGAGCGGCGTTATTGAGCAGCGAACCACTCAACTTCAACTTGACCGAGTAGGCCGCGTTAGCAACCGGGGTGCTGAAGTTGACGGACATGTACACGGGCATGGTCGTCGTTGATGTTACGGTGTTCAGGTTGAACGTAGCCGCATCGTAATTGGCATCGCCACTGTACACCAACTTGAGCGTGTGATTACCGGCGGACAAGCCATTGGCCAGCGTCAAAGAGAAGGCACTCGATGTCATGGTGGAAACGTCGACCGTGGCCAAGGTCGTCGTGCCTTCGACGAGTGACACCGAGCCAGTTCGGGGCGTGCCTGGAATCGCGGCTCCACCGAACGACCCGCTCACAACATAACTGTCCGGTGCGTAGACCGACGTCAAGTAGGACGTCGGGGTGATGGTCGTATTCACGGCATTGACGGCAAACTCGCTGGTGGAACTGGTATTCAAGGAACTGTTTCCACTGTACGTGGCAGTCAACGTTCGTGGGCCACGCTGTGTGAAGACAACCGGAATAACGGCTTGACCCGTGCTGCTCACATTCACGGTGGCGAGTGCGGTCGAACCGTCGTACAGAGTCACGGTTCCGCTGTTGACCGGCACGGAAGACGATTGAGCGTAGGTGTAGATGTAATAGGTTGTCGTTTGGCCGATAATTGGAGTCGTGGGAGCGCCTGAAAAATAGGTGGTGGTTGGCAGCGAGGCATAAGCCGTGTTCCCTGACAGGCTAATCGAGGCCGGTGAATAATTTGCGTCACCGCTATAGGCGATCTTCAGGCTGTGGCTTCCGGCAGGCAAGCCATTGGCCAGACTGATCGTGTAGTAACCACTGCTGTTGGCGGTGGCTTGGCTGAGGTCGATGCTGGCGAGCGTAGTCGTGCCTTCGAGCAACGACAGTGTGCCGGTCCGTGTCGCCGATCCGAGTGTTCCGTTGATTTTGGCCGTGTAGTTGAGCGCCGCTCCTGCCAGGATGTTCGAGTCATATGAACCAACGGACAACGAGGTGTTGGACACGGTCGTGGTGTAGGTGCTGCTCGTGCTGGCCTTATGGGTTGCGGTGCCATCGTACGACACCGTGAGGGAGTGGCTCCCCATCGTCAATTGATTGGTGCCAAAGGTGGCATGGCCGGTGGCGTCGACCGGCACGGTGGCGAGCACGGTCGAACCGTCACGGAAGGTGATCGTACCCGAAGTGACGGTGCCCGACACACTGGTGGGGTAGACGTAGGCGGTGTAGTTAACCGTCTGGCCCAGGATCACGGCACTGGGGGCGGACTGCAGATAGACGTACGTGTTGGTGGAGGTCAAGACGGTGTAGCTGTAGGTGCTGGTCGATGCACTGCTGTAGAGGGCGTCGCCCGAGTACAAGATTTTGACCGAGTGCGAGCCGACGGACATGGCACTTGGGAAGGAGAGGGAATAATACCCGCTGCTGTTTGGCGCGACCTGTGCGAGGTCGATACTGGCGAGCGTCGTGCTGCCTTCGACCAGCGACAAAGTGCCGGTCCGCGGCGTGCTGTTGATCAACGAGCCGTTGAGTTTGGCAGTCCAGGTGGCGGGTTGGTCGACCAACCCCTGCGTGTATACCGAGCCGAATGTGACCGTGGTATTGCTCACCGTGGTGGTGTAGTTGCTGCTGGTGCTGGTTTTATACGCGGACGAACCGTCGTAGGTGACGGAGATCGTATGGCTGCCGAGCGCGAGGGCGCTCGTGCTGTAGGTGGCACGTCCGGTGGCATCGACGGGCACGGTGGCGAGCACGGTCGTGCCGTCCCGGAAGGTGATGGTTCCGCTGGTAACGGAGCTTGGAACCCCCGAGGGATAAACATAGGCCGTGTAGTTGGCCATTTGACCGGCCGTGATCGACCCGGCGTAGCTTTGCAGATACACGTAGGTATTGGCCGTGGCGACGACCGTGTGACTATACGTTCCGGTGGAGATGCTGCTGTAGTTTGCGTCGCCGCTGTACACAATTTTGATCGCGTGCGAACCGAGCGAGAGCCCGCCCGCGACACTGAGCGAATAGTACCCGCTGCTATTGGGCGATACCTGGGTGATGTCGATGCTGGTGATGGTCGTGGAGCCATCGACCAGCGACAACGTGCCAGTGCGCGGGGTGTTGTTGATCAGCGAGCCGTTGAGTTGAACGGTCCAGGTGGCGGGTTGGTTGACCAGTCCGGTCGAGTACCAAGAGCCCATGGACAGCGTGGTGTTGCTCACTGTGGTGGTGTAGTTGCTGCTGGTGCTGGTTTTATACGCGGACGAACCGTCGTAGGTGACGGAGATCGTATGGCTGCCGAGCGCGAGGGCGCTCGTGCTGTAGGTGGCACGTCCGGAGGCATCGACGGGCACGGTGGCGAGTACAGTCGTGCCGTCCCGGAAGGTGATGGTTCCCGTGTTGACCAAGCTGGGTTCGCCCGCTGCGTAAACGTAGGCGGAGTAATTCACGGTCTGGCCCGAGAGCACACTCGAGGGCGCATTGTTAAGATAGGTATAGGTGCTTAGCGAGGACACCACATTGTGTGTATAGGGTCCGTAGGTGAAGCTATTGTAGGTGGAGTCGCCGCTATAAACGACTTTGACGTTATGCGAACCAAGCGACAGTCCACCCGCGACGGTCAGTGCATACGTTCCGCTGCTGCTGGGAGCCACTTGGCCAACATCAACGCTGGCGAGCGTCGTCGTGCCTTCCACGAGCGAGATCGTACCGGTGCGTGGTGTGCTGTCGATCAAGGGGCCGTTGAAGCCGACGGTCCAGGTGGTGGTTTGATCGACCAAGGCGGAGGAAGACCAGGCAACATTGAGCGAGGTATTCAGGACGGTTGTGGTTGCACTCTTGGAACTGGCGGCGAGCGTCGCGGCACCGCTGTAGGAGGCCGTGATGGTGTGACTGCCAACCGCCAAGGTGTTGGTCAAGAAGTAGGCGTAGCCGGAGGCGCTGACCGGCACGGTCGCCAGCGTGGTTCCCGCTTCGCTGAAGGTGACCGATCCGGTAGTCACGGCCTGGTAGCCCGCGTAGACCCAGGCGTAGAAATAGGCTGTTTGGCCGGCGGCGACGGTGCTTGGAAAGCTGGGAGAAACGTAGGTGGTCAATTGGCTCGCCGCCGTCACGGTGGCCATGTTGTAGGTGCTGGCCGAGTAGTTTGCGTCGCCGCTATAGACGACCTTTAACGGGTGCGAGCCCACGGACAAACCGCCCGAGAGGGTGAGGGAGTAATACCCATTGCTTTCTGGAGTGGCCGAAGCCACGTCCAGGCTGGCGAGCGTGGAGCCGCCCTCGACGAGCGACAGTGTTCCGGTGCGTGGGGTGTTGTTGACCAGCGCTCCGTTGATCCGGACTTTGCTGGTATAGTCCTGAGAGGTCAGGGCCACCGAGTTGTAACTCAAGGTCAACGAGGTGTTGACGATATTTAAGGTGACGTTGGACGTGGCGCTTAAGTAGAGGGCGTCGCCGCTATAGATGACCTTGAGGCTGTGCGAACCCGCCGCAAAACCGCTCGGCACCGAAAGGGCGTAGTACCCTGAACTGTTCGGCTGCACCGCCGTGATATCCAGGCTGGCCAAGGTTGTCGTGCCTTCGACGAGCGCGAGCGTGCCGGTGCGTGGCGTGGCGTTGATCAACGAACCACTCAGGCGCGCGTTGAGGGTGAACGCCTGATTGGCCATGGGGATGCTGTAGCTCGGCAGGACCGAGGTGAAACCGCCCTGAACCGTCGCATTGATGACGTTGGACGCACTAGCAATGAAGGCGGAGGTGCCGCTGTAGCTGGCGCGGATCGAGTGCGAACCGATGGCCAGCGCGGACGTGCTGAACGTGGCCACGCCCGAGTCATTCACGTTGACGGTGCCCAACACGGTGGAACCATCGCTGAACGTGACGGAGCCGGCGTTGACGGCGACCCCCGAGGCATAGACGCGAGCGGTGTAGGTGACGGTTTGTCCGACCATCGGATAGGTCGAACCGCTGAGTGACGTGGTGGTGTTGATCGAGCTCACGGCATTGACGGTCGACATGCTATACGTGCTGGGTGTATAGACCGAGTCGCCGCTATAGACGACCTTGAGCACATGGCTGCCGAGCGAGAGTCCGCCCGCGACGGTGAGCGAGTAGAAACCGCTGCTATTGGGAGTGGTTGAACCCACGTCGACGCTGGCCAGGGTCGTGGCCCCCTCGACGAGGGAGAGCGTGCCGGTTCGGGCCGTGGCGTTGACCAGCGCGCCGTTGATGGCTGCCTTGACCGTGTAGGGCAACGAGACCACGGCGGTCGTGCCGTACTGCAGCGCGAGGGTGTTGTTGCGGATGTCGAGCGTCAGGTTCGATGACGACGCCTTGTAATTGGCGTCGCCGCTGTAGATGACCTTGAGCACGTTCGATCCGGCTGGCAGGCCGGCGGGAACGGTCAGGGCAAAATAGCCATAGGAATTGGGCGCCGCCGTGGCGACATTGACCGAGGCGAGCACCGCGTTGTCTTTGTCAACCAACGTCAGCGTGCCGGTGCGCGGCGTGTTGGTCAGGCTCGAACCGTTGATCCTGGAGTTGATCGTGAGCGACACCCCGGCCAGTGGCGTCGACCAGTAGCTGGAGACCGAAGTCGTGACACCTTGGATCGTGACGTTGAGCGTGTTGGAGGTGCTGGTGTTGAAACCCGAGTTACCACCACCCAAGGTGCCGCTATAGACGGCACGAATCGCATGACTGCCGACGGTTAACCCCGACGCCTGGTATGCGGCCGATCCCGTCGCGCTCAATGCGACGACTCCCAGTTGCGTCGTGCCATCGAAGAACGTGACGCTACCGCCCGAGACGGTCAAGCCGGAGGCCGACACGTAAGCGGTGTACGTGGGCGATTGACCGAGCGAGACCGAAGTCGCGCCGCTGAGTGATGTCGTCGTGTTAATACTGTCGACCGCCGTGACCTTGGCCAGAATAGCCGAGACGGGCGTGTAATTGGCGTCGCCGCTGTAGCTGACCTTGAGGTTGTGAGCCCCCAGCGAGAGACCACCGGCCACCGTCAATGAATAACTGCCATTGGTGGCAGGGGTAACACTGGCTACATCAATGCTGGCCAGCGTCGTGGTCCCTTCGATCAACGATAAGGTGCCCGTACGCGGATTCAAAGGATCGAGCGTTCCCGTGATCGTGACCTTCGCGGTGTAGGCTTGTCCCGTGAGGGCGGTCGTGGGGTACGACATCGACAGGCCATCGTTGAGGATATTCAGCGAGAGGCTCGACGAGGCTGTGTTATAGGTTGAATCGCCCGAGTAGCTCACCTTAAGCGTGTAAGGACCCTTGGGGAGCCCGCCCGCAACTTGCAGTGCGTAGTAGCCGGTGGTGCTGGGAGATGATTGCGCAAGATCAACCGTCGCCAGCGTGGTGTTGCTGGTCACGTCGAGCAACGTGAGCGTACCGGAGCGTGGTGTGTTGCTCAGCACGGTGCCGGAAATGCGCGCGTTGATTGTGAGTGGCTGATTGGCCAGCGGCGTGGAGTAGCTTAACCCCAAGCTGCTACTGAGACCGGAGAGCGTGAGGTTAATCGAGCTGGATGTGCTCGCATTGTACGTCGCGTTGCCACCATAGGCGGCACTAATAACATGTGCGCCTTTGCTTGTTAGGGCGGTTGAGAACGAGGCGACCCCCGTGCTGTCGACATCGGCTGTGCCGAGCAGTGTCGATCCGTCAAAGAACGAGACCGTACCGCTATCTGCCTTGCCGGTTGAAGTCGAAACAGTGGCGGTGTAGCTGACGGTTTGACCAACCGTACTCACCGTGGTTCCGGTGAGCTGGCTGGTCGTATCCACCGCCGAGGTGGTTTGTATTGTCGAGCCACCCGGATCCGGCAAGGGTTGCAACGGATCCGCATCGAGCATCCAGCGCGTTTCGAGATACTCGAGCCCCAGACGGCGTGAAGGTTTTTGATGCTTGACACGTTTTGTCGTGAGCCGATTCAACAGCGCACGATTCCGCCACCAACGTTCGAAGAGCATTCCTGCACTCCAGTATTCCGAATGAGTGTACTTAAAAGAACCGCCCAGCGCACACAACACACGTATCCGCCAACAGGGTGGATTGATTCCACCCTAAAGATGATCGGCTCGGAGTCTACCGAATCCGCACTCGGCATTGCAATAAAAAATCGACGAAAATGGATAGATTAAGAAAATGTCATTTTATTTTTCGACGTCGCCAAAAAAACGCCGTAAGGCAATATTTTCATGCGACTTGTAGACATTTAATCGAGCGTCGATCGAGGCGATATTGGGAGTTGAAACTAGATCTAATGGGTGGTTAACGAGCGTTCAAAAGGCTGTTTTTCTTGTTTTCTCTCACGAAGGCAAATCGTGGCTGATGAGGTCGACCGGACGCGGTTTGTTTCAGCCGTTTCAAATCTGCCATGAACGAACGGTCACTGGCTTTGATAGCAAGCCGTGAATCGGCTGATGTGCCCCTGTCTCCGGCTGGGTTTTGAACTCGCTGAGACGGGCGAGCATCATAGAAAACGAAACAGGGAACCAATCCTTGGTTCCCTGTCCTCGTGTGTACTCATCATGGCTCGAATGACCCGCTCGTTTCCTCAGCGAATCGCTTCGAGCTGCTGCGACAAATCGCAGCTCATTCGATCGCTTACGATCCGTCAGCACCAGCACCGTTCGGGTGCAAGGCCGAGTTGCAAATCGTCACGCACTTCGACTCTTGCAGGGCTTGATTGGCAATCGCGCCGTCGCAGAAGTCGGGCAGGTCGCTAAAGAAAGCGCCAGCCGTGTTGGCATGGTGGCCGCTGGTGCCGCTGTAGTAGATCGACTGATCGACATTGGCGATCGCTTGAGCGACGTCAGCCAACTCGGTCACAACCGAGTCACGGACGCTCTTCAAACCGACCACAACGCCGAGGACCAGGATGGTCATGACCAACATGATCTCAGCCGAAACGATGGCACCGACTTCTTCATTCCACAAACGCTTCATCATGGCTCTCTCTCCAAAGCAAGTTTTCTTCTCTCTCGGGTCTTGCCGGTTGAGGTCAACAAATGACCTCGCAATGGACCGGCCCCGCTTTCAAAATCGCGAGGATATTCATTGGTCATTTTTTCACGAGAGTTTCCCAGCGTCTCTCGACGTGACACCTTGCAATCGCTCGGTATCACGTGATTCGTTGTCGAACCGAGGCTTGAAAATCATTCAAGCGATACGGTTCAAGCGGTTGTAAATGGCCGGGAGCATTGAGGTGATCGCCGCTCCCGGCGGTGTTCGCAAATCGCTTAGTGCGATCTTACGATCCGTCAGCACCGGCACCGTTCGGGTGCAAGGCCGAGCTGCAAATCGTCACGCACTTCGATTCCTGCACGCAGAGCAGGCCCGGAGTGGTGTCGCAGAAGTCGGGCAGGTCGCTAAAGAAAGCGCCGGCCGTGTTGGCATGGTGACCGCTGGTGCCACTGTAGAAAATCGACTGATCGACATTGGCGATCGCTTGAGCGACGTCGGCCAACTCGGTCACAACCGAGTCACGGACGCTCTTCAAACCGACCACAACGCCGAGGACCAGGATGGTCATGACCAACATGATCTCAGCCGAAACGATGGCACCGACTTCTTCATTCCACAAACGCTTAATCATGAAACTCTCTCCTTTTCACGAAAAAGAAACCACACGTTGAACACTTTGGCCGCTAGGTCGACAATGACTCCGCAAAAAAACCTCGTATTCAACAAAACTCGCACGCAATGTTCCCTGATCGGGAGGGCATTACGATCCGTCAGCACCAGCACCGTTCGGGTGCAGAGCCGACGCACAAATGACCACGCACTTCGATTCCTGCGTACCCGCGGCTTGGCCAGCCGCCTCGTCGCAGAAGTCCGGCAGGTCGTTGAAGAACGCGCCGCCCGTGTTGGCATGGTGACCCGAGGTGCCGCTGTAGTAGATCGATTGATCGACATTCGACAGCGCCTGAGCCAAGTCAGCCAACTCGGTCACAACCGAATCGCGAACACTCTTCAGACCAACCACGACGCCCAATACGAGAATGCTCATAATGAGCATAATCTCGGCGGAAACGACGGCACCCGTTTCCTCACTCCATAAACGCTTAATCATGAATCTCTCTCCTATTTCATGATCCACGCGAAAACGCTGGCTGTACGCCCACATGGACGCACACGACGACCAGCGGTTTTTCCTCTGTTAGGCCAACCCTGTTCCGTGAGATTGGCAACTGCTTCCGCCTCGACACGCGACTCGTTCGCCCCTGGGGCAGGTCATGCCTACCCCAGGGACTGAACTCGTCGATTCACATCGGATTCCACTTGCTCGCAGTGAACCGCACACCGTTCTCTCGACGGTTACGATCCACCATCCGCGCTCGGACCCGTCGGGTGCAGCGCCGAGGCGCAAATCACCACACACTTCGACTGCTGACCCGCGAAGTTCTGATCATCGGTATCGCAAAAGTCCGGCAAGTCGTTGAAATAAATTCCACCGGTGAACGCATGGTGACCGCTGGTCGCGCTGACGTACACGCTCTGGTCGACATTCGCCAAAGCCTGTGCGACGTCGGCCAACTCAGTGACCACTGCATCACGCACACTCTTGAGACCCACGGTCACGCCCAGCACGAGAATGCTCATAATCAGCATGATCTCGGCCGAGACGATGGCGCCGGTCTCTTCCGACCACAATCGCTTAAACATGTCAAAGACCCTGTTACTTCAGTAGTTTTTTGATCCAGTTACACGCAACACACGTGACCGGCTGGGGCGGGAGTCACGTTTCACGGCAGCCGTGCCCGCCGGTCGAGTTCAACCGCCTGACCGCGCGACATGCATCGCGCGGTCAGCGGTGATCCTCCGGGGCTACTAGTTGCCGTCAGCATTGGCACCCGTCGGGTGCAACGCCGCGCTGCAAATCGTCACGCACTTCGACTCCTGAGCACACGACGGGCCTTGGGCCGTGTCGCAGAAGTCCGGCAGGTCGTTGAAGTACGCACCGGCCGTAAACGCATGGTGTCCACTGGTCGCACTGTAGAAGTAACTTTGATCCACATTCGCGATCGCCTGAGCCACGTCGGCCAACTCGGTTACCACCGAGTCACGAACGCTCTTCAGACCGACGACAACGCCCAAGACCAGGATGGTCATCACCAACATGATCTCAGCCGAAACGATCGCACCGGCTTCTTCTTTCCACAAACGCAAGAATTCACGACGCATGACAAAACCTCTCTTCTCTATGGGTACACACGAAATAAAAAATCCCAAACCTGTTCGCGCAAGCCGGGGATACCTCTGCAAGGCGGACTCCCGATCGGGTCCATCTTGGACCGACAATCTGGAATCCAGGGCTCAAACCGGTTATTAAGACTTTCACTCACATCTCAAACAACCAACTCAACCCGTATTTCCCATACTGCATAGACCGATATTTAAAGTCAATCTAATTCACCCAAATATCCCATATTGATATTTAGGAACGACCGGATCGATCGGTCTAAATGGACCTCGCACCCAGAAAGCGAGGTCATGCTACGGAGTCAATTGCCGGCGATTCCATGCGCCTAAGTAATATTCCAGAAAAGACTTTCGTCCCACGGCCAGAGTGGCCGTTGAATCTGCCGGAAAGGCAAATTCCAGAAATCCGAGGCGGCACAACCCCGTCCTCGGGCGATTAAAACACGGCTGGCCATCGACTCGTAAGCCGCCCGAAATCCGCAAGGACTCTTGGCTACCAGCAACTTGGCAGCGAACGGATCTACTCCTGCCGAGTGGAACAACTCTGGCGCAAAGTGAGGGCCGCTTCGAGACGTGACGATGACCCGAATGCCACCGATACTGAGCACCGCAGACTCCCCCATGTTAATTGGTAGATTGCGGGCCAAATGCCCACTGATCGTAAATCGAGCCTCGAACAATCGTTCGACGACAACACGCGCCGTGAGCGGGTGTGAAAACATCGCATCGAGACGACCGCCAAGCACCGCCAACATCGTATTCCCCACTCCGGTCAGCCGTGCTTGCTCGACGACCTCGGGCGCGACCAGTGTCACCAGTGCCATCTCCGGCCAGTCATAGCGCAGCATCTCGCGCAGGACCAAATTGCTGTCCCCCGGCGCGCCCGATGTCGTCGCATCTGCCGAGTCACTAATGACCACGAGGCCGGGCGTGTCATGCGCAATCTTCACCGCCTCGTCGATCTCGGTCAGCTCGGGCAGATACTCGCGGCGATGCGCCCAGACATCGCGCGCCAGTTCATCGGCTTCGCGCTGGGCAAGTGCCTGATCGTTATCGGTGACCACGACCACGGCGGTTCCCAGTTGGGCAATGTCGAGCCACGGTTGCACAGTGGCCAGCCCAGCCGCCAAAAATCGCGGATCCTGTTCCAATCGCTGCGCATGTTCACGATATCGATAGCTGACGCTCTGTGGATTTTGGGTGTTAGCGCGCTCGGCCGGCACGACCATGGGTATCTTGCACCAGGCCATCGTCGGTCGGCAGCCATCGAGCAAAATACGCTGCAAAACCCGAGCCCCACGCTCGCCCGTTTCAAACACGTCGATGTGCGGCGCGGTGTGAAACAGCACCAGGGCATCGGCGCAGTCGATCATTTTTTGCGTCACATTGGCGTGTAAATCGAGCGTGGCCACCAGCGGCACGTCGGGCCCGAGCACATCGCGCACCGCGCGGAGCATTTCTCCTTCGACATCCATCGTCGCGTCCGAGACCATCGCTCCGTGCAAGGACAACAGCATGCCGTCGACCCGTCCCGCAGCGCGCAAGGCACTCGTCATCTCGTCGCGGACCCAGGCGAACGTGTCGGCCGTTGCTCGACCACTGGGCCAGGCCATGAAACGCACCAGCGGCACGATTTCCGGCTGATTGGGCCACTTGAGGAGCGACTGAATGAACCCGCCGGGCTCATTCGTGTTGGCCATTTGTTCAAGCAGTTCCGCGCCCCGCACGACGCCAAAGTTCTCGAAATTGGCGCGTGTCGTCGGCAGGGGGTTAAACGTATTCGACTCTTGCGACAACTGGCCGATGGCGATGCGCATGACCGAGAGACTCCTCGCTGGGGACGGTAGCAGGCAGATGCCGTGTGTACCACGAGACTCGTACAGGCTCAAGCGATACTCGTCGGGTGGGTCCCAATCCTCACGGCGGCCAGAAAAAACTTGACACGCCAACGTGTATAACCTTAAATATACATATGCCGAGCGAGCGCCGATTCGCCGAAGTCAAGAAAATGCTTCAAGACGCGGGCTATACGCTTGATCGCGTCACCGGGTCGCATCACATCTTTGAGAAGCCGGGAGTTGAAAACATCGTGGTGCCCGTGCATCACGGAAAGGTCAAATACGCTTATGTGCGCAAAATCGAAAAAACCCTCCAAGGAGCTTGATCGCCCCTTTGCGGCAGCGGTTCTGGCCCAGGCACGCGAGATCGCCGAGCTGTATCAGGTCGTCCTCTGGCAGGAGGAAGGACATTGGTTTGGACGGGGCCTCGAGTTGCCGTTGACGTTTGGCGACGGCCCGACTGCCGAGAAGGCCGTGAAAAATACCCGCGCAGGCTTGGTTGCGCATGTGGCTCACTTGCTTGAAAAAGGTCAGCGGCCTCCGGCTCCCGCCTCGGCCGGAACACGTGGCGAGCAGGTGAACGTGCGACTTTCGACCGACGAGAAGCAAAGCTTCGAGTTAGCCGCCCGGAGCCGTGGTTTCGAGGGGCTCAGCGATTTCATCCGCACGACGGTCCTCATGGCAATTCGCTCGTCTTAGGCGAGGTTATGACCCATGCCCAGTGACATTTTTGTTCACGACTTCTATGTCGAGATTCATTGGAGCAGGATAGCGATTCTCATGTTGTTCGCGGGAGTGGTTGTTTATGTGATTCGCCGTCGCCGGCGCTAAATGGTCGATCGGGTCGAATATTGAGCGGTTTTTAGGCGGTTTTCGCCCCGTTGGCTTGCACGCTCGGCGGACTATAATGGTCGGTTTCCCTCAAATACGCCTGTCGTTGTGAGAAACGCCCGCATCATGTCCCTCATTGTGCAAAAGTTTGGCGGCACCAGTGTTGCCACCCCCGAGAAAATCCTCGCCGCGGCTCGCAAAGCCATCCGCACCCATCAACAGGGACATCAAGTCGTCATGGTCGTCAGCGCCATGGGGCACCACACCGACGAACTGATCGAGTTGGCCGAGAAGATCACTGACACCCCGCCGGCCCGCGAGATGGATATGCTTCTCTCGACCGGCGAGCAAGTGAGCGTCGCGCTCGTGGCGATGGCGATCGAATCGCTGGGCTGCAAAGCGATCAGTCTCACGGGCGCGCAGATTGGCATCCGCACGAATAATGTCCACGGCAAGGCGCGGATCCAGTCGATCTCGGCCGATCGCATGAAAAAAGCCCTCGATGAAGGTAAAATCGTCATCGCGGCCGGCTTTCAGGGTATCGATCAAGACTTCAATATCACCACCCTGGGCCGCGGCGGCAGCGACACCACGGCAGTCGCTCTCGCGGCCGTGCTCGGCGCTGACGCCTGCGAAATCTATACCGATGTCGACGGCGTCTACACGACCGATCCACGCATCGTCGCTGAGGCTCGCAAGGTCAAGCAAATCAGCTACGACGAAATGCTCGAACTGGCCAGCCTGGGCGCGGGGGTGATGCACAGCCGCTCGATCGAGTTCGCCAAGAAGTTCGATGTGCCGATCCATGTGCGGAGCAGCTTCACCGACATTCCTGGCTCGATGATCGTCATCGACGCCGAGGTTGCGGGCGCGGCGGTCTGCGGCGCCACGCTCGTCAAAAGCGAAGCCCGAGTCACCGTGCTCGGCGTGCCCGACAAGCCCGGCGCGAGTCATACGCTGTTCTCGAAAATCGCCGGCCGCAACGTCTCGGTCGATATGATTGTGCAAAACGTCGGGGCCGACGAACGGGCCGACATCTCGTTCACTGTGCTCAAGGACGACCTGCGAGAAACCTTGCAAGCGGCCCAAGAGGCGGCCGACGAACTCGGCGCCGAAGGGGTCACGCACGACGACAATGTCTCGAAGGTTTCGGTCGTGGGCCTCGGCATGGCTGAGCAAACCGGTGTGGCAGAGAAGATGTTCCGCTCACTGGCCACCGCGGGCGTGAACATCCAGATGATCACCACGAGCGAGATTAAAATCTCGGTGCTGGTCTCGCGCGAGCAAGGACTCGAAGCCCTCCGCACGGTCCACAAGGCGTTTCAACTTGACGTTCCCCCGGCCGCGACCAATGCGCCAGCGGCCTCGTCGAGTGCGAGTCGTCAAAAGGACCCCGCCGCGGTGGTCCGTCGCCTGCAAGGAATGGAAGACCTGACGGTCGAGGATGTTGAACTCGATGAGAGCCAGGCCAGCGTGACGATTGCCCGCGTGCCTGACACCCCCGGCGTGGCGGCTCAGGTGTTCGAGCAAATCGCCGCGGGGGGCATTTTCGTCGACATGATCGTGCAGAGCTTCGGCCGTGACGGCCGCGCCAACCTCAGCTTCACCGTGCCGCGAACCGACCGCGCCAAGGCCGTCAAGGTGGCCGAGCAATTGGCCGCCCAGTTCAACTGCGGACCGGTCACCACTCTGAACGAAGTCGCCAAGCTCTCGGTCTCGGGTATCGGTATGCGGAGTCACACCGGGGTCGCCATTCGCATGTTCCGCTCGCTCGCCGACGCTCTCATCAATGTCGAGATGAGCAATACCAGCGAGGTGCGGGTGAACGTGATCGTCGCCGGCAGCAAGGCCCGCGAAGCGCGACTAGCACTCGAGCAGGCCTTTGCCGATTGTCGCGAGTAGCCTGCAACGCCCTCAACGACTGTAACGATTCTGCCAAGACGACCGTTCGTGTCGAGCGTGACTGTCAGTCGCACGATGCTCAAGATAGTTGATCGCCCGATCGTAGCTATCATGCCGTGAGAGGGCGCGCGAACTCAAATTAGTGACAGCATTGCGACGATGCTCATTGCGACGAACCCGACTCGGGCACAGGCGTGCCCCGTGACCTCAAGTCTGCGACGGATGCAGCACTCGCGGGTTCGACCAGTCTGACGCACAAGGATGCTCGGCGATGAACAAGCCTCTGACGCGGGCGGTAGCCCTGGCGCTGCTCACAACCAGTAGCGCGATGGCGCAGTACCCCAATCCATCGGCCCCCGTTGGCTTCCAACCGGCGACGCAGAACGTCACACCGGTGCAATACGGTGCCGCGACGCGATCGCAATACCCGCAATCGCGCAAAAACGTTCGGGTCGCTCAGGCCACGTCGACGCGCCTGCCCGCGGTCAGCGGGGCGAACAAGCCGCAGATGGCTCAGCACGCGCCCACCAACGCGCGTCCGAATCAGAACCTGCGCGTCGCCTCGCAAGTCGGGTACGGACAACCGACCCCAGCCGGCTGGCAACCTCCGGCCTCGGCTCCGGTCCCACCGCCAGCTCCTCCGACAGCCGACATGAGCGCGGGCGCCTCGGGTGGCGACTGTAACAGCGGTTGTGGCGCGGGGGGCGGTGGCGGCTACGGCGGCGGTTATCCGTATGGACCCATGAACCGAACCCCCTTGGTCCGCGGCTGGTATGTCCCGTTCTGGCACAGCCCCGGCGACATGCCGCAACACTATCCGTACTTTCCGAACGCCCACGGCTATTACTACTACCGGCCGTATAACGTGATCCACATTCCTCAGCAGCAGGAAATGATCAACCGTTGGGGCTTGGACCCACGCAACACGATGGATAACCGCTTCTTCGAGCGGATCTATCAAGAGCAAGAAAACCTCCAAGGTCAGGACACGGCCGGCGCTCCCAACGTGTTCGTGCCGCGGTAACACTTTCCTACTCGATACGCAGAAATCGCTCCGAGCCAATCTTTCCGAGCCGGGGGCGTGAGCCCCCGGATAAGTTAGCCCTGTCAATCGCCACGATCTCCGCGGGCTCACGCCCCCGGCTCGATTTGGTGTTGATTCTGGCTCGATTGAGATTCGCTTCTGACGTTACAATCAGCGCGTGAACACTTCCCCATCCACGCTGGCCACCGCGTTCGAACACCATCGCGGCGGACGATTGTCCGCCGCCGAGGCCGGGTATCGCCAACTGCTCGCCGCCGAGCCGAGTAATGCCTCGCTGTGGCATTTGTTGGGCGTGGTCGCCCTGCAGCAAGGCGCCGCCGCCGCGGCCGCCGAGCACATGCAGCGCAGCGTGTCGCTCGACTCCAGCGTGGCCGAGGTGCATCGCAATCTGGCGCTAGTTTACATGAACCTGGGGCAACTTCCGGCCGCCAGCGCCTCGCTGCGCAAGGCCCTCGAGTTGCAACCGACGTATGCCGAGGCTCACGTCAACTTGGCCGACGTGTTTCGCCAGCAAGGGCAACTCGACGCAGCCGTGGCGGGCTACTGTCAGGCGTTGCAATTGCAACCGCAACATGCCGCTGCCCACTGCAACCTCGGGCTGACCTATCAACTGCAAGGTCGCTTCGACGCGGCAGTCGACGCGTATCAGACCGCCTTGCGGCTACAACCGTCGCTGGTCGAGGCTTATGCGAACATCGGCGTCGCGCGGCAATTGCAAGGTAAAATCCCCGAGGCGATCGAGTACTTTCGCAAGACCTTAGCGGCCATTCCCGATCATGCCTCGACGCATGCCAACCTGGGCGGGGCGCTCTTGTCGCTCTCGCGTTACGAAGAGGCGGCACTACACGCTCGCCGCGCGATCCAGTTGCAACCCCAGCTCGCCGAGGGGCACTTGGCACTCGGCGTCGCCTTGCAAGGCATCAAAAAGCATGACGAGTCGGTGGCCTGCTTTCGCCGGGCGATCGAACTCAACCCGCGACTCGCCGCAGCCCATGACAACCTAGGGGTGATCCTGCGTCAGCTCGGACAAATCGACGCCGCGCTGCCTTGTTACCGCCGCGCGCTCGAAGTCTCGCCGAATTTCTCCTCCGCGCTGAGCAACTACCTCTACGCGCTCCAGTACCATCCCCGCGTCACCCTGGCTCAGCTCGCCTCGGCCCATGCTGAGTACGAACAGCGTTTTGCCGCGGCGCTCACCAAGGCTGCGCCGGCCGTTCAGCTCACGCGGCTTGACAATCGTCCATTGCGACTGGGCCTCATCTCGCCCGACTTCGGAACACACCCAGTAGGTCGGCTGCTGATCCGTGGCGTCGAGCACCTCGATCGCGCGCAGATCGAGCTGGTGTGCTACAACGATCGCCGCGTGGCCGATGAACTGACCGCACGATTTCACTCCGCGGCCACCTCATGGCGCGAGATCGCCGGTATGAACGACGCACAAGTCGCCGAGCGCATCCGCGCCGATCGGCTCGATATGCTCATCGATCTTACCGGACACACGGCCAGCAATCGACTGCTCGTGATGGCTCGGCGCCCCAGCCCGATTCAGATCTCGTATTTGGGCTATGAAGGCACGACCGGCCTGTCAGCCATCGACTACATTCTTGCCGATCGACACACGATTCCCAGCGAGTATGAATCGTTTTACTGCGAACGAGTCGTGCGGCTCCCGGATAGTTATCTGTGTTTCGATCCACCGAGCGAAGCGCCTTCGGTCAATACGTTGCCCGCGCTCCGCAACGGTTTCATCACGCTGGGTTGCTGCAATAATCCCTGTAAAATCAACGAAGGGGTCATCACGGCGTGGTCAGAAATTCTGCGGCGGCTGCCGACCGCGCGGCTGAAACTCAAGTACGGCGGTCTACTCGAGCCTTCGGCGCTCGACCGAGTGCGGCGCGGTTTTGCCAGCCACGGGGTCGACCTGGGGCGGCTCGACTTCGCCGGAAAATCTCCGTACGGCGAATATCTGGCCGCGTATCATGAGATCGACCTGGCTCTTGACCCGTTCCCGTTCAGCGGTGGCATGACGACTTGCGAGGCGCTGTGGATGGGTGTGCCGGTCGTCACCCTGCCGGGTGAAACATTCGCCAGCCGGCATGGACTGAGCTATCTCAGCGCGGCCGGCTTGACCGACATGGTCGCCACGAGCGTCGAGCAGTATGTAGAATGCACGGTGCGTTGGGCAAGTGATCTGCCCCGGCTTGCCGCGCGGCGGGCCGAGCAACGTGATCGAGTCGCGGCCTCGCCATTGTGTGACGGCCCGCGATTCGCCACCGCGCTGACCCAAACCCTGCGGCAACTTTTCGATCAACGACTCGTCGCTCAGCAAGCCTGATCGCATGAGCAAGACCACCTCATTGAGAACAGCGAGACACTGATGTTGGATGTCCTCGTCATCGCGCCGCACCCTGACGACGCCGAGTTGGGCATGGGGGGCGCGATCCTCAAGATGCACGACGATGGCTTGCGTGTCGGCGTGCTCGATTTGACCAACGGCGAGCCGACACCCTTCGGTTCTCCTGAGATTCGCGCCGCAGAAACAGCCGCGGCGACTCAAGTGCTCGGCCTCGCTTGGCGCGAGAATCTGGGGCTCCCCAACCGCGCTTTGCAAGCCACGCTCGAAGCGCGTGCCGCGCTGGCCAGCGTCTTCCGTCGAGTCCGACCGCGCTGGCTCTTTGCCCCCTACTGGGTCGATGCTCATCCGGATCATGTCGCGGCGACGGAGCTGATCGAGGCGGCCCGGTTTTGGTCGAAGCTCACGAAAACCGATCTACCGGGCGAACCGCATCACCCGCAGGGCATCATCTATTACTACTGTGTCCACCTACGGGTCGTGGCTCAGCCGGCGTTTGTGCTCGATATCTCACCGTACTGGCAGCGAAAACGCCAGGCGATCGAGTGTTATCAGAGCCAGTTCATCACGGGGCGCGATTTGACGCCGCCGACATTTGTCGACCGGCTCGAAGAGCAGGCGGCTTACTGGGGCTGGTCGATCAACGCACGTTACGGCGAGCCCTTTGCCACGCGCGAGGCCGTCGGCCTCCGCAGCCTCCGCGATCTGCTGTGAGACAGGGGCGAGAGCGTTGGTCTATCAGGCGAACATCAATTTGCCTCGGGGCTCAGGGATCGGCCGACCCAATTGCTGCGCGGTCTCGATCCATTGCTGAATGACAGTCTCCGCGTTAGCGAGCGCTTCCTGATACGTGGCTCCGTCGGCCATACAGCCGGCTAGCTCCGGTACCTCGGCAATGAACGCCTGATCCGCCGTGCTCCAATACAAGATGATCTCGTAACGAACATTATTCGACATCGTCTTGCTCCGAGTCAGGGTCTACGGCCAGCTTGTACGCCAAAATGAGTCCACGAACTTGTTTTACTTGATAAGGCTTGGCCAAGTTGCCACGAGGTTGGACATTGATGATCTCTACGACATCGTATCTCGTAAAGATATGGTGGTCACCGCGAATGCGCTCGTCAAACCCGAAATGCATCAGTAACGAACATAAATCGGCAAACCGGATATTCGTATCAGAAAATCCGCGCAGGACTTTTTCGAGTATTTTGTCAATTTTGCCCATGCTTCGTCCCTTGTCTTCCCCGAGTAATTATACCTTGTCTTCGTTCGGTCATCTTACCGTTGCGAAAATCTCGCGGCAGATTTGGTCGATGATCGCGACTTGCTCCTCGAGGCGGTCCTCCTGCTCGACGGCCGATTTGAGTCGGCCGTTGGGCAACGAACTGGCGACGTCCCAGCCGAGGTAGATCACCTGTCCGGCGCCGACACGCGCTCGCCACAGGCTCGACCCGCCGCGCGAGCCGATGAGCGACTCGCCTTTGACGGCCGGCAGCAATTGATGCACCTTGGTATTGAGCCAGGGGCGTTCGACGTTGCTCGCCAAGTGCTTGAGCCAAGCGTGTTGCGGCTGTTTGAGCTCGACGATCGGATCGCGCTCGAGCCGTCCGCCACCCGTGACCTCGATCCACCACTCGCGACCGGCCGTTTGAGTGAACAGCGCGCCGTTGCCTCGGCCGACCACAAGTGTGCCGCCGGCCTCGCAATACGCTCGCAGGGCTTTGATCTCCGCGGCGTCGAACGTGTTGGGCTCGATCTTGGCGCGCTTGAAATCCCCCAGCAGGGCGACGACCTGATACGGTTTGAACTCGCCGGGCTTGACCCAGGTTTTCTCGACCAGTTCGACGGGGGCATGTTGCTTGCGGAGCACGTAGGCCCAAATCTCGGCATCGAACGCGGGATAGCCTTGCACGATCAGCGCGCCCCGCGCGTGCATGGGTGGCTCGCTGGGCTCGCGCCACGGCGTCAGAGCGCGCAACGGGGCCGTCGCTGGTGTCGCGGCCAGCGCGCCGCCGATCGTGTACCGTCCTTGCACGCCGACACGTGACTCGTCGGGCAACGCTCCGGCGAGCGCTCCTACGCTCCGGCTCGTACTGTGAGGGCCGACCCCTTGAGTGGCCGAAGCGATCACCCCTTTGCCCCGGGCGGGACTATCTTTGGCCAGTCGCACATCGAGCGGCACGCGCCAATCCGTAGGCACACGCATCAGCTGCGGATCTTCATAGCGGTCGTGCTCGCCCCAGGGCGGCGGTGTGACTTGCCCTGACTCGCTGTACTTGCGCGGCTGGCGGAGCCGGGCTAAAAAATCGCCGCCGGCCTCGTAGTTCAAACTCCAATGCCCATTCCAATCGGCATACAGTTGCAGCGGGAAGCCCTGGCTCGCGGCTTGCTTGTCGATCGTCGGCACCGCACGTTCGGGCCAGGCCGTGCCCGGCGCGCCATTCATTTGCAGGAACAGATTGTTGAACACCCGGCGCTGCGTGCCCGCGGCGACGGCGCTCGACAGGCCGTGCAACGCCGCACCGCGAAACGGTCCCTCGGCCATCACGACCGTGTTCGACTCGAAGGTCAGTGGCTCCCAGGCGGGGCTGCCGTGATCGCCGAGCAGCCGGCCGTAATCGCGCAGCTGCGTGTCTTCCTCGGCCGAGTGGGGCTGATGGTACATCACCGGCCCCCGCAGATCGAACACGTTGTCGGCGATTGTCACCGTGGGGCCCGTCTGCTTGCCGCTGGCGATCGTCTTCTGCCGCCCGTGACCGACGCCGAACGCGAACGTTGTCAGGCAGCGGCGAAACAAATTGTTCGTGATCGTTGCTCCGCCGCCGGGCGTCTGGCCATCGAAGCCCGTGCCCGCCGTGAGAAACACACCGTCGTCACTCACGTTGTCGACGAGGTTCGAGGAAAAGTGCAGGTGCTGCACGTTGCCGATGAAGACGCCATCGACGCAGTCAGTGAACTCGTTGTGGGTCAGCTCAAAATCGCGATTATCGTTGCCCGTGGGCTCCCAACCCGTGGCAGAAAAGATGCGGGCCTCGACCGAGCGGTACTTTAAATTCGTGCGAAAGGTCCAAGGGGCGGCCAGACCGCGACACACGCAATGTTGCATACGCAGGCCGTGCGTGTCTCGCACGCGGACCGCTGCCGATCCGCCGTAGACGCTGAGCCCATCGAGCGAGATGCGCTGTGAGTCTTCGACGCTCAGCGTGGCCTCGCGCGCGCCACGCACGACGAGGTCTTGCAGCCGCACGTCGTGGGTCCCGCGCAACGTGAGGGTCGCTCCGCCGCGATGACCGGCAATCACCAGTGGCACTTTGCGCGGGTCGGTCTCGCCCCGATAGTTGTCGCTGCCCAGGCACTTGAGCGTGGTGTGGGCGAGTCGGCAGTAAATCCGCTCGGTGGCAATGTCATAGTAGATGCCCGGCCCACAGTAGATCGATTGACTCTTCGACTGCTTATCGTCGAGGTTCCAGTAGGGGTTGTCGCTACGCAGGTCGCGATGCGCGAGATAGCCTTGCAGCGGCAGATACGAATCAGCGAACAGGCCAAAGACATTCGCGTGCTCGGCATCGCCGCCGAGACCGGGATACGTCTGGCGAGACTGGAACTCCCCTTGCACTCCGTCGGGACAAGGTTCCCAGCATTGATCGGGTCGCTCGGCGAACTCACGCAAGCCGCCGTCGAGCACAGCCACCTCGCCTGGGTAGGCGCGGATCGTGATCGGCCGATCGAGTGTGCCGCCGCGCGTGACGACAACATGCTCGTAGTACACACCGCCCCGCAGGTAGAGCGTGTCGCCGGCGACGAGTTGCTCGGCCCCTTTTTGCACGCTGCGCCACGGTCGCGCTTCGCTGCCGTCGTGTGCGTCGTCACCTCGTACCGGGTCAACGAACTTAGCCGGCGAAGCGTCGCGCGGCCGATCGTTGGCTTGCGGCAGCGGGCGGACAGGCGGATGCGAGACAATCTCCGCCGCGATTAACACTGAACCAATCAACGTGAGCCAGCCAGTGAATACGCTGGACACGACGAATCGAGCGGCACGCGACATGAGCGGGGTTCCTCGCAGCGATTGGGGAGGGAAAATCGGCCGGTTTGAGATTGTACTACCGCGTCAGAGTGGGTGTTGATTCTGTATAAAACTCGGCTCGAAATCGCCGCTCCCAGCGGGCAAGGGTTTTTGGGTGCGTTTTTCCCCCTTGCATTGACCGCCGCGCGAAAGCATTTATACTCGACGGCACTTTCCTCCCCGGTGCTACTGCGATGCGCCCCGCGTTTTTCCGCCGCCGATTGTTGCTGCCGCGAGTTCGCTCGCTGCTGGTGATGTTGCTGGCGATGGCGTATTTGCTCGCCAATGTGGGCTTTCCGCTGCCGGTGCGATTGACGAGCAAGCCCGGCGACAAGCCGTTCCCGTGTCAGCATCGCGCCTGCGGCTGCATGAACGCCGAGCAATGTGCCCGAGGCTGCTGCTGCATGAGCCGCGAGCAACGCCGGGCGTGGCACGTCGAGCGCGGGCTGGAAATTCCCGCCGTGCTCTTCGATGCGGCCGAGTCAACTCCCGCCCCGCGGGCTTGTTGCCAGAAGGTGCGTGTCTGCTGCGAAACGCGGCCAACCCGAGAAACCAAGCCGACCGTGGCGTTCGTGTTGGCCAATCACTGGCGCGCGTGTCAAGGGTTGTTGCCGTTGTGGATGACCATCGGCGCCGGGCTAAGCGAGTTGCCCCGCGTAAATGTTGCCTTCGAGGTTGCCTGTGTTTGGCAGTCTCTTCTCTTGAACGAGTCGGCCATGAGTGCCGACCTTCTGCCGCCCGTCCCGCCGCCACGTATCGCGGCCTGAGTGCGTTGAACGTGCGTCTCACCGACACCTAGCCGGTCCGTCTCGGACCGGGCGTGCGCGTGACGCAGCTTGTTCGACGCTTTCGTTCCCGTGGGTCAGGCACGCCGTGTCTGCCTCTCGGCGAGCGACGATCGGGTGTTGATCCTGTCGGTCGACGTATCAATAAAAAAAACACGTCGATCGTGTCAGGCACGGAGTGCCTGACCTACCCAGCAAACCGTCCGCGCCGGTGCATGAAGACCGAGTGCGCGAGTGTCTCGTTTTGTCGTGTCTCAGTACACGGCCGAGCGAGGCAGGTTGGATGATTTCATGTTTTTTCTAATAGTTTTTATTTTTGATGAGGTGAATTTATGCGCGCTACAAGCTCGCGAAATGTTCGCGGTTTTACGTTGTTGGAGTTGTTGGTCGTGGTGGCGATTCTGGCGATTATCGCTGGATTGGTGCTGCCGAAGATGACTGGTGTGACCGAGCAGGCTGGCAATGCGGCAAACGCAGCGCTACTGAAGTCGGTTAGCGAGGCGGAATCGCGTTACGAGGCTCAGTTCAAGCGCCTACCTAGTGCTTGGGATGGTGTTTTGGATGCGACGGGCGCTTTGTATACCAAATTGCATCCGAAATTACTGACGGGACCACTCGACACGGCAGGGACAACGCTCATCGCTGGCACCCTAACCGACACTCAAATGCAAAGCCTCTACGATGCAGGGATTACGGGGTTGCACTTTCAAGATGCAGCATGGACTGGCGCGCCGAGTGATAGCGGACGAACCTATCAAGCGGTATCGACGGTTGCAAACCCTGCTCCCTCTTACGCCACAGCGATCACAAAGTTCGCCATTATCCAACAAGGTATTACGGCAAGTTCATTCGGTACGTATGGTCATAATGTCTTGTTCACGGACAAGGCCTTTTCGATCAATCCTTACGTAGCGGGATGGAATTGGACGCTCGTCGTCGTGGGCTTTGGCAACGAAGCCGGCCTGAAGCGCAATACGGTTCAGGACACACCGTTGTTCACCTCGGTCGATCCGGCGAAGTACTATGCCCGTGCGCTGGTGGTGTTTGCCGTGCCGAACGGTACGACGATCACGAGCACATCCGATGCAGGTTATTTCAAGGCCCGGTATGTGGGCTGCTTTGCACCAGATGGAACGAGCATCATGGACAACATGAATAGCTACACCAACAGTCCTAACGCTGTTGCCAATTAAGGGAAATGGTCGCCCGGTCGGGAAGCTGGCAACGGCTTCCCGACCGGACACCACGTTGGCCTGAATTTTCATCCCGTAGGTCAGGCACTCCGTGCCTGACAGGGCGAATCGGCTGGCCCCGCTGGAGTTGCACCCCAGGCGACTCGCAAGCGAGGCGGTCGTAAATCACGTCAGGCACGGAGTGCCTGACCTACCTAGATTTCCGCACTTGGCAGGACGACCGGGTGCGGCAGGGTTGTCGAGCGATTCGACAAGCGTGGCGAAAAGATGGTCGAGATGTTGACTTGCCCAAAATACCGATTAAGATACGGCTTATTGATATCGCGTCTCAATATCAACAGTGAGGCGCGGTGTCCGTCGGTTCTCGGCCGTCAGCGTCCCGCCCACCGTCGTCGGTCAGCCAACCGCGATTACGAGAACCGCCCGACGTGGCCCGTCGCATGGTGCGACAGGCTGCGATGGCCAATATCGGCCCAGTCGATCGGTCTCGCGACGCACGATACCCCAACGCGGTCCTCGCGTCGCCCAGTCCAGGAGTTGTTCGCTATGAAAAAGCAGTCGGTTCTCAATCGCGGTTTTACGTTATTGGAGTTGTTGGTCGTCGTCGCCATTCTGGCGATTATCGCCGGAGCGCTCATCGCCAGCTACGACGGTCTGCAAGATCGCGCAGGCGAAGGGGTCGCGGCCCGAGATATAGCGGCCCTCGATCAAGCCGTGCGGAATTTTACGACCGTGAACCGAGTGGCCCCGGATCACTTGGATTCGCTCATTCAGGGTAGTGGCAATGCTGGGACTGCGCTGTCATTGTTGAATTCCGAACTTACTGACCGTTTGCAGACATTGACGTTGTCGGCTTCCACGCACGCAGGGCTCATTAGCTCTCTTAACAAGGCTGGCATTAAGCACTTACATTTCGTGCAAAGCTCGACGCTGACGACGCTCATGGCCTCGTCGGCGTGGGGTCCGGGTGCTCCCGAGCGTGTGTTTGACGAAATTGGTGGCGCAGCCTCGTCGCCATATGCCGCCAGTGAAGAGATCGATATGTATGGCGACACCTCCAATTGGGACGGCGCCACTTTGCTACGTTGGAAGCCGAATCTCAACTATCTGATTGGCGCCCGCGTGGATAATCCGAATACGAGTGGCACAGATGAAAGTGACATCGTGTTGGCATTTGGTTTGGGGCATAACTCAAGCCTAGTTTCGCTCACTCATGCTGGCCTCCATGAT
>CAYLYE010000003.1:56466-71725 GCA_964387325.1 uncultured Planctomycetaceae bacterium
CCGGAGGATCTTCAGACAACTCCTATTTCGAGTTCTGTTCAATTGGCATCTGCGCCGCGATACGGCAAAGCCAAGCCCGGCGAATATGGCCGGTACATCCTTCTTTACAATGTTGGTTCTATTGGCTCGCTTGCTGATCCCCACAAGGCCAAATTGCAGGCGGTGGTTGACGGTCACGGTGAGACGCTGGCCGAAGAGATCGCGGAGTACAACGGCAAGTAACCCCCAACGGGACGCTCGCCTCGCCGGGAACGCAAAATTCCCGGCGAGGCACGCCCTTTGCCCGTTCAATGTAAGGGACCCCCAACACCCCCTAATGACATCAAAATATCATTAGACAATAAAATTATTATTGCAATACAGTTGCAAATGACAATTCGGTCGTATAAGATCCTCCGTCAGTGGGACGTGTCGTCCCGCGATGATTCAACCCCATCCCGGAGGAGCTTGCGATGAGAAACTCACGTTCGTTACGAAACGCCTTCACCCTACTGGAACTGCTCGTTGTGGTCGCGATCTTGGCCATTATCGCCGGCGGACTGATTGCCGCGTACGACGGTCTGGAAGCCCAGGCCGGTGCGGGGACCAGCGCCAATAGCATGGCCAGCGTCGATCAAGCCGTGCGGACCTTCGTTACCGTGGTCAAGCAGGCCCCCAACAGTCTCGATTCGCTCGTCGCCGCCACGGGCACCTCCAGTGCCACAGCCACGGCGGCTCCCACGACCGGCGCGCTGTTGCTGTCGCTCGATCACTTGGCCGATCACGTGCAGGTTGCCACCCTTACCGCCGCGCAGAGTGCGTCGCTCGTCGAGGCAGGCATCGACACGCTGTACTATCTTGACGCGACACAGAACACCGCGACCGGCGGCGTGGGCACGTCACGCGCCCCGAACCGGCTCTTCGATCCGTCGGTGTTGGGCACCGGGGGCTACGGCTTCCCGGGCACGTTTGGCAGCACCGACACTCCGGCGGTGGTCCGTTGGTTGCCCGATCTCGACACGACTGCCACACCGGCAACGCCGAGCAGTGGCTTGAATAACGGTCTGCACAATCGGCTGGTGGGGGCGGGTCCAACGGACGTGCTCGTGGCGTTTGGTCTGGGCAACAACAGTTCGATGATTGGCACGAACGATCCGACGGTGGCCAGCAGCGTGACGCTCGCGCAGGCTCCGTTCCAGGTCGATCAGCACCGCGACGAGTACGGCCGGTTCATCTTGTTGTTCAATCTCGGCCCGGTCGCCGCGCCGTACACGAAGGCCCGATTCCAGGCGGTGATCAACCCGCACGGTCAGGTCATCGATCAGAAGATCAGTGAATATGTTTACCAAACCAAATGAACGTAGCACCTCGTTTATCATCTTCATGCGACGCGCCCCGGGGAGTTCTTGCGAGCTCCTCGGGGTGGCGTGTTGTTGGTGGTCAGCATTTTTCCCAAGGGGACAGATCATGAAGCGCGCCTCGCATCGTGGTTTTACGTTGTTGGAGTTGTTGGTCGTGGTGGCGATTCTGGCCATGCTGGCCGGGGCGGTCATTCCGATGGTGACCAACTCGACCGAGCGGACGCAGGCCTCGGTCGCGGCGGCGAACGTGACCGACTTAACAAAGACGATCGACAGCTTTTGGACCTACAACGGCTACTATCCCGACGGCTGGGACACGCTCATCGGGGCGAGTGACTCGACCGGCACCACTGCGACGGGCAGCTTATTTACCAGGCTGATGACGCGGATGCAGTCGACCTCGTCACCGGTAGTACAGTTGGTCAATGCCAGTATGGCCGATCCGAGCAGTGCGTTGTGGCGCGCCCAGATGCGTACCTATTACAACCATGTCGAAGGATATACTTCGATCGCCTCGATGCTCCCGAATGACGCCACATCATTGTTCACGAGCACACCGGTCGCCCCCTACAGTTCGATCGGTGTTCCGAGTTCAAGTGTTCAGTTGGCCGTATTGAACTGGACGGTATCGACGACCGACCCGATCTATAGCGTGCTCGTGAATGACTGGAACCTGTTAGGTGTTTCGTCTACCTACCTGACCGATCACAACTTCATTGTGCTGGGGTTGGGCAATCGCAACACGCTCGTGGGTCGCGAGATGCGCAGCGCTCCATCGTTGGATCTCGATAGCGCGGCGCTTTACTACACCCGGCCGCTCGCCGTGTTCGCAGTACCTGTGTTGTCGACCTCGACCGAGAAGGCCAAGCTCGTGGGCATGCTGGGGCCTGACGGCCGCAGCTTGAATCAATACCTTCGCAACTTTCATAGTCCCGCGCCATAAACGCGACCGGTTCCCCCTATGTTCAACGTGAACACCTCATTGTCGTCGCTTCCCAAGGTGTCCCGCAGGGCACTGGCGGCTCGACGTGCGTTCACGCTGATGGAATTGTTGCTGGTGGTGTTGATCACCAGCGCGATTGCTGGCATGGCGGCGATGGTCTACTCCGGTGCTCATGTCACGAGCCAGCAGCACATCTGTCGGCATGAGATGTCGCAACTGCGACAGGCCTTGGCCCGGTTCAATCGCGACACGGGTTATTGGCCCGGCCAGGGACCGTTTCAGCGCGTCAGCGATGGCGGTGCGATCGCCGACTCGGTCTCGGCCGACTGGCTGCACTCGCCCGCCAACTTTTGGATGCTGTTTCAGAATCCACTCGATGGCAGCGGGCATATGCTGTCGGCGTGGGATCCGGTGACGCGGCGCGGCTGGAACGGCCCGTACTTGTCGCAGTCGGGCAACATGCTGGTCAACGTGAGCGATTTTCTCGGCGGCAGCCAGCAGATCATCAGCGCCGTGTATGGCGTGGCCGACTCGTTCCCGGCTTTGCCGACGGCCGACGGCTCGTTTGTCTGGCAGGGGTTGAGCCCGGGCGAGTCGTGGGGGCGACCGTATCTGTTGTTCATCGATGCCCCGCAAAACACGGCGTACATGAACTTGCTTGCCGCGCGGGTCAGTGGCATGAACACGGCCTCGCCCACCTATGTTGCGCTACAAATGATCGTCAACGGATCGACGACCACGGACGACAGTGTACTGATCGGAGCAGGCCCGGACGGAGTCTTTGCCACGGCGGATGATTTCGTCCTCACGGTGCTGCGATGAACTCAAAAACTTGCGATTGTCGCGCGAGTCGGGCGACCGGGCCGAGACGGCCTGGCTATGAGCGCACATGTCGTGGGCTGACGCTGCTCGAAATGCTGCTGGTCGTGTTCATCTTGTCGGCCGTGGCGCTCGGCGCGGTCTCGCTTACCGATAAGGTCGATTCGCAAGGGCGGTTCGACGACACAAGTCGGCGGTTGAATTTACTGCGCGACGCGATCGTTGGTCCGCGGCAGTTCACGAGTGCCGGTCAGCGGATCAACAGCGGCTTTGTGAACGACCTGGGGACACTGCCCGCGAGTGTGTCGCGATTGACGCTCACGCTTAACGACGCACAGACGACCATTCCGCGCTTCCAAGCGTACGCGCCGTTGTTCTTCGATCCGACGGTCGACTCGCCCGGCACCGCCTACGGTCCCTACGGCTGGGACGCGACTACGAACACCGACGCGGTCGCCGTCAGTGGCACGATCTTGTATAAGGGTTATCGCGGGCCGTATCTCGCGCTCGATGCCGGAGTTACGAGCTATTTAGAATCGACCACGCTGAACATGGTGACCCTGTTTCGCGATGGCTGGGGTACCCACGGTGTCACCGACGACACCTTGAACTTTGGCTGGCTGTGGACCGCGCCGTCCGCGACGAGTGTCGCACCCTACATTTCGCCGCTGCAAATCACGAGCTTAGGCGCCGATGGTGTCGTCACCAGCGCGCCGACGCTCAACGTGCTCGACAATGACGTGAATGTGTCGATCTCGGCCGACGATTGGTCGATCCCCTCGCTCACGCTGACGGTTCGCAACACGCTCGGCGAACAAACAAATATCAACGCCGCTCTGCTGGTCTTCACCCCCTCGGGCTGGCGACGTTTCCAGAGTACGGCCCAAACGATTGCCGAGGGCACTGCAACGACCCCAACCACCGCGACGTTCACGCTCGTCGGCGAGACCACGAGCGACCGTATCCCGCTCGGGCAGCATTGGCTGCTGCTGTTTGTGGACGACGGCAACACGCAACCTTCGGCCAGTGACGCGCCGCTGCTGAATTCAACAACCACGCAAGTGATTGGCCGCACGATCGATGTTTACCCACGCGCCTCAGCCACCGAAACGCTGACGATCGAGTAATGACCCACGAACCGTTTTATCAACGCTGGCTGCCGAATCTCGACTCGCGACTGCTCGTCGTCGAGACCGATGGGTTCGTCACGCGCGCGCTGGTCGTGCGGCGCGAAGGGAAGTCGGCCGCGATCGAGGCTCTCGCCGAGTCACGTCAGACGTCCGCCGACGCGGCCCTCGACGAAGCACTCGCGGCGCTCGGGGTCGCCAAGCTGCCGCGCCGCGCCATTCTGCTCACGCACGAGGTGATCACGAGCATCGTGCCGTTGCCAGTCAACCCGGCCAAGCCACGCGCCGCCGATGAGATGCACGAGCTTGTCCGGCTCGAACTCGAACCGCAAGTTGCGATTCAGTCGGGAGCCCGTCCGATCGGTGAAATTCTCGTCGGGCTCGGCGCTCTGAGCTACGAGCAGGTGGCCGAGGTGCTCGCCGAGCAAGAACAGCTACGCGAACCACGCGGGGCAGGTACCGCGCGACGTGGCGTGGCCCGATTTGGCGAGATTGCCCGCTCGCTCGGTCTCGTCACGAACGATCAACTGGATCGAGCGCTCGGCTTGCAGCAGCAGTTTCGCTTGTCGAGCGACGATTTGGTTTGCGGCTGGGTCGGACAGAGCGGTGAGCTTCCGCAGCAGCCGGGCATGTATCGCTGGCTGGTCAGTGGCATGGATCGCGGCACGCGCGACGCCTGGCATCAGCGCTTTGCCGCGCATCGCATCGAGTTGCGAAGTATTTATCCGCAACTTGCCAGCAGCACGGCAGCGGTCGAGGTGGGCGAGGCCTGCTTCGCGGCGGTGATCGACATGCAGCCGGGCATGATCTGTGCCACGCGACTGTCGCTGGGCGCGATCGATTCGCAAACCATGCAACTGTCGACCGGTCGACTCCCGACGGTCGAGTTGTGTGCCGATCTGATCGGCCGCGCCCCGCTCGATGCATTTTGGGTCAGCGGGCGGAGTGTGCCATCGGGGAGTTTTGTCTCTGAGTTGTCAGCCTTGCTCCGCGCGCCGCATCAGCCGTGGACGTTCGTTGTTGCCGAAGGGCTTGTCGCTCCGCCGCTGGAGGCTCTCGCCGGGCCACTTGGCGCCGCACTGTGCGAGTGGCGGCGCGGCACGCGAGGCGCGCTCGTGGGTGTCGGGGCGCAGGACCCTGGCCCGCCGCTCTGGCAACGCCTGGAAGTTGTGCAAGCCGCTGCGGCTCTGATCGTCGCGCTGTTCATCTTGTACTCTGAGATCACGTTGCGCGGAACGCTCAGCCGATCGACCGCGCAACTCGCCGCCGCGCAACAAGAGTTGGCCGTCGTGCAAGGTGAGAGCAACGTGGAAAAAGCTCGTGCCGAGTCGGTCAAGCAATTGCGCGCCGAACTGGTCGTGATCAACGACCAGAAAAACGAATATGAGCACCTTCTGCAAGTGATCGAAGGGGATCTGGCCGATCGCAATGCGTTTGTCCGCCAGTTGCTCGACGTGCTCGCCGCGAGTATTAACGAAGATGTGGCCGTCGATCAAATTCGCGAAGAGAATCAGCAGAAACAACAGTTTGTCATCTCCGGTTGGGCGCTCAGCACCCAATCGGCCGAGCAGTTCATCGATCGCGTCGGACGACGGTTGCCCAGTTGGGAATTGAGCGTCGGTAAACGCAAGCTCAGCGAGAAGACCGGTCGCTTCAAACTTGATGGCTACGCCTGGGAAGTTGAACTGCATCCGAACGCGCACATCAGCAAGGTCAAGTCGCTCAAGGGTGACGACGCACCGGTGCCACAGCAACGCGTTGCACAGCACGGGGGGCAACCATGATCTCCGGTGCTCGATCGTATCGCGAGGCGGTGACCACCGTGGTCGTGTTGGCCGCGTTGGTCGTGGCTGGCTACAGCATGTGGCGCTGGAACCCCAGCACCCGGTTCGGGCTCACGATGTGGGCGCGCGTCAAAGCGGCGCAAGCGCAAATCGAACAAACGCGCGCCGAGATGGTCAAGGCACGCGGCTCGATCCCGATCGTCGATGCCGATCCGGTCCAGTTGGCGCAAGAGAAAGTCGAGGCCGAGGCGATCCGCGACGCGCGGCGCGGTGAGCTCGATGTGGCCAAGTCACGGTTCGCCTCGAACGACATCGCCCGCCAAGCGCAGAACGTGGCGATTGCCGAGTTGGCGCGACTGCATCAGGTGCGGATCGTCGAGGTGGCCCCCTACAGTCTCGTGGCGCAGACGCCCAGCCGTGTTGCCTCGCCGGCCTCAACCGCGCCCACCCCCTCTACACCTCCACAAGTGCCCGCAGCACAACGTCCCAATGCGACGACAGCGCCGGCAACAACCGTTGCCCCTCCTGCGACCAAGCCGGTGCCGCCGCTGGTCGTTGGGCCTTTTGTCGATTACAGCTTGCTGCTCAAACAGTTCGACCGCCCGGTGCAGAAATTGGTGCTCGAAGGTTCGTTCACGGCGCAGCGAGAATTTCTTGCCGCTCTCGATGATTTACCGCAACGGGTAAGTGTGTTGCGTTTCGAACTGGAGCGGCTCGAAGAGCCCGATACAACCGAGGACGACGCGCCGCTGCGGACGACGCTCGTGCTCTTGCAATAAGGCCCATGATGGAAGTTCACTCCAGCTTGCTCGACGAATTGCTCGAAAAGTGCCGCCAGGTGCAGGCCTCGGATCTGCATCTCTCGGCCGACGAGATGCCCTTCGTGCGCGTGCATGGCCGTCTGCAACCATTGGGGAGCGAACGGCTCAGCGCCGCCGCGGTCGAGCAGCTAGCCTATGACATGATGCTCCCCCGGCAACGCGCGGTGTTCGACGATCATTTGACGCTCGACCTCGCCTACGCGCCACAACTTCACGAGCGGTACCGCATCAACGTGTACCGTGAACGGGGTCGCGTGGCGGTCGCGATTCGCCGCTTGGAAAACCGCTTCCGTGAGTTCAGCGAGTGGGGGCTACCACCGCAATTGGCGCAGCTCGCCGAGCTGCGCGACGGGCTGATCCTCGTCACGGGGCCGACCGGCAGCGGCAAGACGACCACGCTCGCCACGATGATCCATCAGATCAACCAATCGCGCGCCTGTCACATTGTCACGATCGAAGACCCGGTCGAATATGTCCACCAGAACCATCGCTCGTTGGTCCATCAGCGCGAGTTGCACGCCGACGTGCCCAGCTTCGCCCAGGCGGTCCGCGCCTCGCTGCGCGAAGACCCCGACGTGATCCTGGTGGGGGAAATGCGAGACGTCGAAACGATTCAAGCCGCCGTCACGGCTGCTGAGACCGGACACCTCGTCTTCTCGACGCTCCACACCGGCGACGCAGTCGGCGCTCTCGACCGGATCATCGGCGTGTTCTCGGGCGATGAACAGCAGTCGATACGTCAGCAGCTCTCGATGGTGTTGCGGGCGGTCATCGCTCAGCGGCTGCTCCCCACGGTCGACGGTGGTGGTCGCGTGCCGGTCGTCGAGATCTTGCAAGTCACGACCGCCGTGGCCCACCTGATCCGCAGCGGCAAGCCACAGCAGATCTACTCGACGATCGAGGCCGGCATGAGCCAGGGGATGCAAACCATGGAGCAAGCGCTCGTCGATCTGGTTCGCTCGGGCAAGGTCGACGTGGCCGACGCCAAGCTGCTGGCACGCGACCCACGCTTGTTTGAAGAGCGGATGCGATATTTCGACGGCAACAACGGCACCCCGGGCCGATCATCGACCTACGCCCGAACCACAAATACGTAAACTCACATGCCGATTACGCCGCAAGAACTTCTCGACGCTGCCGTAGGTGTGGGCCTCATCGATGCCGACACGGTCGAATCGCTGCGCGTCCGCTCGCGGCAACGGCGCGAGTCACTGCTCGAGACCGCGACATTGCAGGGACGGTTCCCACTGGCGGCCATGTATCGCGCGCTGGCCGACCGTCGCGGCTGGGATTACATCGACATGGCAGCCGAGTTGCCCGAGCCTGAGTTGGTGCGCCGCGTGAGCGAAACGATCATTCGCCGCCGGCTCGTGTTGCCCGTCCGACAGCAAGACAACACTGTGCTTGTGGCGACGGCCGACCCCGACGATCGGGGCACCTTGGAAAGCATTCAGCGCTCGTTGGGCGCGAACGTCCAGAGCGCCCTGTGCGACCCCGAGTCGCTGCAACTGGCCATCGACCGCGTGCTCACACTGATCGGTGGACGCGCCGCCACGGGGGGCGGCGAGGCCATCGACGCCGTGTCGCTGCTCGATCGCATCATGCGCGAGGCCTTTCTGCGCCGGGCCAGCGATATTCATATCGAGTCCGAGGCGACCGGCACACGCGTGCGGCTGCGGATCGACGGCCGACTGCGGATCTTTATGACCGGGCTCGATCCGGAACTGGGCAACAGTTTGCTCTCGCGCGTCAAAGTGCTCGCCAATCTCGATATTGCCGAGCAGCGGGCTCCACAAGACGGCCGCTTCAGTTACAGCCCGCCGGGGCGCGACGATGTCGAGATCGACCTCCGCGTCGCCACGGTCCCCACGCGCTGGGGCGAGCGGGCCACGCTCCGGTTGCTGGGCATGAACGCGGGCGATCTGACGCTCGAGTCGCTCGGTATGTCACCGAAGCAACTTGTTAAATTCCGCGAGGTCATCCGTCGCCCCCACGGCATTATTCTGCTCACCGGTCCCACGGGCTCGGGTAAGAGCACGACCCTGTACTCCGCGCTGAGCGAGATCAATCAGACGCACCTGAACATCATCACGGTCGAAGATCCAATCGAGTATCTCATTCCGGGCGTCAATCAGGTACACGTCGGCGGGACCGACAAGGTCTCGTTTGCCAGCGCGCTACGCTCGCTGCTGCGGCATGACCCGGACGTGATGATGGTGGGCGAGATTCGCGATCCGGAAACGGCCGACGTGGCGATGAAAGCCGCGCTCACCGGGCATCTGTTGTTCTCGACGCTGCACACGAACACCGCCTGCGGCGCGATCACGCGGCTGGTCGACATCGGCTGCGAACCGTTTCTGATCGGGGCCTCGCTCGTGGCATCCATCGCTCAGCGGCTCGTACGCCGACTGTGCCCGCGTTGCAAGCGTCCGCGACTGGCCACCGAGCGCGAACTCGCCTTGCTGGGGCTGACCGACTCGACGGTCGAAGTCTATGAGCCCACTGGCTGCGCTGCTTGCCTGGGAACCGGTTTCACTGGCCGCATCGGTCTGTTCGAGACTTTGTGGATCGATCAGGAGTTGGCTCGCCTGATCAGTCAAGGAGCCACGCAATCGCAAATCGAGCAGTCCGCGCCACGCACACTCACCACGCTCCGCGCCGATGGCATCGAGAAAATTTTGCAAGGGATCACCACCGTCGACGAGGTCATGACCGCAACCGTGGTCGACTGACGCACAACACGTAACAAACTTAACCCACGCATATGCCCGTTTATCAATACGTCGCCCTGAACAACCGCGGACAAGAGGTCCGGGGCCGCGCCGAGGGAGCCGATCCGCGCTCGGTCAGTTCTACGCTGCGCGCCCAATCGTTGTTCGTGGTGCGATTGATGCAGCAGGGCGCGGCAGCCGCGCGGGGCGGTCGAACGCTCGCCGACACATGGCTCGGCGTGAAGCGGTACTTCGCTGGATTGTGGCCTGTCCGTACACGCGATCGGGTGTTCTTCTTTCAGCAAATGGCGCTCATGTTGCGCACGGGCCTCACGCTGTTGCAGGCACTTGAGGTGGCCCGCGATCAGACGAGCAAGCCCCGCTTTGTCAAAACGATCGACAACCTGCGCGAGGGGATTCAGTCGGGCAAGAGCTTCTCGCAGGCCATGCTCCAGGAGCGGCAGTTCTCCAAGTTCACGATCAAGTTGATCGAGACGGCCGAGGCCAGCGGCGAACTCGATCGGATTTTGGAACAGATCGCTCAGTACATGGAGCGGCGGGCCGAATTGCAGCGCAAACTGCTTACCGGCCTGACGTATCCGTTGATCGTCGTGATCTCGTCGATCGGCGTGGCTGTGTTTTTGGTCGTCGCCATTATTCCGAAGTTCCGCACCTTCTTTGATCGACGGCAGGTGGCGCTCCCCTGGTCGACGCAGATGCTCGTCGACATCTCGAATGTGGTCACGGAGCACTACATGACCGCTTTGGCCGTCATCGCCACGGTGATTGGCTCGACGATCGGGCTCTACATGACCGACGGCGGCCGCCGAGCCATCGACCGCGCGTTGCTGGGCGTGCCTGTGATCGGCACGTTGATCTCGACCGGCAGCATGGTCACGTTGACTCAGAGTGTCTCGATGATGCTGGGCAGCGGCGTGACGCTGCTCGAGTCGTTGCGGATTGCGGCGTCGGTGATCGCCAATCGATCGATGAGCGGCGCGGTGCAGCAGGCCGGCGAGCAAATCCTCCGCGGTCAGGATCTGGCACGCAGTCTGGCGCAACCGGTCATTCCGCGCTTGCTCACGCAGGTCGTCGCGGTCGGCGAGCGGACGGGTTCGCTCGCTCAGGTACTCGGCGAGCTCAATGAATTTTATGATCGCCAGTTGCAGGCGTACATCCAGCGGCTCAGCGCGTTGATCGAGCCTGTGATGATTCTGCTCATTGGCGGCATGGTGGGGTTTGTTTACTTTTCGTTCTTTCAGGCCGTGTTCCAATTGGCCACGGCCGGACGGTGATCAATCATGAATGATGCTCAACAACCCATACCTTCGTCATGCTGGGTAAGCGCACCACGTTTGCGAGCGGCCTGGTTGCTGTTTATCTTTGCGCTGGGTGGTTCACTGGCCGCGGCACAAGAGCCTAGCGCGCCGGTCACTCCCACGGCTGGCCCCACGCCCCCCTCGGCCAGCGCCAAGAGCAAGGTGCCTCCCGCGCCGATTCGCCAGCGTCGGTTGGTCGCTTCGCAGGGCATGAACGACAAGTTGCCGTTGCAGCGTGACCCGTTTGCCAACAGTCAGCGGATGGAGGACGAGTACAACCGACTGAACATGAGTGGCAAGGGGGGGCCCAGTGGTCCGGTGTTGCCTCCGCTGCGATTGCAAGGTTACGCCGGCAACGTGGCGATGATCGTCGTCGACGAGAAGCGTCGTATGGTTGTTCGCGTGGGAGACACGATCAACCTGCCTTCCGCCACTCGGCCCATCGAGGTGAAAGTCGTCGAAATGGTATCGGCCGGCGTCGTGCTCGAAGTGATTGCCACGGGGCAAACACTCTTCCTGCGTTAAGGTCAACGACTTGCGCGTCGTCTATTGTGCAGATGGCAGTCGCGATCGCAGGAACATCCCGGTGACGTTGTTATCGAGTTGAGCCACGCGCTCGGGCGTGCCTTGCGCGACGATCCGCCCGCCGCCGCTGCCCCCTTCGGGTCCCAGGTCGACGAGCCAGTCGGCCGTTTTGATCACGTCCAGGTTATGCTCGATCACGATCACCGTGTTGCCACGATCGACCAGCCGGTGCAGCACGTCGAGCAGTCGGCGGATATCGTCGAAATGCAAGCCGGTCGTCGGCTCGTCGAGCAGGTACAGTGTCCGTCCACTGTCGAGTCGGGCGAGTTCGGTGGCCAACTTGATCCGCTGCGCCTCGCCGCCCGAGAGGGTCGTGCATGATTGGCCGAGCGTGACGTAGCCGAGGCCGACCTCGCGCAGGCTGTCGAGTAATCGGCGAATGACCGGAAAGTTCTCGAAGAACTCGGCCGCGGCATCCACGCTCAGAGCGAGTGCCTCGGCAATCGATTTGTCTCGATAACGCACGTCGAGCGTCGCGCGGTTGAATCGCGCGCCATGACACTCGGGGCACTCGACGTACAGGTCTGGCAGAAAATTCATTTCGATCTTGCGGAGCCCCTGCCCTTGACACTCCGCGCAGCGGCCGCCCTCGACATTGAAACTAAAGCGGCTCGCCGAGTACCCGCGCAGCCGAGCATCGCGCGTTTGGGCAAAGGCCTTGCGCACCTCGTCGAACACCCCCGTGTACGTGGCCGGGTTCGAGCGTGGCGTCCGGCCAATCGGTGACTGATCGACCTCGACAAATTTATCGATCGCGTCGAGCCCCAACAGGCGATCGAAGGGGCCACTCTTGGGCCCGCCGCCAGTCAATTGTCGTCGCACCGCGCGAGCCAGCGTCTCGTTGAGCAGCGAGCTCTTGCCTGACCCGCTCACGCCGGTGACGCAGGTGAACGCGCCGAGTGGGATCGCTAATTCGACCCCTTGTAAGTTGTGCAGCCGCGCTCCGAGCAACTGCAAGGCCGCGTGTTCTGAGAAAGGAGAGTTGCGTTTGCTCGACTTGCCGCGTGGTGCATCGGCCGAGGAAATTACGCCTTGCCACTCGTTGTCGTGTACACGCCGCGTCGATGGAAGGGGAATCGAGCAGGCTCCCGACAGATATTGTCCCGTCAACGAGTCGGGGTTGCACAGCACCTCGGCAGGCGTCCCCTGGGCGACGATCTGCCCACCGTGGATGCCCGCCCCGGGGCCCATATCGAACAGATAGTCAGCCTGCCGCATCACGGCCTCGTCATGCTCGACGACGATCACGGTGTTGCCCAGTTGCTGCAAATCGCGGAGCGCCTCGATCAGCCGTTGATTGTCTCGTGGGTGCAAGCCAATCGACGGCTCGTCGAGCACGTAGCATGTGCCGATCAGTCCGCTGCCGATGCCCGTGGCCAGTCGGATGCGTTGCAACTCACCTCCGCTCAGCGTGTCGGCGCTGCGCTCGAGGGTCAGGTACGGCAACCCGACCTTGAGCAGAAAGTTGAGTCGGGCGCGAATCTCGCGGAGCAACGGAGCCGCGATGGCTCGACGTTCGGCAGGAAATTCGAGCGCGGCGAAAAACTCGGCCGTGGCCGCGATACTCAACGCGGTTAATTCATGAATCCGCTTGTCTCCCACGCGCACGCTGCGGGCCTCGGCGCGCAACCGTGCTCCGCCGCACTCGGCACATGGAATCTGACCGCGAAACGTTTCGAGGTGTTCGCGCGCCGTTTCGGTCGCTGCCGCCTCGTAATCGCGCTCAAGCCACGCGAGCACGCCGGGAACGTCACCGCTGCCGTCCCAGAGCGTATGGCGCTGTTTGGGTTTCAACTCGTTGAGTGTCGCCGTGACTTTGAATCGGCCCACCTCAGCGAGGGCCGTGAGACGTTTTTTCCGCCGAGCGTCGAGGGTCCCTTGTGCCGTGAGCCACGGCGCGAGAGCATTCTCGTCGAGCTTGAGGCTCGCATCTGGAATAATCAGTTCTGGGTCGAATGCCGTCCGTGAGCCGAGTCCGTCGCATTTGTCACACGCGCCATAAGGGCTGTTGAAGCTAAAGGTGCGTGGCTGCAACTCCTCGTAGCTGATCTGGCACTCGGGGCAGGCATACTCGGTGCTGAAGGTACGGTGTTGCCAGTCGCTCTCACCCGCACCGCTCGCCAGCGTAATCGTCGACACGAGCGAGCCCGATCGGGCCAGCGCACGATCGATCGACTCGGCGAGCCGGGCGCGAATGTTGTCGCGCACGATGATGCGATCGACGACGGCTTCAATGGTATGCGCCTTCTGTCGAGCCAGTGGCGGAACGTTGTCGAGTTCGTACACCACACCATCGACCCGAGCGCGCACCAGACCGGCTTTGCGAATTGCGGCGAACACGTCTTCATGTTGCCCCTTGCGTCCGCGCACCAGCGGCGCGAGCACCATCAGCTTGGTTCCCTGCGGCGACTCAAGAATCGCGTCGACGACTTGTTCCGGCGATTGCTGGCTGATCGGCGCGCCGCAGCGATAGCAATAAGGATCGCCGACCCGGGCGAACAACAGCCGCAGGTAATCATAAATCTCGGTGACAGTACCGACCGTGCTGCGCGGATTGGCAGACAGCATGCGTTGGTCGATGGCAATGGTCGGCTGCAAGCCGTCGATCAGATCGACGTCCGGACGTTCCATCTGCTGCAAGAATTGCCGGGCGTAGGTCGAAAGACTTTCGAGATACTGTCGCTGTCCCTCGGCAAAGATCGTGTCGAAGGCCAGCGAGCTTTTTCCGCTGCCGCTCGGGCCGGTGATGACGATGAGTTGATCGCGGGGGACGTCGAGGTTGACGTTCTTGAGGTTGTGGACCCGACAGCCACGAATACGGAGGGCCTGTTCGAGCGGGGCGGCGGCAGTGACCGAATCGCTCAGCGTGCTGGCCATAATGCATCCGCCGCGGGGGTCACGGTCTCGATCTTTAAGAGGCGATCGGCAAGGGAATGACTCCGGCGAGGGCTTCGTGAGCCCGCAAGAACATGCCGCGCGTCACTTCCCAACCGGTGCAGGCGTCGGTGATCGAGACGCCATACTTAAGTTGCTTGAGATCGCTGCTCAATTTCTGCGCGCCTTCGTGCAAATTGCTTTCCACCATCAGGCCGAGGATGTGAGCGTTGCCAGCCACGCGCTGGGCGATCACGTCGTCCCAGACAATCTCCTGCTTGCGATGATCTTTGTCGGCGTTGGCGTGCGAGCAGTCGACCATGACTCGGTCAGGGAGCTTGGCCGCGCGCAGGCCGTCGATCGCGGCTCGCAAGTTGTCGGCACTGTAGTTGGGACCCGAACGCCCACCGCGCAGGATCATGTGCCCGCAGGTATTGCCGCGCGTGTTCACAATACAGATGCGACCCTGCGTGTCGATACCCAAGAAGCTGTGCGGATGACGGGCCGAGAGCATGGCATCCAAGGCAATTTGTAGATTGCCGTCGGTGCCGTTCTTAAAGCCCACCGGCATCGACAATCCGCTGGCCATTTGGCGATGCGTTTGCGACTCGGTCGTGCGCGCGCCGATGGCGGCCCAGGTGACGAGGTCGGCCACGTACTGCGGCGTGATCGGTTCGAGCATCTCGGTCGCGGTGGGCAGTCCCAGCTCGTTGACCTCGAGCAGGATTTTCCGCGCCAGTCGCAACCCCGCGGCGATATCAAACGTGCCGTTCAGATGCGGGTCGTTGATGAGCCCCTTCCAGCCGAGCGTCGTGCGCGGCTTCTCGAAATAGACCCGCATGACAATGAGCATGCGGTCCTTGACTTGTTCGGCCAATTCGCGAAGCCGCTGCGCGTACTCGATCGCGGCCGAGTAATCATGAATCGAGCAGGGGC